>NZ_JBEYEW010000006.1:0-104172 GCF_040634095.1 Streptomyces sp. NPDC007205
AAGTGGATCCGGCGCTGGCGTTCCGAGGGCGAGAGCGGACTCATCGACCGCTCCAGCCGGCCCCGCAGGACACCGCACCGGACCGCAGCCGCCACGGAGGCGCAGGTCTGCAGGCTGCGACAGGACCGCAAGCTGGGCCCGGCACGTATCGGACCGATTCTGGGCCTGCCCGCCTCCACCGTGCACCGCATCCTCACCCGGCACGGCCTGAACCGTCTGGCCTTCCTGGACCGGCCCACCGGCCGGCCCATCCGCCGCTACGAACGCGACCGGCCCGGCGAACTGGTCCACGTGGACGTCAAGAAACTCGGCCGGATCCCCGACGGCGGCGGCCACAAGGTCTTGGGCCGACAGGCCGGCCGGGCCCGGCGAAGCAGGGTCGGCTTCGACTACGTTCACTCCGCCGTCGACGACCACAGCCGCCTGGCCTACAGCGAGATCCACGCGGACGAGAAGGCCGCGACCTGCGCAGCCTTCCTCCGCCGGGCTGCGGCCTTCTTCACCACCTGCGGCATCGACCGCATCGAGCGGGTCCTGACCGACAACGCCTGGCCCTACCGCAAGAGCTTCGCCTGGCGGCAGGCACTGGCCGACCTCGGCGCGGCCGGCAAGCTCACGCGCATCTACCGGCCGCAGACCAACGGCAAGGTCGAACGCTTCAACCGCACCCTGCTCGACGAGTGGGCCTACCTGCGGCCCTACACCAGCAACGACGAACGAACCGCCGCCCTGGCAGACTTCCTCCACACCTACAACCACCACCGCTGCCACACCGCACTCGGCGGCCACCCACCGATCAGCCGTGTGAACAACGCTTCAGGTCAATACACCTAGGCGCTGGGCGGCGGCTCGTCCGGTACGTCGCCCAGCGCCCGCAGCGCCTCCTGCGCCACCGGAACCCGCAGCGGTGAGAAGTACGGATTGAACCGCAGCGCCTCCTGCAGATGCCGGCGCGCGGAAGCCCGCTCGTCCAGCTCCAGCTCGATCAGACCCCGGTGGAAGGCGTACAGCGCGCTGCGCACCCCGCCGCCCTTCGTCGTGTCCGTCGCGGTGGTGGCGTAGGTCAGCGCCTCATCGTCGTCGCCGGCCTGGTGCAGCGCCCAGCCGAGCGCGTCGGCCACCTCGATCCCCGGCTGGCGCTCCCACTCCGCCTGCAACCGCTCCACAGCCTCCTGCGGGTCCCCGTGGTCCGCCTCGAACTGCCCGATCAGCAGCTCCTCGTCGACCCCGGCCGCCATCTGGCGCCGTACCAGCTCCTTGACCTGCTCGTACTGCTCCCGGGACTGCGCCGCCATCCCGTGCGCCTCGTACAGCTCGCCCAGCTCACAGGCGCCCTGCGGACTCGGAAACCTGGTGAGCGCCGCCCGGTACGCCGCGTACGCCTCCGTGGTGCGGCCCAGCGCCGCCAGCACCCGGCCCCGCCCGGTCAGCGCCGCCGCCTGGTCGGGGTCGAGGCGTACGGCCGCCTCGAAGTGCCGCAGCGCGTCCTGCAGGTCCCCGCGCTCCCAGGCCAGCTGCCCGAGCCCGGTCAGATAGGCGGCCTGCTCGGCCGGGGTGCCGGCGGCGGACGCGGCGTCGGTCAACTGGGCCACCGCGTCCTCGCGCCAGCCCCGGTCCCGGTACACCGCCGAGGCCCGCGCCATCACCGCGGGCCGGGCCGCCGCGCCGGTGCGCAGCCCCAGCAGCTTGTCCAGCGTCGCGCGAGCGTTCTGGTAGTCGCCGAGCCCGGTGTAGGCGTCGATCAGCGGGGGATACGCCGCCCACCGCTTCGGCGCCGCCTTCAGCGCCTGCTCGCCGTATCGTTTCGCCGCCGGAAAGTCCCGGCGCGCCAGTGCCAGCGCGGCCAGCCCGTCCAGCGCCTCGGTGTTCTGCGCCGCCCGCACCCGCAGGGACGTCTGCAGCGCCTGCTCGGCCCGCGGGTAGTCCGCCGGGTCGGCCGTCCGGCGCGCCCGCGCGACGTACGCGGTCCCCAGCACGGCCCACGCCCGCGCGTCCCCGGGCTGCGCCCGCACCCGCTGCTCCTGCTGCCCGATGAGCGCCCCCAGCTGCGGCAGCGCGGCCGGCAAGCCCGAGGTCACCGCCGTCAGCGCCTGCGCCGCCTGCGCCTGGGCCTGCGGACCGGCGGCGGGCGGCCGTACCACCCCGTGCGGCCGCTCCCCGGGCAGCAGCGTCAGTACGGCGCCCGTGGCGACCCCACCCGCCAGCGCGGTGACCAGCACCCGGCGCTGCCATCGCCGGGAGCGGCGCGGCGCCGGCGGCTCGCTCGGCAGCAACGTAGCCGGCAGGCACACTCGGTTGTCCATGGCGTTCACTGTGCGTCAATATGACGATCACATCCGGGTGGCCCAACCGGAGGGCGCCCGGGGTTCACACCGATGGCCGTGAGTGCGACCCTTTGATCATGAGCCGTATCGAAGCGCCCCGCTCCGAAGACGCTGTGGTGACCCAGGACCTCACCGACCGGCTCCTGGCCGGCCTGCCCGCCGAGGCCGTCCTGACCGACCCCGACGTCACCACCTCCTACGCCCACGACATGGCGAGCTTCTGCCCGGCCGGCGCCCCGGCCGTCGTCGTCCTGCCGCGCACCGTCGAACAGGTCCAGCACGTCATGCGCACCGCCACCGAGCTGCGTGCCCCGGTGGTCCCGCAGGGCGCCCGCTCCGGCCTGTCCGGCGCGGCCAACGCCACCGACGGCTGCATCGTGCTGTCCCTCACCCGGATGGACCGCATCCTGGAGATCAGCCCCGTCGACCGGATCGCCGTCGTCGAACCGGGCGTGATCAACGCGACGCTGTCCCGCGCGGTCGGGGAGCTCGGCCTGTACTACCCGCCGGACCCCTCCAGCTGGGAGATGTGCACCATCGGCGGCAACATCGGCACCGGCTCGGGCGGCCTGTGCTGCGTCAAGTACGGCGTGACCGCCGAGTACGTCCTCGGTCTGGACGTCGTCCTCGCCGACGGCCGCCTGATGTCCACGGGCCGCCGTACGGCGAAGGGGGTGGCGGGCTACGACCTGACCCGGCTCTTCGTCGGCTCCGAGGGCTCGCTCGGCATCGTCGTCCGCGCCGTCCTCGCCCTGCGGCCCAAGCCGCCGCAGCAGCTGGTGCTGGCCGCGGAGTTCCCCTCCGCGGCCGCCGCCTGCGGTGCCGTCTGCCGGATCATGGAGGGCGGTCACGTCCCCTCCCTCCTCGAACTGATGGACCGTACGACCGTCAAGGCCGTCAACGACCTCGCCCACATGGGCCTCCCCGAGACCACCGAGGCGCTGCTGCTGGCCGCCTTCGACACCCCGCACCCCGCCGCCGACCTGGCCGCCGTCGGCGCGCTGTGCGAGGCCATGGGCGCCACGCAGGTCGTGCCCGCAGAGGACGCGGCCGAGTCCGAGCTGCTGCTGCAGGCCCGGCGGCTCTCGCTGACCGCGCTGGAGGCGGTCAAGGGCACGACGATGATCGACGACGTGTGCGTGCCCCGCTCGCAGCTCGGCGCGATGCTGGAGGGCGTCGAGCGGATCGCCGCCAAGTACGACCTGACCATCGGCGTCTGTGCGCACGCCGGCGACGGCAACACCCACCCGACCGTCTGCTTCGACGCCCAGGACGCCGACGAGTCCCGCCGGGCCCGCGAGTCCTTCGACGAGATCATGGCCCTCGGCCTGGAGCTGGGCGGCACCATCACCGGCGAACACGGGGTCGGCGTGCTGAAGAAGGAGTGGCTGGCCCGGGAGATCGGCCCGGTCGGGATCGAGATGCAGCGGGCCGTGAAGCAGGCCTTCGACCCGCTGGGCATCCTCAATCCGGGAAAGGTCCTCTGAGCCTTTCCTACGGCGGCTCACTGCGCGAGCAGCTGGTCGAGCGCGTCGTCGATGCCCAGCTGTCCGCCCTCCGTCCCCGGCGGCACCGCTCGCAGCGTCCGCTCCAGCCAGGCCGACACCTGGGGGACGGGTGCCTCCAGCAGCGCGTCCCCGTCCGGCGAGCTCAGCGCCATCAGGACGACACCGCGTCCGTCGGCCTTCGCCGGCCACACCCGCACGTCCCCCTGCCCGCACGGCCGGAAGACCCCCTCCACCAGCAGTTCGCGGGCGAACGTCCAGTTGACGGGGCAGTCGGAGTTGATGTGGAAGGCGATGTGGACGGCGTACGGATCCTCGGAGCGGTAGCCCAGCCGGGCCGGCACCGGGATGCTGCGCTCCGGCGACAGGATGAGCCTCAGCTCCAGCTCCCGCTCCACCACGATGTGCTCCATGACCTGCGTTCCTTTCCTCGTCTGCGTCATTCGGGACCGCTCGGGACGGGCCCGTACCAGGGGAGAGGGGGCCGGGGCCGGGCCATTACGCGGGTACGGGGAAAATTTTTTCGCGGACCTGTGGGAGTCCGGTGCGGCGTTGCCCGGAAAGGAGTGGGTCCGGCGGGACTGGCGCTGAGGGCTGCCCCGGTCTGATAGATGTGGAGGCCCCCATCCCACCCCCGAGCAGATACGGGACGAAGGACATGAGCGCCCCAACCCCGGCCCCAGGTGACGACAGGCCCCGCGAGGGCTACTACCCGGACCCGTCCATCCCCGGATACGTCCGGTACTGGAACGGCGCCTCCTGGGTGCCCGGCACCAGCCGGCCGGCGCCGAAGGACGGCGAACCGCTCACCCCGCCGCCCGGCGTCCGCGCCGCGCCCGCGGCGGTGGAGGAGACGGGCCCGCACTTCTTCGACGAGGACCCCGCGCCGGCACCCTCCGGACAGGACGGCGCCGGTGCCTGGGGCGCCGGCGGCACCGGCGGCACGGGCCCTGCCGGCTACGGCGAACAAGGCCCGGCGGGGGCAGGCGCGGGCGGCTACGGCGTGGCACAGCACGGTGCGGGGGGCCAGGCGGGGCCCCGGGGCGGCGGGCAGCCCGGTGCCGGTGGCCCGCACGGCCGGCAGGGCGGTGGCGGCCAGGCTGCCGGGCAGCCCGCCGGGCGGTTCGGTTCCGCCGGGGACGGTGACGGGCGGGCCGCCTGGGGTGCCGACCCGCGGGTGCCCGCGGAGGGCTCGGCCCGGCCGACCGGCCAGGCCGGCCGCACCGACGGCACGGCCTCGAGTCCGCCGGGGGAGGGCGACGACCAGGACTCCGGCGGCACCTTCATCTTCCGACGGCCGGTCCCGGGGCCGGCCGCTGTCAAGGACGACGGCACGATGACGTTCCGCCCCGTACCCGGTCAGGGCCGGCGGGGCACGCAGCCCGCGTCCGGCGCGCAGGCCCCCGGTGCGGAAGCCGGCGCGGGCTCCGGCTTCGGACCGTACGGCGCGGCCCAGGGCCCCGGCTTCGGCGCGCCCGCGTCCGGTTCGGGAGCGGGCGGCCACGACGCGGGTGCGGCCGGTTCGTCCCCGGCGCCCGGCGGCTTCGGCCCGCACGTTCCGGCGCAGGGCGCGGGCTTCGGCGCCCCCGGTACCGAGGCGGGGCCCGGTTCCGGCTTCGGCGCGCAGGGCTCCGGCTCCGGCGCGGGGTCCGGCGGGTCCGCAGCGACGGGCTCGGGAGTGGGACCGGGTGCCGGTCCGGCCGGGCCCGGCGGGGCCTCAGCCGGTACGCCCGGGGTCTCCGGCGGCTTCGGACCGCAGGGCCCCGTCGGCGCGCCCACCCCGCCCTCCGCCTCGTCCTCCCCGGCCCAAGGCCCCGGCTTCGGGGCCGGCAAGGCTGCCGCCGCGCGTGCCGCCGCCCAGGCACCCCAGGCGGCGCAGTCCGCCCAGCCCGCCCAGGCGGCCGTGGCGCCGTCGGTGCCCGCGCAGGGCGGTGCCCCGGCCGCCCCGCTGACCAGCGGGCCCGGTGGCGGTCAGGCGTCCTGGGCACAGCAGGTGCACCAGCTGGCCGGTGGCGGTGACGAGCAGCCGGTGGCGCCGTGGAAGCCGCCGGTGGACGACCCCTTCCAGGCGGCCGCGCGCCGCCAGGCCGCCGCCCGCCCCGCCGGACTCGGCAAGCGGTTCGCCGCCCGGCTGATCGACACTCTGGTGCTGGGCGCGGTGACGGCCGCCGCCGCCGTACCGCTCGGCATCCAGGCCGCCGACCACGTCCAGGAGAAGATCGACGCGGCCAGGCTGTCCGGCCGCGAGGTCACCGTCTGGCTGCTCGACGGCACGACCGCCACCAGCCTCGGTGTCGTCCTCGCCGTCCTGCTGCTCTTCGGTGTCGTGTGCGAGGTGCTGCCGACCGCCAAATGGGGCCGCACCCTCGGCAAGAAGCTGCTCGGTATCGAGGTGCGGGACATCGAGGCGCACGAGCCCCCGGGCTTCGGCCCGGCACTGCGCCGCTGGCTGGTCTACAGCGTGCCGGGGCTGCTCGGCATCGGGATCGTGGGCGTGCTGTGGTGCCTGTTCGACCGGCCCTGGCACCAGTGCTGGCACGACAAGGCGGCCCACACCTTCGTCGCCGGCTGACGGAACGGCGCCGGCAGCCGGTGCCCGCTCCCCCGTACGGCCGCCCGCCGGATGCGTAACCGGCGCTTTCGCGGTCCACTCGGGCCATGAGCAGCGAACCGCCCCCCGGATCCGGAGAGCAGCCACCCGAGGACGACCCGTTCAGGAAGCGGCCCCCGTCGGACCAGGGGCAGGGGCCGGGCTCGCCGTACGACACCCCGTCCGGCGGCGCCCACCCGCCCCCGCCCCCGCCCCCGGGCGGGGGCCAGCCCCCTCCCTACGGCGGTGGCCCGTACGGCGGCGCCGGCCCCTACGGGGGCGGCCCCCATGGTGCCGGCGGTTACCCCGCCGACCCGCTGGCCGGTATGCCCCCGCTCGCCGACAGCGGCAGGCGGACGCTCGCGCGGATCGTCGACATGATCCTCGTCGGCGTCGTCGTCTGGCTGCTCACCTGGGCGTTCGGTGTGCGCGAGTACCAGATCAACGGTGACCAGGCCGAGGTCGGCCGGTCGGTGGCGCAGTCGGTCATCGCGGCCGTCCTGTACATCGCCTACGACACCTTCCTGATGGCCAAGTACGGCCAGACCCTCGGCAAGCAGTGGCTGGGCATGCGGGTGGCGAACCTGGACGACGGCGCGACCCCCTCGGTGCCGGCCAACCTGATCCGCGCCCTGGTGCTGTGGCTGCCGTTCGCCTTCTGCTGCGCCTGTATCTGGACGGCGATCTGCGGCGGCTGGAGCTTCTTCGACAAACCGTATAAACAGGGCCTGCACGACAAGGCGGCCAAGACGGTGGTGGTCAGCACCCGTTGAGCGAAGGGTGAGAGGTGGCCGCAGATGTTATGGGCGGCCATACGAAAGCGGCGGGCCCGTGGGAAGACGGGTCCGCCGCTTTTGTGTGCGCCGTCGTTCACAGGGCGGTGGACACCCGCTGTTCCTGGGGTGCGGGCTCGGTGGATCCGGCTGCCGACTCGGTCGTGCTGGCCGCCGGCAGCGGCACCGTCATCGCCACGAGCAGCCCGAGGGCCAGCGCCGCGAGGGCGATGACGGTGATCCCGAGGCCCGAACCCGTCTGGGACAGCAGCAGCATGGCGAGCGTCGAGAAGATCACGGTGCAGGAACCGTAAACGAGCTGTGCGGCAGTCGGACGAGGCATGGCAATCGTGTCCTAGGAAGACTTCGGGGGCTGAGGCGTGCCGTTCGACTCTCTTCGCGTGCATGCCCGAACGGGGCGCCTGGTAAGCGTGACCTAACCCACGGTACGGGGTGCACAGGGGGCGCACGGAGTCATGGGGTGGAGGCATAGGCCGCGAGCAGGTTCGTAAAGCGGACGTCTCCTCCGCATAGTGCACTTGGCCTGCACAAGTCAAGGACTGTCTTTTCTTCTAAACCTCTAGTCAAATTACGGCACTTGATTACACGCGTTGATCTTGCGCGCACGGATCCCTCCATGACCCGGAACCCCCTGTCCGTGTGCGCGGCGCGGGGGAGGAACTCAAGTGACCAGCAGATCCTGGACGTTCAGAGCTGCCGCGATAGGAGTGACGCTCGCGGCGGCCTCCGCCACGTTCGCCACCTTCGCCGTCGCGGAGGCGAGCACCCAGGCCCGGCCGGCGGCCGTGAACCGGCATGACCCGGCCCCGGTGAAGCAGCGGGCACACGACCTGGACGGTCCGCTGAGCAAGACCCAGGAAGCCCAGCGCCAGGAGGCGCTGAACCAGCTCATATCGGGCAAGACCAAGGCGCAGGAGCGGAACGGCTCCAAGGTCGTGGCGCTCAAGAGCCGCAAGGGCAGGAGCAAGTACGTCGAGCTCAGCCGCGAGAAGACCGACAAGATCTTCACGATCCTGGTGGAGTTCGGGGACAGGACCGACCCCAAGTTCGGCGGCACGCCCGGCCCGCTGCACAACACCATCGCCGCGCCGGACCGCAAGACCGACAACTCCACGGCCTGGCAGAAGGACTACAACCAGAAGCACTACCAGGACCTCTACTTCGGCACCGGCAAGAAGACCGAGTCGCTGAAGAAGTACTACGAGAAGCAGTCCTCGGGCCGCTACTCGGTGAACGGCGAGGTCTCGGACTGGGTCAAGGTCCCTTACAACGAGGCGCGCTACGGCAACAACGCCTGCGGCCAGACCAACTGCCCGAGCGTGTGGAACGTCGTCAGCGACGGCCTGAACGCCTGGGTGGCCCAGCAGAAGGCGGCCGGCAAGACCGACGCCGACATCAAGAAGGACCTCGCCCAGTACGACCAGTGGGACCGTTACGACTACGACCACGACGGCAACTTCAACGAGCCGGACGGTTACGTCGACCACTTCCAGATCGTGCACGCCGGTGAGGACGAGTCCGCGGGCGGCGGCGCCCAGGGCAAGGACGCGATCTGGGCCCACCGCTGGTACGCCTTCGGCACCGACAAGGGCGCCACCGGCCCCGAGAACAACAAGCTCGGCGGCGCACAGGTCGGCAACACCGGTGTCTGGGTCGGCGACTACACCATCCAGCCCGAGAACGGCGGCCTCGGCGTCTTCGCCCACGAGTACGGCCACGACCTCGGTCTGCCGGACGAGTACGACACCCACGGCGGCGACAACTCCACCGGCTTCTGGACCCTGATGTCCTCCGGCTCCTGGCTCGGCACCGGCAAGGAGTCCATCGGCAACCTGCCGGGCGACATGAACGCCTGGGACAAGCTGCAGCTGGGCTGGCTGAACTACGACACCGCCAAGGCCGGCACGCAGTCCACGCACAAGCTGGGCGTCGCCGAGTACAACACCTGGAACAAGCAGGCCCTCGTGGTCAACCTGCCCGACAAGGCGGTCACCACCACGATCACCGAGCCGGCCGAGGGCAAGAACCAGTGGTGGAGCGGCAGCGGCAACGACCTGAACAACACGCTGACCCGGTCCGTGGACCTCACCGGCACCTCCTCGGCGAAGCTGGACCTGGACGGCTGGTGGGCCACCGAGGACGGCTTCGACTACGTCTACACCGAGGTGTCGACCGACGGCGGCGCCAACTGGACCGCCCTCGACGGCACGGCGGACGGCCAGGCCGTCCCGCGTGACGCCGGCGGCAAGCCGGCGCTGACCGGCTTCTCGCAGACGCACAAGAAGCTGTCGTTCCCCCTCGACGCCTACGCGGGCAAGAAGATCGACCTGCGCTTCCGCTACGCCACCGACGGCGGTGTCGCGGAGAACGGCTTCACGGCCGACCGGATCAGCGTGACCGCCGACGGCACCCCGCTCTTCTCGGACAACGCCGAGACGCAGGACGCCGCTTGGACGTCGAACGGCTTCTCCCGCATCGGCGCGTCCTTCACCAAGGACTACAAGCAGTACTACATCGCCGAGAACCGGCAGTACGTGTCGTACGACAAGACGCTCAGGACCGGCCCGTACAACTTCGGTTCGGCCGAGCGCCCCGGCTGGGTGGAGCACTACCCGTACCAGAACGGCCTGCTGATCTGGAAGTGGGACACCTCCCAGGCGGACAACAACACCAACGCCAAGGACCACCCGGGCACCGGTCTGATCCTGCCGATCGACTCGCACCCGACGGCGCTGAAGTGGTCCGACGGCACGCTGATGCGCAACCGCGTGCAGGCCTACGACTCCCCGTTCAGCCTGTACGGCACCGACGGCATCACGCTGCACAAGGCGGACGTCGCGACGACGATCAAGGGGTCGAAGGGGGTTCCGGTCTTCAACGACCACACCAGCACGTACTACGACCCCGCGAACCCGGCCGGGGGCGTGAAGGTCACTGACACCAACACCAGGATCACGATCGTCAAGGAGGCCGAGAACGGCTCGACGATCTTGCTCAAGGTCGGCCCCGCGGTGAAGTAGTCCTTATTCCCGCAGGTCAGACGAGTATCGGCGGCAACCCCTTGGCGGGTTGCCGCCGATCGTGTTTAGGTGCGTCCTGTGGACCGCTTATTGACACCGACCGAAACGGGGATGTGACCGCATGGCCGCTGGAGGCTTCTGCAAGCTACCGAACGGCACGGTCGTGGTGGCACTGAACCTGCCCTACGACACCGCCGGGGTCCGGGTTCTGGTGCACGCCCAGAACCGGGCCAGGGCCCTGACCAGGCTCCGCAACCTGGGCCTGCGCGCGATCTACCTCCGGGGGAACGCCGCGCCTCCGACCCCGGACGAGATCACGGCCGTCCTGCACCACCCGGACGGCCTGATATGGCGCACGGCACCGGCGGACAACGGTGTCATCGTGAACGAGCTGTGGCATCCGATCCGCGCGCTGCTTCGCAGGTCGGCGGTGGTTCAGTAGCCGCTGACCACGGGCTTGCCGGAGAGTTCCACCCCCGCCTCACGCAACTCCTCCAGGGCCCGTTCCGTCGTCTCCGGGGCCACCCCCGCCGTGAGGTCCAGCAGGATCTGGGTGCGGAAGCCCTCCCTCGCGGCGTCCAGGGCGGTGGCCCGCACGCAGTGGTCCGTGGCTATGCCGACCACGTCGATCTCGTCGATGTGGCGGGCGCGGAGCCAGTCGGCGAGCGGGACGCCGTTCTCGTCGGTGCCCTCGAAGCCGCTGTAGGCCGCCGAGTAGGCGCCCTTGTCGAAGACCGCGTCGACCGCGCCGGAGGCGACGGCGGGGGCGAAGTTCGGGTGGAAGCCGACGCCCTCCGTGCCCGCGACGCAGTGCGCGGGCCAGGACCGGACGAAGTCGGGGTTGTCGGCGAAGTGGCCGCCGGGCGCGATGTGGTGGTCGCGGGTGGCCACCACGTGCCGGTACCCGGTGCCGGCCGCCTGGCCGATCAGCTCCGTGATGGCGGCGGCCACGTCCGCACCTCCGGCCACCGCGAGGCTGCCCCCCTCGCAGAAGTCGTTCTGCACATCTACGACGATCAAGGCGCGGCGCATGATGGGTGTCCTTCGACTAAGGGTCAAGTAACTGAGCCTAGAGACTTCCGGGCCCCTGCGGGAGGGGGCGTTCCGGCGGGGCGGACGACGGTCCCGCTTTAGCTACCCGAGCGCCCGTGGACGTACTCCGTCGGAATGACGGGTTCCCCTCGGGAGAGCTGGGTCGCGGAGAGCGGGAGATTGGCCCGGGCGGCGATGTGGCGGTCCCGGGGGACGTCCAGGGGCTCCCGGGCTATCACGTCCCCGCCCTTGACCAGCTGCACCAGCAGCTGGCGGTCGGCGAGGTCCGCCGGCACCGGGCCGGTGCCCACGACCTCGGCCTCCGCCACCCCGCCCTCGTCCAGCCGGCGCGCCGCCCACTTGCGGCCCCCGACGGAGGTCTTGCCGCCGCTGGACTTCTTCGCGACCGGCACCAGCGGGGCCTTCGGGTCGGCGGCCTCGGCGCGGGCGACCAGCTTGTAGACCATGGATGCGGTCGGGTGCCCGGAGCCGGTGACCAGCTGGGTGCCGACGCCGTAGGCGTCCACGGGGGCGGCGGCCAGCGAGGCGATCGCGTACTCGTCCAGGTCCGAGGTCACGATGATCTTCGTGTCCGTCGCGCCCAGCTCGTCCAGCTGCTGCCGCACCCGGTGCGCCACGAGCAGCAGGTCGCCGGAGTCGATGCGGACCGCGCCCAGCTCGGGCCCGGCCACCTCCACCGCCGTACGGACGGCCTCGGCGACGTCGTAGGTGTCCACGAGCAGTGTGGTGCCCCGGCCGAGGGTGTCGACCTGGGCCTGGAAGGCGTCCCGCTCGCGGTCGTGGAGGAGGGTGAAGGCGTGGGCGGAGGTACCGACGGTCGGGATGCCGTAGCGGAAGCCGGCCGCCAGGTCGGAGGTGGTCGCGAAGCCGCCGACGTAGGCCGCCCGGGCCGCCGCGACGGCCGCCAGCTCGTGGGTGCGGCGCGCGCCCATCTCGATCAGCGGGCGCTCCCCCGCGGCGGAGGCCATACGGGAGGCGGCGGCGGCGATCGCGGAGTCGTGGTTGAGGATGGAGAGGATGACCGTCTCCAGGAGCACGCACTCGGCGAAGGTGCCCTCGACGCGCATGATCGGCGAGCCGGGGAAGTACACCTCGCCCTCGGGGTAGCCCCAGATGTCCCCGCTGAAGCGGTAGTCGGCCAGCCACTTCAGGGTGTCCTCGTCCACGATCTTCCGCTCGCCCAGGAAGCCGAGGACGCCCGCGTCGAAGCGGAAGTTCTCCACCGCGTCCAGGACGCGTCCGGTGCCCGCCACCACGCCGTAGCGGCGCCCGTCCGGCAGCCGCCGGGTGAAGACCTCGAAGACGCTCCGCCGTTCGGCCGTACCGGCCTTCAGGGCGGCCCGCAGCATCGTCAGCTCGTACTGGTCCGTGAAGAGCGCCGTCGACGGAACATCCACCGGCAGCCCAAGGTCCGCTGTGTTCATGACCATGGATCGTACTCCTATCTCGTCAGTGTGACGATTTCCGGAGCCCGTGGCAGCATGGGCACTGTGACGTCACCCGCGCCCGCAGAGATCGAACGCACCGAGTCGGCGGAGGAGGTCTTCGCCGTACCCGAGCCCGACGTCCCCTGGGTCACCATCGTGCACAACGACCCGGTCAACCTCATGAGCTATGTGACCTACGTCTTCCAGTCGTACTTCGGGTACACCAAGGACAAGGCGACGAAGCTCATGCTCGACGTCCACCACAAGGGCCGGGCGGTCGTCTCCAGCGGTAGCCGCGAGGAGATGGAGCGCGACGTGCAGGCGATGCACGGTTACGGTCTGTGGGCCACCCTGCAGCAGGACCGGAAGTAGCGAATCCATTTACATGCCCGGACATTTCGAACCGCTTCCCGGCGGCGGCGCGGCCGTCGCGCTCGACGACGTCGAGATCTCCATCATCCGGTCGCTGGCCGTCCAGCTCCTGGAGCTCATCGGCCCCGGCCCCGGCGCGGACGCCCCCCGGGACCCGCTCGCCGAGCTGTTCGCCGAGGGTCCGAGCGAGCCGCCCGCCGACCCGGTTCTCAAAAGGCTCTTCCCCGATGCCTACAGCGACCCGGAGCAGGCCCCCGGCTCGCCCGCCGAGGCCGAGGAGCGCCGGGCGCACTCCGCGGAGTTCCGCCGCTACACCGAGAACGACCTGCGTGCCGGCAAGCGGGAGAACGCGCTCGCGGTGATCCGCGCCCTGGACGCGCTCGCCCCGGTGGACCAGGGCGGTGCGGTGCTGAAGCTGACGCCGGAGGAGTCCCGGCAGTGGCTCGGCGCCCTCAACGACCTGCGGCTCGCGATCGGCGCCCGGCTGGAGATCACCGACGAGGACGACGCCGATCTGCTCTACGGCCTCCCGGACGAGGACCCGCGCAAGCCGATGGTGATGGCCTATCTGTGGCTCGGCGGGCTCCAGGAGACCCTGGTCGCCACGCTTATGCCGTAATCGGGGGATTTCCTCACCGGAGCGTGTTCGCTCAGCGGACGCTCAAATCCGGATAACGATCCCGTCACCATTCCGGCCGGTTTTGCCGTGTTTGGCGCAATTTTGTCCGCTTCTACCTGTGCTGTGCGTCACAGTTCCCCTCGGTGATCAATATTGCGGCCGTGATAAATCTTCACGACCGCCCGGCCAACACCACCCATGTTCGGCCGGGTGCGCCACCGAGCCGACGACCGTCGGCCAGGCTCAGCGGGCCCGGAGAAGTCCGAGCCCGCTCGCTCCAGCAATCCGGGGGGATCGAAACCCGATCCGAGGCCGACGAAAGGCCCGGGTCGGCATGGAGAAAGGCGCACCACACATGACCTCATCGCAGGTCGACCAGCTTCGCGACGGCGACGAGGCCACGCGGGCGGAGGGCAGCGAGGGCGGCGAGGGGTATCAGCGCGGGCTCGGGTCCCGGCAGATCCAGATGATCGCCATCGGCGGTGCCATCGGCACCGGTCTGTTCCTCGGCGCGGGCAAGGGTATTTCCAAGGCCGGCCCCAGCCTGATCCTGGCGTACGCCATCGCGGGCCTCGTCATCTTCCTGATCATGCGGGCGCTCGGCGAGCTGCTGATGTACCGCCCGGTGTCGGGTTCGTTCTCGGAGTACGCGCGCGAGTTCATCGGTCCCTTCGCGGGGTTCGTGACCGGGTGGACGTACTGGCTGTTCTGGGTGGTCACCGGCATCACCGAGGTCACGGCGGCGGCCGCCTACATGACGTACTGGTGGAACATCCCGCAGTGGCTGTCGGCCCTGGTGTTCACGGTCGTGCTGTACGGCGCCAACCTGATCTCCGTGAAGCTCTTCGGTGAGCTGGAGTTCTGGTTCTCCATGGTCAAGGTCACCGCGATCATCGGCATGATCCTGATCTGCGCCGGCATCCTGACGATCGGCTTCTCCGACGCGGGCGGCACCGCCTCCATGGGGCATCTGTGGAACGACGGCGGCTTCTTCCCGCACGGGGTCGGCAACACGCTGATGACCCTGCAGATGGTCATGTTCGCCTTCCTCGCCGTCGAGCTGGTCGGTGTCACCGCGGGCGAGTCCAAGGACCCCAAGAAGGTGCTGCCCAAGGCGATCAACACCGTGCCGTGGCGCATCGCCGTCTTCTACGTCGGCGCGCTGATCATGATCCTGTCGGTCGTGCCGTGGACGAACTTCCACGCCGGTGCGAGCCCGTTCGTGGTCGCCTTCGAGAAGATGGGCCTGCCCGCGGGCGCCGGCATCGTCAACTTCGTCGTCCTCACGGCCGCGCTGTCCTCCTGCAACTCCGGTATGTACTCCACCGGCCGCATGCTGCGCGACCTGGCGCTCAACAGCCAGGGCCCGAAGTTCTTCACCAAGCTGACGCGCAGCGGTACGCCGCTGGCCGGCACCACGTTCTCCGCCGCGCTGATGCTGGTCGGCGTCTGGATCAACTACCAGTGGCCGGGCAAGGCGTTCGACTACGTCGTCGCCTTCGCGACCATCTCCGGCATGTGGGCCTGGATCGTCATCCTGCTCTGCCAGATCCGCTACCGGGGAAGGGCGAACCGCGGACTGCTGCCGCAGAGCGAGTTCCGCGCGCCGGGAGCGCCGTACACGAGCTACTTCGCGCTCGCGTTCATCTTCATGGTGATCGTGCTCATGGGCATCGACAAGGACGCCCGGGTGTCGCTTTACTGTGCTCCGCTGTGGGCCGCGATCCTCGGCGTCTCCTACTGGGTGCTCAAGCGCCGCAACCCGGAGGCCGCGGCCTTCCGCAAGCGCTGACCTTCCCTCCGGGACGTCCAGCCGCACGGGGCTCTCGTGGTGCTCCGCTGCGGCTGCCGCTCAGGACGTCCGGCATATGGGCCGTTCCGTACCATCCCTCGGTACGGAACGGCCCTTCTGCTTATCCTGACCGACATGCTGACCATCACCCAGGCCGTCGTCGACCAGATCGTCGCGCACGCCCGCAAGGACCACCCCGACGAGGCGTGCGGTGTCGTCGCGGGCCCGGCGGGCTCCGACCGCCCCGAGCGCTTCATTCCGATGCTGAACGCGGCCATGTCGCCGACGTTCTACGAGTTCGACTCGGGTGACCTGCTCAAGCTCTACCGCGAGCTGGACGACCGCGACGAGGACCCCGTGATCATCTACCACTCCCACACCGCGACCGAGGCCTACCCGTCCCGGACCGACATCTCCTACGCCAACGAGCCCGGTGCGCACTACGTCCTGGTGTCCACCGCCGACACCGACGGCATGGGCGAGTTCCAGTTCCGCTCCTTCCGGATCGTGGACGGTGCGGTCACGGAGGAGGAGGTCAAGGTCGTGGACTCCTACTGATCCCGCGATGCGGTCAGATTTCATCCAGCATGCGAGATCACACTCCGATGGCCGGACCGGGAATCGTTACGATGAGCGCATGGTTCTGAACGACGTGAGCGAGAAGGCGCCGGGCATGCTGCTCGTGGCGCGGCTGCACGTCGACCTGTGCAGGCTGAACAGCGCCATCTGTTGACGTTCCCCTGCCGCCGTACGGCCGTGAGCCGCGGCGTGCCGCCGTGTGCCCAGACCCGACTTTTCCCGACAGGAGCCGCAATCATGGCCATCGAGGTCCGCATCCCCACCATCCTCCGCACGTACACCGACGGTCAGAAGGCGGTGGAGGGCAGCGGTGAGACCCTCGCCGAGCTGTTCGCCGACCTCGAGACCCGGCACGCGGGAATCCAGGCCCGCATCGTGGACGGCGACCAGCTGCGCCGGTTCGTGAACGTCTATCTGAACGACGAGGACGTCCGCTTCCTGGACGGCATCAGCACCAAGCTGTCCGACGGCGACAACGTCACGATCCTGCCGGCCGTCGCCGGAGGTTCTGCCGCGGCGTCAGCCGCGTCCGGCCGGGGTGGTGGCCGGGCGACGGGCGGGCATGCGCGGATCGGCCGCTGAGCAGCGATGCGCTACGACTCCCCGCTGGCCGCGGTGGGCAACACCCCCCTGGTGCGCCTGCCGCGGCTGTCGCCGTCCTCCGACGTCCGTATCTGGGCGAAGCTGGAGGACCGCAACCCCACGGGCTCGGTCAAGGACCGTCCCGCCCTGCACATGATCGAGCAGGCGGAGAAGGACGGCCGGCTCACTCCGGGCTGCACGATCCTGGAGCCGACCAGCGGCAACACCGGCATCTCGCTGGCCATGGCGGCCAAGCTCAAGGGCTACCGCATGGTGTGCGTGATGCCGGAGAACACCTCGCAGGAGCGCCGGGACCTGCTCGGCATGTGGGGTGCCGAGATCATCTCCTCGCCGGCGGCGGGCGGCTCGAACACCGCCGTGCGCGTGGCCAAGGAGCTGGCCGCCGAGCATCCCGACTGGGTGATGCTCTACCAGTACGGCAACCCGGACAACGCCGGCGCCCACTACGCCACGACCGGCCCCGAGATCCTGGCGGACCTGCCCTCGATCACCCACTTCGTCGCGGGCCTCGGCACCACCGGCACCCTGATGGGCGTCGGCCGTTATCTGCGCGAGCACCGGCCGGGCATCCAGATCGTGGCCGCCGAACCGCGCTACGACGACCTGGTGTACGGCCTCAGGAACCTCGACGAGGGCTTCGTACCCGAGCTGTACGACGCCTCCGTCCTCACCAGCCGTTTCTCGGTCGGTTCGGCCGACGCCGTCACCCGCACCCGTGAACTCCTGCGGCAGGAGGGCATCTTCGCGGGAGTCTCGACCGGCGCCGCCCTGCACGCGGCGATCGGCGTGGGCAGGAAGGCGGTCAAGGCGGGGGAGCCCGCCGACATCGTCTTCATCGTGGCCGACGGCGGCTGGAAGTACCTGTCCACCGGTGTCTACACGGCGGCCACCACCGAGGAGGCCATCCAGACGCTGCAGGGCCAGCTCTGGGCGTAGCCTGCCTCAAGCGAGTGTCAGCCCCCTCTTATGAGGGGGCTAAGTCGTTCCTATGGCAGAGCAAAGAATTCCTTTCAGTACTGCCGGTGAATTCCGGCCAGAGCTACGTTCCTCGCGCAGTGTCATGCTCATGGCTGCGCGCTTGCCGCCGCTCGCGCGTCACGGGCCTGCCCCACCCAGTGCGAAACCCCACGTCAACCGGAGGCAGTACCCCATGCGTGAGTCACGTCCGAACCGGCAGAGACGCAGTCTGCGAAGACTCGTCGCCGTCGCCTTCCCCGCCCTCGCCCTCACCGTCGCCGGACTCGCCGCGGCACCGACGGCCGGGGCACAGCCCGCAGCGGCCCACCCCCACACCTCCAGGGTCACGCAGAACAACAAGGCGCTGACCGCCCCCGAGCGGCAGACCTACCACTCCACCGGCAAGGCCGGCCAGAAGGTCCCCACGGCCCACCTCTGCGCCACCGCCGAGCCCGGGCACGCGTCCTGCTTCGCCCAGCGCCGCACCGACATCAAGCAGCGCCTCGCCTCGGCGCTCGCCGCCGCGGCACCCTCCGGCCTCTCCCCGGCCAACCTGCACAGCGCCTACAACCTGCCCACCACGGGCGGCTCGGGCATGACGGTCGCCATCGTGGACGCCTACAACGACCCCAACGCCGAGTCGGACCTGGGCACCTACCGCTCCACCTACGGCCTGTCGTCCTGCACCAAGGCCAACGGCTGCTTCAAGCAGGTCAGCCAGACCGGTTCCACCACCTCGCTGCCGACCAACGACAGCGGCTGGGCCGGTGAAGAGGCCCTCGACCTCGACATGGTCAGCGCGGTCTGCCCGAACTGCAGCATCGTCCTGGTCGAGGCGAACTCCGCGAACGACACCGACCTCGGCATCGCCGAGAACGAGGCCGTCACGCTCGGCGCCAAGGTCGTCTCCAACAGCTGGGGCGGCTCCGAGTCCTCCTCCCAGACCACCGAGGACACCCAGTACTTCAAGCACCCGGGCGTCGCGATCACCGTCTCCTCCGGTGACTCCGCCTACGGTGCCGAGTACCCGGCGACCTCGCAGTACGTGACCGCCGTCGGCGGCACCGCGCTGACCACCGCCTCCAACTCCCGTGGCTGGAGCGAGTCGGTGTGGCACACCAGCTCCACCGAGGGCACCGGCTCCGGCTGCTCGGCCTACGACCCGAAGCCGAGCTGGCAGACCGACTCCGGCTGCTCCAAGCGCATGGAGGCCGACGTCTCCGCCGTCGCCGACCCGGCCACCGGCGTGGCGGTCTACGACACCTACGGCGGCACCGGCTGGGCGGTCTACGGCGGCACCAGCGCCTCCGCCCCGATCGTCGCCGGCGTCTACGCCCTCGCGGGCACCCCGGGCACGAGCGACTACCCGGCGAAGTACCCCTACCAGCACACGGGCAACCTGTACGACGTGACCAGCGGCAGCAACGGCTCCTGCTCCACCTCGTACTTCTGCACCGCGGGCACCGGTTACGACGGCCCGACCGGCTGGGGCACCCCGAACGGCACCGCCGCCTTCACCGCCGGCTCCAGCACCGGCAACACGGTGACCGTCACCAACCCCGGCAGCCAGTCCACCACCACCGGCGGTTCGGTCAGCCTGCAGATCCACGCCACCGACAGCGCGGGCGCGGCCCTGACCTACAGCGCGAGCGGCCTGCCGACCGGCCTGTCCGTCAACAGCTCCACCGGGCTGATCTCGGGTACGGCGTCCACCGCGGGCACCTACCAGGTCACGGTCACCGCGAAGGACTCCACCGGCGCCTCCGGCTCGACGTCCTTCACCTGGACCGTCGGCTCCGGGAGCGGCGGCTGCACCTCGGCGCAGCTGCTCGGCAACCCTGGCTTCGAGTCGGGCAGCACCACCTGGACCGCGTCCAGCGGGGTCATCACCAACGACTCCGGTGAGGCGGCCCACGGCGGCTCGTACAAGGCCTGGCTGGACGGCTACGGCTCCTCGCACACCGACACGCTGTCCCAGTCGGTGACCATCCCGTCCGGCTGCAAGGCCACGCTCACCTTCTACCTGCACATCGACACCGCCGAGACCGGCAGCACCGCGTACGACAAGCTGACGGTGACCGCCGGTTCGACCACCCTGGCGACGTACTCGAACCTCAACGCCGCCTCCGGGTACGCGCAGAAGACCTTCGACCTGTCCTCGCTGGCGGGCCAGACGGTCACCCTGAAGTTCAACGGAGTGGAGGACTCCTCGCAGCAGACCAGCTTCGTCGTGGACGACACCGCCCTGACGACCAGCTGATCCCCGCACCCCGACAGAGCGATCCCGCACGCGGAAACCTTCCGCGTGCGGGATCCTTTCGTCGTGCCGGCACGTCACATCTGCACCAGGCGGCCGACCCGTGCGGCCACGGCAGAAAGGCGAACCCCATGCGCCGTACGACGACATCCCTCGCCCTCGCGGCAACAGCGCTGCTCCTCGCCGGATGCGGCTCCCAGAGCGGCACGGACGGCGGAAGCGCCGGCAAGGCGTCACCGCCGGCGTCCTCCGCCCCGGGCACGGGCGGCTGCGCCCCCCTCGTCCAGCTCAAGGCCGCCGACAACGGCCGTACCGTCTGCGTGACCAAGGGCGGCGAGGTCCGGGTCACTCTGGACGGCACCAAGTCCCGCCCGTGGAAGCCGGTCGCGGCGAGCGGCACCGTGCTGAAGGGCATCAACGCGGGCTTCGTCATCCAGCCGGGCCAGGCCACGGCCGCGTACCAGGCGGTGGCCGAGGGAACCGGGAAGCTGACGTCCTCCCGCCCGCTGTGCGCCGAGCCGACGGCGCCCGGCGAGGTCTCCTGCAAGGGCATCCAGGAGTGGACGGTCACCGTGAACGTGAAGTGACTAGCCTGCGAGGTGCCGTACCTGATCCCACAGAACGGGGTCGACCACACCCACCCGGCGCCGGAAGTCGCCGACCGGTACCTCGCGGAGCTCGTCGGTCTCCAGGAAGCTGGGCCGCCCCCGGGCATCCCCGACCGCGCCCGGGGGCAGCGGGATCACCCCGGCGCGTTCGTCGTGGTACTTGCTGGTGATCTTCGCGACCGTGGCCCGGTTCCCGCGCACGGCCAGGACCAGGCAGGGCCGGTCCTTGGCCTCGGTCCGGTCCTCGTAGGGGACGTCCGCCCACCAGATGTCCCCGGGGGCCGGCCGCGCGGCCCGCGCCGGGCGCGTACCCGCGCGGCCGGGGGGCCTCAGGCGCCGCCCGCCGGGCCGGCGACCGCCTCCCCAGCCGTCGACGAGCGTGGCGACCACGGCGAGCAGTACCAACGCCGCAAGCGCCAGCCACCAGGACGTGTCCATACGACGACGTTACCGGCGCGCGCCGAGTATCGCGCGCCCTCTGCGTATCCTTCCGCGCCACCGGTCCAGCCGAACCGGTGACAGCACAGGTGAGTTCGCCCACAACGGCCCCAGGCGGAGGAGCGACCCATGCTTTTGCGCCTTACGCTCGACGCACCGCACGACCCCCGTTTCCTGCCCTTTTGATCTTTCCGCTTGATCTTTCCGCCAACGGAGGTTTCTGCTTCATGAAGCTCACCGTCGTCGGCTGCTCGGGGTCGTTCCCGTCCGCGGAATCGGCCTGTTCGAGCTACCTCGTCGAGGCCGACGGCTTCCGGCTGCTTCTCGACATGGGCAACGGCGCCCTGGGCGAGCTGCAGCGCCACTGCGGTCTCTACGACCTCGACGCGATCTTTCTGAGCCATCTGCACGCTGATCACTGCATCGACATGCTCGCCTATTTCGTCGCGCGCTACTACCGCCACGACGGCGGCCGTTGCGCCCCGATCCCGGTCTACGGCCCCGAGGGCACCGAGCACCGCCTGACCACGGCCTACGCCGACACCCCCTCCGCCTCCTCCATGAGCGAGGTCTTCGACTTCCACACCGTGAAGCCGTCCACGTTCGAGATCGGCCCGTTCACGGTGCACACCGAGCGGGTCCGCCACCCCGTGGAGGCGTACGCCATCCGCGTCGAGCACGGCGGACGGTCGCTGACGTACTCCGGCGACACGGGGGTCAGCGAGGCGCTGGACGAGCTGGCCCGGGACACCGACCTGTTCCTGTGCGAGGCGGCGTTCACGCACGGCAAGGAGAGCATCCCCGACCTGCACCTCAACGGCCGTGAGGCGGGCGAGTCGGCGGCCCGCGCGGGCGCCCGCCGCCTGGTCCTCACCCACATCCCGCCGTGGACCGACCCGCAGGTCAACCTCCGCGACGCCCGCGAGGTGTTCACCGGCCCGGTGGAACTGGCCGCGCCGCGGCTGGCGTACGAGATCTGAGCTTCCCCGCATGTGAAAAGGCCCCGGAACCCGATCGGGATCGGTTCCGGGGCCTTCTGCATGCCGTCGAGGCCGGACTCACGCCTTCGTGAGGTCCTCGACCTCTTCTTCGGGCTCGCGGCCCGGGGTCGGGAGGTCGAACCTGGTGATCGCGAAGCGGAAGACCACGTAGTAGACCACCGCGAAGACCAGACCGATGGGGATGATCATCCAGGGCTTGCTCGCCAGACCCCAGTTGAGGACGTAGTCGATCGCGCCGGCCGAGAAGCTGAAGCCGTGGTGCACGCCCAGCGACCAGGTCACCGCCATCGACACCGCGGTGAGCACCGCGTGGATCGCGTAGAGCAGCGGGGCGATGAACATGAACGCGAACTCGATCGGCTCGGTGATACCGGTGACGAACGAGGTCAGGGCGAGGGACAGCATCATGCCGCCGACGGCCTTGCGGCGCTCCGGGCGGGCGCAGTGGGTGATCGCCAGGGCGGCGGCCGGGAGGGCGAACATCATGATCGGGAAGAAGCCCGTCATGAACTGGCCGGCGGTCGGGTCGCCGTGGAAGAAGCGGGGCAGGTCACCGTGCCACAGGGCACCGGAGGAGTCCTTGTAGCTGCCGATCTCCTGCCAGGCGACCGTGTTGACGAACTGGTGCATGCCGACGGGCAGCAGACCGCGGTTGATGAGGCCGAAGAGGCCCGCGCCGACCGCGCCGAGGCCGGTCATCCACTTGCCGAAGTCGGTGATGACGTTGCCGATGGGCTCCCAGACCAGGCCGAAGACCACGCCGATGCCGGTGCCGATGAAGGCCATCAGGATGGGCACCAGCCGGCGGCCGTTGAAGAAGCCCAGCCAGTCCGGCAGCTTGGTGCGGTGGAAGCGCTGCCAGACGACGGCGGCGATGAGACCCATGACGATGCCGCCGAGCACCTTGGGGTCGTTGTACGTGGCGGGGATGTCCGCGCCCTTGGTTATCCTGGCCTCGGTGATCGGGAACGCGGTCAGCACGTTCTTGTACACCAGGAAGCCGACCAGCGCGGCCAGCGCCGTCGAGCCGTCGGCCTTCTTGGCGAAGCCGATGGCGATGCCGACGCAGAACAGCAGCGGCAGATTGCTGAAGACGGCGTCACCGGCGGTGGCGAACACGGCAGCGACCTTGTTCCAGCCGAGGCCGTCCTTACCGAACACGTCGTCCTGGCCTAGACGCAGCAGGATGCCCGCCGCCGGCAGCACGGCGATCGGGAGCTGAAGGCTGCGGCCGACCTTCTGCAGACCCTGGAACAGGCCGGATCCCCGCTTCTTCGCGGGAGCCGCCGTGGCGGTGGCGGTGCTCATGGTTGGTTTCCTCCATCGCTGGTGGTCTACACCACTCAGTGGTGTAGACCTGTTGTAGCACGATGAAGGCGGGATAAGGAACAACGAAATCCGCTACCGTCACGCTACGCGGCGTGCCGATGTGATAAGAGATCACGCCTTGGTGATGTCCTCGACCTCTTCCTCCGGCTCGCGGCCCGGAGTCCTCAGGTCGAACCTGGTGATCGCGAACCGGAAGACGACGTAGTACACGACCGCGAAACACAGGCCGATCGGGATGATCGCCCACGGTTTCGTGGCGAGGTTCCAGTTGATCACGTAGTCGATCAGGCCGGCCGAGAAGCTGAAGCCGTCGTGCACCCCGAGCGCCCAGGTCACCGCCATCGAGACACCGGTGAGCACGGCGTGGACGGCGTAGAGCAGCGGGGCGATGAACAGGAACGAGTACTCGATCGGCTCGGTGATGCCCGTCACGAACGACGTCAGCGCCACCGACAGCATCAGGCCGCCGACCTCCCTGCGGCGGTGCGGCTTCGCGCAGTGGGTGATGGCCAGCGCCGCCGCCGGCAGCGCGAACATCATGATCGGGAAGAACCCCGAGGTGAACTGGCCCGCGTGCGGATCGCCCGCGAGGAACATGTTGATGTCGCCGTGCACCGGCTTGCCGCCCGGCGGCGTGTACGTGCCGAACTGGAACCAGATGGGCACGTTCAGGAACTGGTGCAGACCGATGACGAGCAGGGCGCGGTTGGCGACCCCGAAGATGCCGGCGCCCCAGGCGCCCGCGTCCCGCAGCCAGTGGCTGAAGCTCTCCAGGCCGTCGCCGACCGGCGGCCAGATCCACAGGCACAGCGCCGCGAAGCCGATGGCGACGAACGCCATGATGATCGGCACCAGTCGGCGGCCGTTGAAGAAGCCCAGCCAGTCCACCAGCCTGGTGCGATGGAAACGGGCCCAGAAGAAGGCCGTCAGCAGACCCATGACGATGCCGCCGAACACACCGGGGTTCTGGAAGGTGAACGGCGTCACCGCGCCGCCACCCGCGCCGACACTCACCTGGCAGCCGATGTCCGGCAGCGCCTTCGAGCCGCCCGGGCACTGCCCGGGGAACTGGTGCAGGACGCTGTAGTAGACGAGGAAGCCCACGACCGCGGCGAGCGCGGTGGAGCCGTCCGCCTTCCTCGCCATGCCGATCGCGACGCCGACGCAGAACAGCAGGGGCAGGCCGAGGGAGCCGTCGAGCAGCGCGCCGCCCGCGCCCTTCATCACCTTGGACACGTCCGTCCACCCCAGGCCCCGGTCCCCGAACACGTCCGGCTGGCCCAGCCGGTTGAGGATGCCCGCGGCCGGCAGGACCGCGATCGGCAACTGCAGGCTGCGGCCCATCTTCTGCAGGCCCTGGAACAGCCGGTTCCAGCGCTCGCGTGCGGGACCGACCGTGTCCTGCGGGTTGCTGGCGCTCTCCGCGCTCATGGCGTCCTCCCGGCCACTCGACTCGGGCGCGGTTTGGCGACCGTCCCCCCTGTGGTGTAGACCAGTTGGCGGACGGTTCCGCTGTCGTGATCGCCATCATTCGGCACGTACGGCATGACCGCTCGCGAAGATGGGCCAACTGTGGGTTACTGCGACAAAGCGGTTCGGATCAGGGAGAGGGAACATGGCCAGCAAGGCTGAGAAGATCGTCGCCGCCCTCGGCGGCATCGACAACATCGAGGAGATCGAGGGCTGCATCACCCGGCTGCGCACCGAGGTGTCCGACGCCTCGCTGGTCGACGAGGCCGCCCTGAAGGCCGCCGGCGCCCACGGCGTCGTCAAGATGGGCACCGCCATCCAGGTCGTCATCGGCACCGACGCCGACCCGATCGCCGCGGAGATCGAAGACCTGATGTGAGCCGACGGGTTCACCTGAAAGGGGCTCTTCCCGACGCGGGAGGAGCCCCTTTCGCAGCTACGGCTAGGCTCATCGGCATGTCTCGCATCGACGGCCGTACCCCCGAACAGCTCCGCCCGGTCACCATCCAGCGGGGATGGAGCAAGCACGCCGAGGGCTCCGTCCTCGTCTCCTTCGGCGACACCAAGGTGTTCTGCACCGCCTCCGTGACCGAAGGCGTCCCGCGCTGGCGCAAGGGCAGCGGCGAGGGCTGGGTCACCGCGGAGTACGCCATGCTGCCCCGCGCCACCAACACCCGCGGCGACCGCGAGTCCGTCAAGGGCAGGATCGGCGGCCGCACCCACGAGATCTCCCGGCTCATCGGCCGCTCCCTGCGCGCCGTCATCGACTACAAGGCGCTCGGCGAGAACACCATCGTCCTCGACTGCGACGTCCTCCAGGCCGACGGCGGCACCCGTACGGCGGCGATCACCGGCGCGTACGTGGCGTTGGCCGACGCCGTCGCCTGGGCCCAGGGCAAGAAGCTGATCAAGGCCGGCCGCCAGCCGCTCACCGGCACCGTGAGCGCGGTCTCCGTGGGCATCGTCGGCGGCGTCCCGCTGCTCGACCTCTGCTACGAGGAGGACGTGCGCGCCGACACCGACATGAACGTCGTCTGCACCGGCGACGGCCGCTTCGTCGAGGTCCAGGGGACCGCCGAGGCCGAGCCGTTCGCCCGCGAGGAACTCAACGCCCTGCTCGACCTCGCCGTCACCGGCTGCGCCGAACTCGCCGCCCACCAGCGTGCGGCCCTCGAAGCCACGCTCGCAAAGTAAAGGGCGGACCAACAAAAGGGAGGGCGCGCGGGCAACCCGCGCGCCCTCCTCGGCGTCCTACGGGTACGGCACAGCCTTACCAGGGAGGGAACCACCACCATGGCCGTCAGCCGACGCCGTCTCACCGCCGTCGCCGCCGTCGCGCTCGCCGCGCTCACGACCGGCCTCACCACCGGCTGCGACGCTGTGAACAAGGCCCTGGACTGCGCTCAGACCGCCGACTCCATAGCCGACAGCGTCACCGGCCTGCAGCAGGCCGTGGAGAGCGCCGCCAACGACCCCGGCCAGGCCGACGCCTCGCTCGACTCCATCGAGAAGAATCTGAAGAAGATCGGCGACAGGACGGACAACGCCGACGTCAACAAGGCGGTCGACGACGTGAACAAGGCTGTGGACAACGTACGGACGGCCATCAAGAACGGCGACAGGACACCCGACGTGGGGCCGGTCACGGACGCGGCCGGTGAACTGACCAAGGTGTGCACGAAGTAGGGGCTCCTGGGCGCCGCAGGCAACCGCGGGGCGCGCCTCAGCCCAGCTCCTTCCGGGACTCCCGGCGCTCCAGCCTCTCCTGACGCCGCTGTTCCTTCAGGCGTTTCTGCTCCGCCCGCGTGACCTTGCGCGCCACGCCGACCCCGCCCCAGAAGGCGAACCCGCCGATGATCACGCGCGGGGCGCCCGGCTCCGGCGGACCGTCCTCCCTGGGGTGGTCGAAGCCGCCCATGACGCCGATGCCGCGGACCACGACCTCGACCCCCGGCTCCACGATGACCTGGACACCGCCCATGATCGCCACGCAGTTGATCCGGACCTCGCGGTCCGCGAAGTCCGCCTCCCGCAGGTCGATCTCGCCGCCGCCCCAGAACGCGAAGCAGTTGAACAGCTTCGGCACCGTCCAGCGGCCCTTGCGCTGGAACCCCGACATGATGGCGACCGCGCCCGTCGAGGACCCCTCGCCCCCGACGATCCGCGACGCCCAGCTCCCGTCCGGCGCGGGTTCCTTGGTGAAGGAGACGGGGGCGGGGGACGCCACCGCGCCGGCGGCCGGCAGATCGCGGGTGAGCGGCGCCAGCTCGCCGTAGGTACGCGCCTTGTACGCCGCCTCCAGCCGCTCCTCGAACTCCGCCATGTCGAGCCGGCCCTCGGCCAGGGCGTCCCGCAGGACCTCGGCGACCCGGTCACGGTCGCTGTCGGACGCCCGGAGGTCCGGACTTGCGTCGTCGGTCATGACAGAAGCCTACGAGACCGCCTTCTCCGCGTACATCTTCGCGATGACCGCCTCGATGTCCGGCTCCCGCACCGACAGGTCCACCAGCGGGTACTCCGCCGCGAGATGCGCGACGAGCGGCGCCGCCGACTGCCCCGCGGGGAACGCCAGCCACTGCCGCGGCCCCTCCACCCGCACCACCCGCGCCGACGGCACCTGTACCGGCGGCAGCTCCCGCTCCAGGTCCACCACCAGCGTCCGTTCGCTCTCGCCGGCCTCGTGCAGCCCCGCGAGCGGACCGTCGTACATCATCCGCCCGTGGTCGATCACCATCACCCGCGAGCACAACTGCTCGATGTCCTGCAGATCGTGCGTGGTCAGCAGCACGGTCGTGCCCCGCTCGGTGTTCAACTCCCGCAGGAAACCGCGGACCTTGGACTTCGACACCACGTCCAGGCCGATCGTCGGCTCGTCCAGGTACAGCACCTCGGGATCGTGCAGCAGCGCCGCCGCGATGTCCCCGCGCATCCGCTGCCCGAGCGAGAGCTGCCGCACGGGCATGTCCAACAGGGCCTCGAGCTCCAGGAGTTCGACGCACCGGTCAAGGTTCTCCCGGTAGCGGGCGTCCGGGATCCGGTACATGCGGTGCGCCAGCCGGTAGGAGTCGATCAGCGGCAGGTCCCACCACAGGGTCGTACGCTGCCCGAACACCACCCCGATCCGGTGCGCCAGCAACCTGCGCTCCCTCGACGGGTCGATGCCCGCCACCCGCAGCCGTCCCGCGCTCGGCGTCAGGATGCCGGTCAGCATCTTGATCGTCGTCGACTTCCCGGCGCCGTTCGGCCCGATGTACCCGACCATCTCGCCGCGCGCCACGGTGAACGAGATCGAGTCGACCGCCCGCACCTCGCGCCGCTCCCGTTTCAGGAACCCGGTCTTCCTGCGCACCTCGAAGACCTTCTCGACCTTCTCCAGTGCGATGAAGTCACTCACGCTAGCTCCCTGTGCTCCGGTACGAACGAAGTCCCGCCCGCCAGGCCAGCCCCGCCAGCGCACAGCACCCCACCGCCACCAGCGGCGGAGCGAACGCCGTCCACCGCGGCAGCCCCAGCGGATACGGCCGCCCCAGCACATAGGTCGCGGGCAGCCAGTTGACGAAGGCCAGCGGCAGTACGAACGTCACCCCGCGCACCAGCTCCTTCGCGAACACCGTCGGCGGATACTGCAGCAGCGTCGTACCGCCGTAGGTGAAGGCGTTCTGCACCTCCGAGGCGTCCTGCGCCAGGAACTGGAAGGCCGCCCCCGCCACGAACACCGCGCAGAAGATCCCGCAGCCGCTCACCACCATCACCGGCATCAGCAGCAGCTTCAGCGGCGTCCAGCCGACATCCAGCCGGACGACCGCCCACCCCAGCACCAGCAGGCCCTGCGTCACCCGGCCCAGCCGCCGCAGCGCGAACTGGTCCGCCGCCACCTGCGCCAGCACCGGCGCCGGGCGCACCAGCAGCGTGTCCAGCGTGCCGTCGCGCACCCGCCGCCCCAGCCGCTCCATCGACCCGATCAGCAGATCGGCCAGCCCGAAGGCCGTACCGGACAGGCCGTACAGGAACGCCACCTCGGGCAGCGACCAGCCACCGAGAGCGTCCACCCGCGAGAACATCAGCAGGATCGCGACGAAGTCGAAGAAGGTCGCCGCGAAGTTGCCGAACGTGGTCATCGCGAAGGAGGCGCGGTAGGCCATGGTGGACCTGATCCACATCCCGGCGATCAGCAGATAGGCCCGCAGCCCCTCCCGCACCCGGCCGGTGCCGCTCTCACCCACCCTGCACCACCACCCGCCGCGTCGCCGCCGACTGCACCAGCCGCCCCGCACCCAGCAGCACCACCGCCCACGCCCCCTGGAACACATACGTGCCCAGCGGATCCCCGTGCCCCAGCAGGATCTGCGCCGGCGCCTGGAGCAGCGAGGACCACGGCAGCACCTGCACCACCTCGCCGAGCGCCCCCGGGAAGACGTTCAGCGGCAGTAGCATGCCCGAGCAGAAGAAGCCGACGAGCCAGGACATCTGCGTCACACCCTGGCCGTCCAGCAGCCAGAACGCGCTGAGCGCCACCAGATACCGGATCCCGAACCCGACGAGCATCGCCAGCAGCACGGCGACCAGGAAGGCCGCCCACGTGCCCACGTCCGTCGGCAGGTACACCGGGAAACACAGGGCACCGAAGACGAAGGGAACGAGCCCCCGCCCCAGCAGCTGGAAGAACGCCCGGCCCAGATCCATGGCCAGCCACCACAGCTGCAGGTCGGCGGGCCGGTACAGGTCGATCGCCACGTCCCCCGTACGGATGCGTTCCATCAACTCGTTCTCGACGCCGCCGCCCCCGAGCGCGAGCGCCGCGAGAAGCGCCTGCCCCAGCCACACATAGGTCACGACCTGCGCCTGGTCCCAGCCGCCCAGGTGCGGCCGCTCGTCCCACATCGCGCGATAGGTGGAGACAAGGATCAGTCCGAAGACGGTATTGGTGAAGACCCCTGCCGCAGTGGCGGCCCGATACGTCGCGTACCGTCTGAATCCCCCCGCCGCGACGGCCACGTACAACCGTCCCGCGCCCACGCCAGTCCACCTCCTGGGACCGCTCGACACCGAAGCGCAGGAGCCTAGTCCAGGGGCCCGGCTGCCGGCCACGCAATATTCGTGCCCGAAGCGTGCCGGGAACCGGGAACGGAACGCCAGGTGCGAGAGTCTTCCAACTGGGGGCGCAGAAGCGTACGAGGCGTACGGGAACGTACGACGCGAAACAGGAGTCCGTGCACGACATGAGCGACGAGCCGCAGCCGCAGCAGCCGAACGAAGGCGTGCCGCCGAAGAAGCCGCTGCCGGCTGAAGGGCCCGGTGACCCCGGTGGCCGCGACGCGCCGGCCACCGACACGGTCAGGGGGACCGGCAAGCCGGCACCGCCCGAGCAGACCGGCGCACCGGCACGCCCCGAGGCCACCGGCAAGGGGGCAGAGGGGGCCGAGCAGCGCGGCCGGACCCGGCAGCGCGGGCTCGGCCGAACGGGTGACGGCGCGACGCCGGCCCCGGACGGCCCGGCTCAGGCGGCCCCGTCGGCTCCGGCGGACCGCTCGGCCCAGGAGCGGACCGCCTCCATGGCCCGGGCCCGCCAGGCGGCCCGCGGCAGCCGCACGGACCGGGCGACGCCCGCACCGGGCGGCGACACGGCCTCCGGCGGGGCTCCGGCGTCCGGTGGGGCTGCCGGCGGTGTGCCGACGGCTCGCGACGGCTCGGATCCGGCTGCTCGTGACGGTTCGGCCCCGGTTTCGGGCAGGCGCACGGCGGCTCGTGGCGAGGCGGACTCCGAGGGGGGGCCAGCGGCTCGCGGGGCATCGGCTTCCGGCCGGGCTGCTGGTGGCGCGTCTGCGGCCCTGGCCGGTGAGGGCTCGGGCGCCGGTGGGTCCACGGCGGCACAGCCCTCCCAGTCGTCCCAGTTCTCCCAGGCGTCCGACGCGTCCGACGCGTCCGCTCGGCGACGTGGTGACTCCGCGAAGTCGCAGGTGGACGAGGGCGGTGCCGCTTCCGAGCCGACGCAGCCGGCCGAGAGCACCCAGGTGCTCCGGAAGGTCACGGCGCCCCGTGGCTCCCAGGAGGACCAGTCCGGCAAGAAGGCCGGTGCGGCTCAGGGCGCCGGTGAGACGCGCGCGCCCGAGACCACCCAGGTCCTCCGGCGCGTCGGCGCGCCCCGAGCGGCCGAGCCGGGCGCCCCCGCCAAGACGGAGGCCGCCTCCCCGGCCGGTGAGCCGAACCCGGCCGGCCCCACGACCCGTGCTACCGGCCCCGGCACCACCGCAGCCGGAGCCGGAGCCGGTGCCGCAGGCGCGCTCGGCGCGGCCGGAGCAGCCACCCGCGGCCGCCGTACCGGCACGCGCACCAATGCCACCACCGGCTCCGCACCCGCCCCTGACCGGGACACCACCGTCCTCGCCGCCACCCCCGGCGACGGTCAGCCCGCCCCCGCCCCCGCCCCCGGCGACGGCAACGGCAAGGGCAAGGGCAAGAAGCCGAAGCGGCCCAAGCGGACCGGGTGGCGGCGGATCATCCCCACCTGGCGCATGGTGCTCGGCACCTTCGTCATCGGCATCCTTCTTCTTGTCGGGCTCTTCTTCCTCGGCTACTCCCTCGTGAAGATCCCGCCCGCCAACGCCCTCGCCACCAAGCAGGCCAACGTCTACTTCTACGCCGACGGCTCCCAGATCGCCCGCGACACACGCGACAGCCAGGTCAACCGCGAGAACGTCGGCCTCGCCGAGGTCTCCAAGGACGCCCAGCACGCCGTACTGGCCGCCGAGGACCGCGACTTCTACACCGAGTCCGCCGTCGACCCCAAGGCCATGCTCCGCGCCGCCTGGAACACCGCCACCGGCAAGGGCAAGCAGTCCGGCTCCACGATCACCCAGCAGTACGTGAAGAACTACTACCTGGCCCAGGAGCAGACGCTCACCCGCAAGGCCAGGGAGTTCTTCATCTCGATCAAGCTGGACCGCACCAAGTCCAAGGACCAGATCCTCGAGGGCTACCTCAACACCAGCTACTTCGGCCGCGGCGCCTACGGCATCCAGGCCGCCGCCCAGGCCTACTTCGGCGCCGACGCCAGGGACCTCGACCCCGCCCGCGCCGCCTACCTCGCCGCGCTCGTCAACGCGCCCAGCGAGTACGACGTCGTGGCGCACCCCGAGAACAAGGCCGCGGCCGTCGCCCGCTGGAACTACGTACTCGACGGCATGGTCAAGAAGGGCTGGCTCAGCGAGTCCAAGCGCGCCGGCATGAAGTTCCCCATGCCGAAGGAGCAGACGGTCTCCACCGGCCTGTCCGGCCAGCGCGGCTACCTCGTGGACGCGATCAAGCACTACCTGGCCGCGAACAACATCCTCGACGCCGACCAGCTCGCCGCCGGCGGCTACCGCATCACCACCACCATCCAGAAGAACAAGCAGGACGCCTTCGTCAAGGCGGTCGACGACCAGCTGATGTCCAAGCTGGACAAGAAGAACAACCCGAAGGACAAGTACGTCCGCGCGGGCGGCGCCTCCATCGACCCGAAGACCGGCAAGGTCGTCGCCATGTACGGCGGCATCGACTACGTGAAGCAGTACACCAACGGCGCGACCCGCGGTGACTTCCAGGTCGGCTCCACCTTCAAGCCCCTCGTGTTCACCTCGGCGGTGCAGAACGGCTCGACCACCCAGGACGGCCGCACCATCACCCCGAACACCATGTACGACGGCACCAACAAGCGGCTCGTCGAAGGCTGGAGCGGCACGCCCTACAACCCGGAGAACGAGGACCAGAAGTCGTACGGCCAGATCACCGTCACCAAGGCGACGGACCTGTCCGTGAACGCCGTCTACGCGCAGATGGCCGCCGACGTCGGCCCGTCCAAGGTCAAGCAGACCGCGATCGACCTCGGTATCCCGGCCGACACCCCGGACCTGTACCCGTCGCCGTCGATGGCGCTCGGCACCGCCACCGCCAGCGTCCTGGACATGACGGAGGCGTACGCGACGATCGCCAACCACGGCAGGCACGGCACGTACACCCTGATCGAGAAGATCACCAAGGACGGCACCAAGGACGTCGCGCTGCCCGACCAGCCGGTCAAGCAGGCCGTCAGCCGGGAGGCCGCCGACACCACCACGTCGGTTCTGCAGAGCGTCGTCGACAACGGCACCGCCGTCGCCGCGCAGAACGCGGGCCGCCCGGCGGCCGGCAAGACCGGCACCGCCGAGAACGACACCGCCGCCTGGTTCGCGGGCTACACCCCCGACCTGGCCACGGTGGTCTCCGTCATGGGCCAGGACCCGGTGACCGCCAAGCACATGCCGCTGTACGGCACCCTCGGCCAGCCCCGCATGAACGGCGGCGGCCCGCCCACCCAGATCTGGGCCCAGTACACGCGCACGGCCCTCAAGGGCACCCCGGCGAGCGACTTCGACCTGCAGCTGCAGCAGGGCGCCGACCAGCCCCAGCCGCCCAGCACCGGCTCCTCCGCCCAGCCGGGCACCACCGGCAGCCAGAACAACGGCGGTACGACCACCACCGGCGACCAGGGCAACGGCGGTGCGACCGCGAGCCCGACCGGCGGCGGCACCACCACCGGCACCCCCACCACCGGTGGTGCGACCACCGGCGGCGACACCACGGGCGGTGACACCACCGGCGGCACCACCACCGGTACCCCCACCACCGGTGGTGCGACCACCGGCGGCGACACCACGGGCGGCGACCCGACCGGCGGCGACACGACCGCCGGCGACACCACCGGGGGCGGCACGGACGCGGGCGGCGCCACCGACGGAGGCGGTACGACAGGCACGACCGCCGGCCCAGGAGGCGGCCCCGTCACCTGACGCCCGACCGTTCCCGGTCAGTGACCGCTGGTCGCCTTCAGCCCCACCACGGCGACCAGCAGCAGACACACGAAGAAGACCCGGGCGGCGGTGACCGGCTCACCCAGCACCACCATGCCGAGCACCGCCGCACCGGCCGCCCCGATGCCTACCCACACGCCGTACGCGGTACCGATGGGCAGCGACTTCGCGGCGTACGACAACAGGACCATGCTGGCGACGATCCCGGCACCGGTGCACACACTGGGCACCAGCCGGGTGAAGCCCTCGGTGTACTTCATCCCGATCGACCAGCCGACTTCCAGCAGTCCGGCGACGACCAACAGAACCCAGGCCACGACAGGCACCTCCAAGACGAACGACGACTCTCTTCTCCGGTGCGTCGTCTTTGCCTGCATCCCGGTACGGCGCGTCTCGTCGGGCTCGCTCCCGAACATAGCAAAAGCAGCACAAAAGGGGCCGGTGACGATGGTCACCAGCCCCTTCGGCTGCCGAACGACCGGCAGACCCGCTTACAGATACAGACCCGTGGAGTCCTCCGACCCCTCGAAGCGGTCCGCCGCCACGGCGTGCAGATCCCGCTCGCGCATGAGCACGTACGCCACACCCCGCACCTCGACCTCGGCCCGGTCCTCCGGATCGAACAGGACCCGGTCACCCGGCTCCACGGTCCGTACGTTCTGCCCGACCGCGACGACCTCGGCCCAGGCCAGCCGCCGTCCGACCGCCGCGGTGGCGGGAATCAGAATGCCGCCCCCCGACCGCCGCTCGCCCTCACCGGTCTCCTGCTTGACCAGAACCCGGTCGTGCAGCATCCGGATCGGGAGCTTGTCGTGATGGGGGGTGCTGTGCTGGTTTCTGTTGGCGCTCACGCCTCGAACCTACCTGCCTTCGCCACTTCGGTCCGCGCCCGGGTCAGCCCCTGCGCCGCCGCGAGCCCACGGTGAGCAGCCCGACGACGCCGGCGGCGAGCAGCGCGACCGGCACGACCCGCTCCAGCCGCAGCCCGCCCTTCTCATCGACGAACTGCGCCCGCACCTCACTCACCACGCGATTGACCTGGACGTACGCCCGACCGACCGTGTGATCGATATTCGCGACGACCTTGGCTTTGGCATCTCCGACGATCGTCTTCGGATGCACCCGCACCCCGATCTCGTCGAGCGTCTCGGCCAGCACTTCACGGCGGCGCTTGATGTCCGCCTCGATCTGCGCCGGGGTTCTGGTGTCCGACGTGTCCGCCACCGTACGGCCTCCGAAGTCTCCTGATGCTGTTCCGAACAGTCTGTCAGCTTCTGCTCCCGGCGCACCGCAAGGCCCCCCGGTTACCCTGGCCCGATGAGCGAGCGACTCCAGCCGGGGGATGTGGCCCCCGCCTTCACCCTCCCGGACGCCGACGGCAACGACGTATCCCTGTCCTCCCACAAAGGCCGCAAGGTCATCGTCTACTTCTACCCGGCCGCCCTGACTCCAGGCTGCACCAAGCAGGCCTGCGACTTCACGGACAACCTGGAGGTCCTGGCCGGCGCCGGCTACGACGTCATCGGCATCTCGCCCGACACCCCGGAGAAGCTGGCCACGTTCCGCGAAAAGGAATCCCTCGAGGTCACGCTCCTCGCCGACCCGGACAAGAAGGTCACCGAGGCCTACGGCGCGTACGGCGAGAAGAAGAACTACGGCAAGACCTACCTGGGCGTCATCCGCTCCACGATCGTCGTGGACGAGGAGGGCAAGGTCGAACGGGCCCTGTACAACGTCCGCGCCACGGGCCACGTGGCGAAGATCATCAAGGATCTGGGCATCTGACCACCGGGTCCCCCTGCCCGGCCGCTAGCATGGCCGGGCAGCACCAGGCGGCCGTGGTGGAATTGGCAGTCACGCTGGGTTTAGGTCCCAGTGGGGTAACTCCCGTGAGGGTTCGAGTCCCTCCGGCCGCACCAGAGTTCAGCCGAGCAGCTCCCGGACCACCGGCACCAGCGCCCGGAACGCCTTCCCCCGATGGCTGATCGCGTTCTTCTCCTCGGGGCTCAGCTCGGCGCACGTCCGCGTCTCGCCCTCCGGCTGGAGGATCGGGTCGTACCCGAAGCCGTTCGTGCCGACCGGAGCGTGCCGAAGCACACCCCTCAGCCGGCCCTCGACCACCCTCTCCCTCCCGTCCGGCAACGCCAGGGCCGCCGCGCACGCGAAGTGCGCCCCCCTGTGCTCCTCCGCGATGTCGGAGAGCTGGGCCAGCAGCAGGTCCAGGTTGGCCTTGTCGTCGCCGTGGCGGCCGGCCCAGCGGGCGGAGAAGATGCCGGGGGCGCCGTTGAGGACGTCGACGCAGAGACCGGAGTCGTCGGCGACCGCGGGGAGGCCGGTGGCCTGGGCGAGGGCGTGGGCCTTGAGCAGGGCGTTCTCGGCGAAGGTGACGCCCGTTTCCTTGACGTCGGGGACGTCGGGACAGGCGTCGGCGCCGATCAGCTCGTGGGGGAGTCCGGCCTCGGCGAGGATGGCCCTCAGCTCGGTGATCTTTCCTGCGTTGCGGGTGGCGAGGATCAAGCGCGTCATGCCCGCCAGTATTCCCCGTCCCGCGGTTACAGCTCCGCCTGGCCCGCGCCCCTGAGTGTGCCCAGGTCGAACACCTCGGCCATCCTGCTGAAGCCCAGGTCGCTGGGGTGCAGGTGGTCGCCGGAGTCGTACTCGGGGCGGAGGCGGTGGGGGGCGTAGGGGTCGCGGAGCGCCTGGTCGAAGTCGACGACCGCGTCGTAGACGCCGCCGGCCCGGATCTGTGCGTTGATCTGCCGGCGTACCGCCTCGCGGGCCGGGGTGTAGCCGCGGTGGCCCTCGAAGGGCATCAGTGTGGCGCCGACGACCTTCAGGCCGTGGGCGTGGGCCTGGCGGACCAGGGAGCGCAGGCCGGTGAGGATGCGGTTCGGGTCGGCGAGTTCCGGGTTGCGCAGGATGTCGTTGATGCCCAGGTCGATGACGACGACCTTGACGCGCGGGTGGGAGAGCGCGTCGCGGCCGAAGCGGGCGAGGCCGGCCTGGTTCTCGGCGGGCCGGCCGAGGCCGTCGGCCAGGACCTGGTTGCCGCTGATGCCCTCGTTCACCACGCTGTAGCGCGGCAGTGGCCGCCCGCCTTCGAGTGCGGTGCGCAGCCGGTTCGCGAGGATGTCCGGCCAGCGGTGGTTGGCGTCGATGGTGGAGGTGATGCCGTCGGTGATGGAGTCGCCGAAGACGACGACCGTGCCGTCGGCCTCGTTGCTGAGGACGTCCAGGCCGGTCAAGTAGCGCCAGTAGGGCGTCTCTTCGGTGTACGGGGTGCCGGTCGCGTCCTCGGTGCGGTCGCCGTCGGCGACGTAGGAGATCTGCTGTGCGTGCGGGTGGTAGGTGACGGGGCCGGAGGGGGTGGGGGAGTAGGTGGTGACCAGGACGTCGCTGTCGTGCGGGACGGTGACGCGTACGGCGTCGCTGGTGATCTGTCCGCCGGCGGGTATGACGACGCCGGTGGCGCCGTCGAAGGTGAGGCGGCGCATCGAGTCCGGGTCGGCCGCGGCGGTGCCGTCGCCCGAGGACAGGGCGATCGAGGCGTGTGTGAGGGTGAGCGGGGCGTGGCCGTAGAGGTTGGAGAGGGTGATCCGGGCGCTTGTACCACCGGTGCTCGCGTGGACGACGTTGCGCACCGAGCGGCCCGCGAGGCCGGTCGTCTCGGTGCGTGGCTCGCCGCCGACCGGGGCGGTGGACCAGGCGCCGACCCAGGTACCGGTGGAGGCGGGGGCGACGGAGGAGCCGTGGTGGGGGCGGTTGTCGGCGAGAGTGCCGCGTGGGGTGCCGTCGTCGGCCGTCACGGTGAGGTAGATGGCGGCGGACACGGCCAGCACCAGTGCGACGAGCGCACTCAGGACGGCATAACCATGACGCTTGGTCATGCTGCTGTTGTTCTCCTTGGGAGGGGAGCCCGACGCTCCGGTCTTGACGAGCCCATGATGCGTCATGGGCCGGCGGGACCTGTCAGGGCCCTGCCTAATACCCCGCTCAGACAGACGCCGGGAACTCCTGTTCCGTTCCGGGAGTCGGCCAGGAAGGGACAATTGTGTGCGGGATCACCGACTGGGTGGAGCTGACGGGTGGAGCTGATGGAACCGACCGAGACGGAAGCGGCGCCGGCGCGGGGTGTGTCGTACAAGACCATGACGGCCTTCACCCCGGCCGACGAGGAGCGCCGGCGTGGCGTGCGGCGGATGAAGCTCACGGCGACGGCCCTGCTGCTGTTCGTGGCGGTGGTCTATGTCCTGGCCAGGCTCGCCACGCACGAGGGCGCGGGCCCCTGGGCGGGGTATGTGGCCGCTGCCGCCGAGGCCGGCATGGTGGGCGCGCTGGCCGACTGGTTCGCGGTCACGGCCCTGTTCCGGCATCCGCTGGGGCTGCCGATCCCGCACACCGCGATCATTCCCACCAAGAAGGACCAGCTGGGTGTCTCGCTGGGTGAGTTCGTCGGCGAGAACTTCCTCTCCGAGGACGTCGTACGGCAGCGGCTGCGCGCGGTGGGCATCGGCAGCCGGCTCGGGGCGTGGCTGGCCGAGCCGGAGCACGCGGACCGGGTGACGGCGGAGCTGGCCACGGCGGTGCGGGGTGCGCTGACGGTCCTCAGGGACTCGGATGTGCAGGCGGTCGTCGGTGAGGCCATCACCCGGCGGGCGAACGCGCAGGAGATCGCGCCGGGCATCGGCAAGACGCTGGAGAGGATCGTCGCCGACGGTGGGCACCGGCGGGTGGTGGATCTCGTGGTGGCGCGTGCGCACGACTGGCTGGTGCTGCACCGGGACGATGTGATGGTGGCCGTGGAGGGCGGCGCGCCCGGCTGGACGCCGCGGTTCGTGGACCGCAGGGTCGGCGAGCGGGTCTACAAGGAGCTGCTGCGGTTCGTCACCGAGATGCGGGACATGCCTTCCCACCCGGCGCGCGGCGCGCTCGACCGTTTCCTCACCGACTTCGCCTCCGACCTGCAGTCCGACACGGACACCCGGGCGCGGGTGGAGCGGCTCAAGGGGGAGGTGCTGGGCCGGGGGGAGGTGCAGGACCTGATCACGTCCGTCTGGACGGCCGTACGGTCCATGATCGTGGCGGCGGCCGAGGACGAGCGCAGTGAGCTGCGGACGCGGGTACGGGCGGCGCTGCTGTCGCTGGGTGCGCGGATGGCGACGGAGGCGAAGGTGCAGGAGAAGGTCGACAGCTGGGTCGAGGGGGCGGCGGTGCACGTGGTGACGACGTACCGGGCGGAGATCACCTCGCTGATCACGGACACCGTGGCCGGCTGGGACGCCGAGCACACCACCCGGAAGATCGAGGCGCACATCGGCCGTGACCTGCAGTTCATCCGGATCAACGGCACGGTGGTGGGGTCGTTGGCGGGGCTGTTGATCTATGCGGTGACGCGGACGCTGGGCGCCTGAGCCCGGGGCCGGTCCCGACTGATTCCGCGGGGTGCGGGCACCCGTCCTGCTGTGTCCCCCGCTGGTCGGGGGGCCCTTCGACGAGGAGGGAGTCCATGAGCGCAGCCGAGGCGACATCGCCGCAGAGCGGCCGGACCATCACCACGGACGTCCCCGCCCGGCTGGACCGCCTGCCGTGGTCCCGCTGGCACTGGACGATCGTGATCGGCCTGGGCACCGTCTGGATCCTGGACGGTCTGGAGGTCACGGTCGTCGGCAACATCGCCGGCCGGCTGGCCGAGCCCGGCAGCGGGGTGTCGATCACCTCGGGCCAGATCACCGGCGTGGCCGCCGCGCTGTACGTGGCGGGCGCCTGTTCGGGCGCGCTCTTCTGGGGCCGGCTGACCGACCGGTTCGGCCGCAAGAAGCTCTTCATGATCACGCTGGCGGTGTACCTGGCGGCGACGGCCCTGACGGCGGTCTCCTGGGAAGCCTGGTGGTTCTTCCTCTTCCGCTTTCTGACCGGTTTCGGCATCGGCGGCGAGTACGCGGCGATCAACTCCGCGATCGACGAACTGATCCCGGCCCACTACCGCGGCCGGGTCGACCTGGTCATCAACGGCAGCTTCTGGCTCGGCGCGGTCGGCGGCTCCCTGCTGTCGATCGTCGCGCTCAACACCGACCTGCTGGCCCGGAACGTCGGCTGGCGTCTCACCTTCGCCCTCGGCGCCGTACTCGCCCTGGTCATCCTCCTCGTGCGGCGTCACGTCCCGGAGAGCCCGCGCTGGCTGCTGATCCACGGCAGGGACGGAGAGGCGGAGGAGATCGTCTCGGGCATCGAGCGCCGGGTGGAGCAGGAGAAGGGCGTGACGCTGCCCGAGCCGCAGGGCGAGCTGGAGATCCACCAGCGCAGGAGCGTGACGTTCCTGGAGATCGCCCGCACGGTCTTCGGGCTGTACCGCAGGCGGGCGGTGCTGGGCTTCTCCCTCTTCATCGGCCAGGCGTTCCTGTACAACGCGATCACCTTCGGCTTCGGCGCCATCCTGACCAGGTTCTACGACGTGCCCTCCGACCGCACGGGCTACTACTTCGCGGTGATCGCGGTCGGCAACTTCTGTGGCCCGCTGCTGCTGGGCCACCTCTTCGACACGGTGGGCCGCCGGGTGATGATCTCCTCGACGTACCTGCTCTCGGGCCTGCTGCTGTTCGGCACGGCGTGGCTGTTCGACCGGGGCGCGCTGAGCGCGGGCACGCTGACGGCCTGCTGGTGCGCGGTGCTGTTCTTCGCCTCGGCGGGCGCGTCCAGCGCCTATCTCACCGTCTCGGAGATCTTCCCGATGGAGACGCGGGCGATGTCCATCGCGTTCTTCTACGCCCTCGGTACGGCGGCCGGCGGCATCAGCGGCCCGCTGCTGTTCGCCGACCTCACCGGCACCGGCAGGGCAGGCGACACGGTCCTGGCCTTCTCCATCGGCGCGGCCCTGATGTGCGCGGCGGGCCTGGTCGCCGCCTTCCTGGCGGTACGGGCCGAACGCCGCTCCCTGGAGGACATCGCCCGTCCGCTGACGGCGGTGGCGAGCCGGGCCAGGGCGGCGACGCGGGGCGCCCAGGACACCCCGGGTACACAGGGCATGCAGGGGCCCTCGGCACCGCCGGCGCCGAGCACGCCGTAACGGGTGTGAGGCGCCGGTGGTGGATCCGGGGTCGGTCTCTCTGCCTTGCGGTCGGTCTCTAGGCCTTGCGGTCGGCGACGGCCCAGGAGGCGAGGGCGACGGCACCGGCGACGCCGAGCACGGACGGCCAGGCCCCGACCTTCTTCGCCAACGGGTGGGACCCGGCGAACGCGGCGACATAGGCGACGGTCAGCGCACCAGCGGCCTTCCCGCCGGCCTGCCTGCGCCACTGCTGAGCGGCAGCAGCTCCCGCGACGGCCAGCACAGCCCCGCCGAGCTGCCGCTTCTTGGTCCGCCGGGCGACGCCGTACCCGCCGACGAGCCCGGCACCGGCGATAACCGCACTGGGAACCCTGGCCATGACTGCCTCCTCTTGTTCGGTTTCGCCGAGGCTAACGCGCAGGCGACCGGACTCCCTTAACTTGAGTCGAGGCTTGTCAAGTCTGAGGCAGCGAGTTATATAAGAAGTCGTAGGGCATCGCACCCAATCCCTGAAGAGAGGAGTGACCCGTGATGCTCATGCGCACGGACCCCTTCCGTGATTTCGACCGCCTCACGCGACAGCTCTTCGGAGACGCGACGCGCCCGGCAGCGATGCCGATGGACGCCTACCGGGCAGGGGACGACTTCCTCGTCCACTTCGACCTGCCCGGCATCGACCCCGAGACGATCGAGCTGGACGTCGAGCGCAACGTCCTCAACGTCCGCGCCGAGCGCCGCAACCCGGCCCCCGAGGACGCGGAGCTGCTCGTGGCGGAACGCCCCACGGGCGCCTTCACCCGCCAGCTGTTCCTCGGCGACACCCTGGACACGGACCGCATCGACGCGTCGTACGAGGCCGGCGTCCTGACCCTGCGCATCCCGGTGGCCGAACAGGCCAAGCCACGCCGCATCCAGATCACGGGCGGCACCAGCGGCGACCGAAAGCAGCTCAGCGGCTGACCGCAGTCCGCACCACGCGTCCCGGGCCCCCTCAGGGGACCCGGGACGCGGCGGCCTGCCCACGTCGGCAGTAACCGACACCATCCGCCCCGAGCAACACATTGGCCGAACTCCAGCTCATGCAGCTCGCATTACGGGGTACCGGGGCGGCACCGCCCCCCCAGCCCCCCGAACCGCCGAAGTGACCAACTGCCGAAGTCCTGATGCTTCGAAGTGTCCGGAGAAGGAGCCAGCACGATGACCGTGACGACGCCCCCGCCGCCCAGAACGACCACCGTCCCCACCGCATCCCCCCTGCCCCGCGACCGCGACGCCGACGCTGACGCCGCAGGCTGGGAGGAACTGACCGAGGCGGTACGGGAGGCGGGCCAGTACACCACGCGGGCGGAGGCGGAACGCGTGACCCGCACAGTCCTCTCCGCCCTGGGCGGCCACGTGACCGGCGACGAACGCGTGGCCCTCGCCCAGGCCCTCCCCCGAGAGGCAGCCCGAGTGATCGCCTCCCAGATCCCCGCGACGCACCCCCTCACAGCCCGGGAGTTCGTCGACTCGGTGGCGACCCGCATGGAGGGCGCGACCCCCGCAACGGCCCGCTGGGACGTCAGCTCGGTCCTGAGCGTCCTGGCGAACTGGGTGGGCACCCCCCTGACCACCCACCTGCTCACCCAACTCCCCCCGGGCTACGCCCTCCTCTTCGGCCGAGCGGACCTGGCCCCGACGGCATAGAAGGACGGCATAGAACACGGCACCGGGCGCCGCGCACCCACCGCGCGGCGTCCGCCGTGGCGCGCCGGTGCCGTGGGAGTGGAAGCGCGACGCGGAAGCCTCAGCCCCCGCTCCAGAAAGCCAGGGCTTTGTCGACCAGGTCGCTAGCGGCATCTTCATAGACGGCCGCGCCGCTCAGCGCGCCGAAGGCCTTTTCATGGAGGGCCAGTTCGTCCGAACTCGTGATGTCCTCAGCGGCGGACGGGAGGATGGCGAGCGTGAGCGAGGTCAGTTCCATGTCGCGCAGCAGCTGTTCCAACTGCCCACGCATGACCGCCAGCCCCCGACGTTCGTGTACGGGGCTTGCTCACCGAGGATCACGCTTGCGTAGGCCTCGGTATGGAGTGTGCCCTAGATCATTTCCGGCACATACGCCTTGCCATGTCGCGTCTGCTCGGACAGGTCAATTCATGCTTCGAAGGGTTCGGAGAACACGTCACCACAGCGAGCGAGAGGTACGAAGGCCGCTCAAGGTAGAACCCGAGTGACACATCACCCCCTGAATCAAGCGTCTCGGCAAGGCAGTTGATACGACGTGCGAGATCAATGCAGCCACGCTCCCATTCGGAGGCAAACCGGGGCGCATACTCGGCCACACGAGCCCCCACCCAGGTGGCGGCGTCCTTGCCCTCCTCCCACGTCCCACGAACCAGGGAACGCGGCTTGACGAGCCAATACGCAGTCTCCAGCGGAGGGAGATCCACGGTCGCGAAAGCCGCGGCCACCTCGCGATAGCGCTCGATCAGCTCAGGTTTGCTCCCGGCCGGCGGTGGCTCTGGATGCGGAGGCCGCCGTAGGGCTTCCTGGTCGAAACGCTCTTTCGCCCCGACCCATAGATAGCCGTGGTAGTGCACCAGTGATTCCTGTCGGGTGCCGAACGACGAGGGGGACCGGTCCCGGCTGCCCCACGGAACCCGGGACCGGTCGGGGAGGATCAGATGGACAGCCCGAACCTCGCCGGATCGATACCGGCCACGGCCAACTCCTCCGTCGTGAACCGCAGCGGCTCCACATCCGGCCGCTTGCTGTCACCCAACGCCCAGGCGTCGCCGCCGATCCGGGCCAGGGTCACGCACCCCTCGGTACAGGGACCCCCGCACGCCTTCACGAAGGACGCCCCACTGATGTCGAGCCCATACAGCTCGTTTCCGTCCAGCATCACTACACCTTCCTGCTCAACTGATCGCGGCCATGACCGACCGCCACCGCCCCCGGAGGGCGGGAGTTCATAGGGGGAGGGGGAGGCAGATGCCTCAGCATCCAGAGCCTCCACCGCGCCCGTCGCACCGCCAGCACTGACACGGCGGCCACTCAGCAGTGCTCACAGGCGGGAGGTCATCCGTAGCGAATACCGCACGGTTGAGACGCGGATGGTCATCAGCGGCCGGTCGGCAACGAGCCGGAGACGGATGGCGTTGACTTCGGAGTCAGCGGGCATCGGCACGTCCTCAGCCACACATGGCGGCCAGCCGGGATCGCCCCAGCTCCATGAGAGGGACGATCGATCGCGGTGCGCACAGGTCACCCTCGAAGCGCGGTGGAATGACCCAGTACGTGCCCGGCGGCTGTTACTGGTCGAGCCGCGGTACTCCGAGGTACGTGCCTTCCCCCAGACACGTGACGATGTCGCCGTACGCCCAGACCAGACCGGCATGTGCCTGAATCAGGGCGTAGTAGGACTCGCCCAGGGCACGGCGGTCATAGATGATCGAGCCTCCCAGCGACTCACCAAGCGCGGGCGCCACCTGGTCGGGGTCACGCGAGCCCACAGCGGCGTGTACTACGTCTCCGGGCATGCGTACGGCAGCGAACCGCACGCCGAGAGGCAGTAACGCGACGCCTTGAGTCGCCCACTCCACCCGCGCCCGCTCGGGCGTCGGGTGCGCGCGGGCGAGCCACTCGGCAACCGCTCTGTCCAAGGCCTCTTGCGTATCCAATGGACCACCCCCAGTGCTGAGTTCCGGTCGAGAACATGCATAAGCGTCCAGCAACCCATCGAAGCAATCGAGGACTTGAAGAGGTCATAGATGGGACGTCAACAGGGCCTTCATGGACTCTTGTGGGGGAAAAGGCGCCAAATAGAGGACGGGATATGGGAATGTTGAAGGAGTCGCAGCAGGAGGTGTCCACGTGTCGAGGCCCACCGGCAACGTCCGACTCAAGGCGGCTCGAGTAGCCGCTGGCTTCAACTCCCAGCAGGACCTGGCAGAGGCTCTGACCCGGCACGCCGAGGGCATGGGCCTTCGAGGGCTTTCGATCGGGGTACGACAGGTCCGGCGCTGGGAGTCGGACAGTCCGCCCTGGCCGCAACCGGACTGCCAGCGGGTGCTCGTTCACCTGCTGGGCCACAGCATGGAGGCACTTGGATTCACGCCTCCTTGGGGTACTGACGGTTCGCAGCGCACGGAACCCACGAGGCGCGCCGTCGTTGCCGGGGGCACGGCTGCTTTGGGGGTGGCCTCCCTGCCGCGCCGAGCCGCCGCAGCCCCACAGCCCTCGACGGCCGGTGCCGACTTCCAGGCGGTCACTCGGTCTCACCGGAGGCTCTACTGGTCCGTCGCCCCGCCTCAACTCCATCCCGCTGTCGCCGCCCACGCGGCACTGGGTTGCGCATTGCTCCCCGACACCGCGGACTCGACGCGTCGAACGGTCGCGGCCGCCCTGGCTGAGACCTACCTCCTGGCGGGTCGGATCGAGTTCTTCGACCTCCGCGAACCGAGTGCCGCCAACGCCACCCTCCTTCTAGCCCTGCAAGCCGCGGGTGAGGCCGATGATCCGCTGCTCGGCTCAGCGATCCTCGCGCACATGGCGTTCATCCCCGGCTGGGTGGCGGACCGTGACGGAGCCCTAGAGCGGATGACAGCGGCTCGCACCTACGCCCGGCGCGCCTCGGCATCAGCCGAATTCCTCGCCTGGCTCGACGCGGTGGAGGCCGAATGCGAAACTAGGTGCGGCAATACCCGCACCGCTCTGCACCTCATCGGACACGCTGAAGATGTCCTGGCGGCCGGCAATGAACACCCGTCGCCGGAGTGGATGGACTGGTTCTCCCCGGCCCGCTTGGCCGCCTTCAAGGGAAACACGCAGATGATCGCGGGCCACCTCCCGCAGGCCCGTGAGAGCCTGCTCCAGGCCCTCGCCGCCATGACACCGGCCGAGGACAAGCAGCGCTCGGTGATCTATGGCGACTTGGCCGCGGTGGAAGCGGCGTCGGGCAATCCGGAGCAGGCCTGCGCGTATGCCGGTAAGGCTCTGGATCAGCTGGCCGTCACCTGGTACGCCACCGGTATGGACCGAGTACGAGAGGTCCGGCGCGCGCTGGCGCCCTACCAACACGAGCGCTGTGTACGTGACCTTGACAACCGACTGTATGACTGGTCAACGACGCTCAATGCGCTGGGTCGTTGAACTTGCCGATCACGGCCGGCAGGTCAAGCAGGCTCTCCACCCGGAAGGTGGACAGTTCTCTAGCCTCAGGGGAGTTCCACTGAATCGTGGCCCAGGGCCCGCGATGAACGAGCGCGGTGTGCATGCCCGCATGGCGGGCTGGCAGGATGTCGTTGTCGCAGCGATCCCCGACGTAAAGGATCTCGCCGACGCCGAACGGCACGGCCTCGGCAACCCGCTTGAAGAACTCTAGATCAGGCTTGCTGGCGCCCCAGTCGTCCGAGGTACCGATCAGATCCACATCACCCGAGAACAGCTCGCGCAAGATGCGCCCTGCCCGGACCGTCTGGTTCCCGGCGATACCAAGCCACACCCCGTCAGCCCGAAGCTGCGCGAGAGCGGGGCGAACATCGGCGTACAGATCCTCTTCCCCAAAGGTCTCGGGCTGCCCTGCGACCGCCCGCTTCTCCCGCTCCCCGTAGAGATCGAACCCGGGCCGGAACTCCTGGAAGACCTCCCGATAGTCCCGTCCCTGAGCGATCACGGCCCCGAACATCGCATGGAACGTGTGCCGCGGCACCCCCAGCCAGTCGGCCCAGGTCCCGTACTCCCGGGTCTCGTCTACCAGGCACTCACCTACGTCAAAGACGACTGCGCGAATCATGGGTGTAGGGTAGCGAGCCGCTCGCAGTGCGGAAGCTCCCGGCCCCACCCAACGGCGCTTACAAGAAGACGCTTAGCGGCCACGATCGACCGCAGAAGTAATCTCCTTTACAATCTGCTCGCCAGCAGTAATTGATTGCTGCAAAATGGGCGATGCTTGGTTGAAAACGATGCAGGCCGTCACTAGTGTGATAAAGGCTTTCTTCCAGCGGCTCGCGCTCTCTTCCCGCATGTTGACCACTGAAGCCGAAGCCTGAGCGAGGACACCTATTACGGTACTTGCTTCATCGGCGATTCGGGCTCCGCCGAAGAGTTCGGAATTCTCAACTAGCCAAATAATGTGACGGAGTTGTGAAATCAGCTGGTCTCTCAGAGGGCCACTGATTTCACCCTCGCCCATCGAGGTGAGCAGATCGATCCACTCATTACACGTGTTGTGCATCTGGTCTAGGTCCGTGCTACGCGGCGCGGCGCTGGACCCGACGAGATTTCCAGAAATCAGATCAGCCGTGGATTCAAGATGGTCCAGCTTGTCATCGTCGATGATTGAGTGTGCCGGTCTGGTCTCATCGGTCCAGTTTACGGTTGGCTGTATTACTGCTGCCCACCATGCACCTACGTGGCGCTCACACCTGAGCCGCTGCCGTTCAGGAAGCGCGTTCAATTGCTGGATTGTCAGTTGCAGCAGCGACACGACCTCGGTATGCCGGCGAATGAAGTCAATGGTTCCCCACTCCGCCCCTAGGACAGCGGACCAGGACCGGGCAATCGTTCCTTCCGCTGAACTGCGGACACGCGCTATGAGGGTGTGCAAGTTGTGGGCTGCTGTGTTCTCGTTGGAAAAGCTCATGTCCCCCTGCCTGACGTTGGCACCCGCACGTACGGTGCTTGACCCCTGAATGTAGCAGCCCCGTCCGCTCAGTACCGCGTCTTGGCACGGTCGCGCTGCTGAGCGCCCCTGGTGCCCGTCGTCTGGCCGTTTATCTCTCGTCGGCATGGCGTGAGCGGTACGCTCATCCTGCCGTAGACGATCAGGAGGTCACCAGGTGGCAATCATCAAACAGGCGCAGCGTCAAACCCTCGGTCAGTTGATTGGCGCCAATAATCCCATAGTAACCGTTCCCGATGACAGCCAACGGCAATATGCGTGGACGAAGAAGGAGGTCGATGTTTTCTGGGCTGACATCGAAAAGTTCAAGGAGTCCCGCGAAAATGGCCGTGAGTCGTCGTCGGAGTACTTCATCGGCCCGGTGGTGACCATTACTGGCGACTCAAAGCCGGGGCGGTCGCTCCTTGATGGACAGCAGCGTCTCACCACGTCAACAATTTTGATAGCGGCCATAAGGGATACGCTCTGGAGCATGAAATCGCCGGAGGGGATCTCAAGTGCGAACAATATTCAGCGGGACTATATTGCGCGCAAATCTGGACGCAAGGAGCCGATGGAATATTTCCTGGTCCTGTCTCTTTTTGACAGGGACTTCTTCCGCGATCACATCCAGGACTGGAATGAAACGCTCGGCGAGTGCCCGAAGATGGAGAAGCCGGGTCGACCTTCCCATCGACTGATACTCGACGCTTACAGTAACTTCCGATCCAAGATCATGGCTCGCCTGCAGGGCTTTCCTGATGATGAGGCGCGTTTGGACTATCTCGATTCCCTGCGGGAATGCCTCATTAATGGGTTGGTTTTTGTTGAAATCCAAACCCCTTCATCCAGCGATGCAAACGAGGTATTTGAGACGATTAATTCGCGAGGAAAAGACTTGTCCACGGTGGATCTGGTTCGAAATTTCTTGATGGAGAAGAGTAGGGGTGAGCACGAAAAGAACCGCGTAAATGATGCGTGGCGGTCACTTCTTGATGGGTTTGACCGTCGGGAGGAGATAGAGAAATTTCTCCGCCACTTCTGGGTTTCGAAGCATGGTGATGTTAAATCGCATAGCCTTTACACGACTATCCGCAGAGACCTGAGTGGTCATTTCGATAAACGCCCTCAGGTGTATGGAGTTGGCGCTTTCTCGGCCGAACTCGAAGGTGCTGCCGGCAGGTACGCGGACTTGATTAACGGGAGCACTGGCGATGTGGAATTTGATGCGGCCTTGAGTGAAATTAAGGCGATGAATGCAGACGCTTTGTATCCGCTACTACTCTCGGCATCCGGTGAGCATCCCTACTCCCAGTTGCAGCACCTCGTAGAGGCGTCGATTAGCTACTACGTGCGATGGACGGTGGTAGGTAGGCGCGAGTCGACCCTATTGGAGGAGAACGTCTTCAGTGCGGCCAAGGAGCTCGCCAGAGGGGCTAATTTGCGTGAAGTGCTACACAAGGTACTGGGATGGATTCCGGATGACGAAACGTTCAAGTCGGATTTCCTCGAGGCGTCTATTCCTAAACAGTCACAGGCCCGTTACCTCCTGGCTCAGATAGAGCAGTACTTGCGCCTACAGAATGACATCCGAGAAGAAGTGGTCCTGGGTGATGGTAAAGTCCATGTTGAAAACATCTACCCTCAGAAGCCTGAGAAGGAGCTGAAACTTGAGGACCACGACGATTGGGTGAACAGGCTCGGTAATCTCACACTCCTCGCCGGGAAGAAGAATCAGTCGTTGTCTAATCGGTCTTTTCCGGAAAAGGCCGACGTCTATTCGGGATCTGCGCTTCTGATCTCTTCCCAGACGGACATCGATGAACTATGGGATGGTCAGAACTGGACGTGGCGGGCCGATGGTATCAAGGCACGCCAAGCCCAGTTGGCGGAGTACGCGCTCGCGGTATGGCCGAACGGCACTCGCTGGGCTTGACGGGCCGCAGCGACATACTTGCTGTTAACTTCGACCGCCAAACCGTCCCTGAGTAGGCAGGTCGGCCTTATGCGAGGCCGACCTGGCCCTTTTGATTAGCCGGCATTGATGGCCGAGTACGTCCACACGTCGGCCGGTAGTTCATGCTTCAGGCGCCAGGTGATCGCCATCGGCTTGTTGCCGGTGTGGTCTTCGTAGGTGGCTGGGCCGAGCAGCATCCAGGGCTGGGACTTGCCTATGTCGGTGTTCTTGTAGCGTCGCATGAACAGCAGGATGTGACTGCCGCGTTCCTTGTGTTGCTGGTAGCGCAGGCCGGTGGGGGAGGTGGCGGCCGTTGAGTTCTGGGACTCCCAGTGGAAGAGCGTCGGGCTCAACGCGTAGTCCTTGTACCGGATAGTGGGCGAGAAGTCCTTCTCGTCCTTGTCCAGCGTGATGAGAAGCGCGTCGGTTTTAAGCTCCTCGACCCATTGCACACCCTGCGCGAAGGAGCGGGGCATCTGACCGCCGAAGCGTGCCACGCCGAGGGCGGCGAGGATCTCGGAGCGGTTGTAGGCGCTGTGCACCATCAGCGGGATATGGCTGAGGGGGCCGGAGAGCGAGATGGGGACGTGGTCGGCCTGCTCGATGACATGTGAGATCACCTGCCGCAGCTCGTCTCGGAACACCCGCTGGTCCCGCAGCGATTCCAGACCCTCCTGGAAGCTGGTGAAGCCGCCTGCGTTGTCCCAGAGGTTGAAGAACAGCATGCGGGCGAACGACTGGCCAGTGGGGTCAAGTTCCTCGTACGCCGGAGCGTCATCCTGGAGGAGGCGGAGGTAGGCCTCCGTGCGCTCCGGGTCGTCTACGTGCAGGAAGGCGTGGACCCGCTTCAGAAGCGCAGCCTCTCCAGCGGGCGCGGGTTCGTCGATCAGGCCGGCTCGGCGCAGCACTGTCGTCCAGGAGTTATCACTCTTGTACAGCTCCTTGATCTCCCGGCGGCTCTCCCGAAGGTAACGGGCGAGGCGCGGGGTGCCGTAGGCCCTGACCTCCTTCACCAGTGTCTTCACCGTGGCACCCAGCTGGGTCCGGATGTTGTCGATGACGAGGTCCTTCGACTTGCCCTCCAGGATGATCTGGCAGCCGGACGGCAACTGGGGGAAGTCGTGCTCGATGTGGTCGAGGAGTCGGTTCCGCGACAGGTTGGTCAAGGCTCGGAACTGCTCCTCGAAGCGGAACTCAGCCCGGTGCTGACCGATGAAGTCCAGGACGGTGAGGACGGGCTTCGTTTCGGTACGCCGCAGTCCCCGCCCCAATTGCTGGAGGAAGACGGTGGCGCTGTTGGTGGGGCGGAGGAGCAGCAGCGTGTCTACGTCAGGGATGTCGAGGCCCTCGTTGAACAGGTCGACGGAAAAGATCACTTGAAGCTTTCTGTCACGAAGGTCGGACAACGCCTGGGAGCGCACTTCAGCGGGCGAGTCGCTGTCGAGCGCCACTGCCTGGAAGCCGGCCTCTCGGAAGAAGTCCGCCATGAAGTGGGCGTGTGCCTTGGTCACGCAGAAGCCCAGCGCCCGCATGGCGCCAGGGTTGGAGACCTTGTCCCGAATCTGCTTCACCACGATCCGGGCGCGCGCGTGGTTGCCTGTGTAGAGGTTCCCGAGCTCCTGGTCGGCGTACGAACCCTTCTGCCAGCCGAGATTTGTCAGATCCGTGCCATCGGGGATGCCGAAGTAGTGGAAGGGGCAGAGCAGGTCGTTCTCCAGGGCTTCCCAGAGCCGCATCTCAGCCGCGATCCGGCCCTCGAAGAACTCGTCCTGGACGTTGAGCCCGTCCATCCGCTCGGGGGTGGCCGTCAGGCCCAGCAGTTCCTTCGGCGTGAAGTGGTCGATCACGCGCCGGTAGGTGGCGGCGGTAGCGTGGTGGAACTCGTCGATGACGATGATGTCGAAGTGTTCCGGCGCCAGTTGCTCAAGACGCTGAACGTTGAGCGATTGGACGCTGGCGAAGACGTGGTTCCACTCGCGTGGATCCTGCCCTGCGTGGAGCAGCTCCCCGAAGGATGCATCGTCCAGCACTTCCCGGTAGGTACGCAGAGACTGCTTAAGGATCTCTTTTCGGTGGGCCACGAACAGCAGCCTCGGTCGGCCACCCTCCGACTTGCGGCTCAGGCTGCGGTAGTCGAGGGCGGCCATCACCGTCTTCCCGGTGCCGGTCGCCGCGACCAGAAGGTTTCGGTGCCGCCCGCGGAGCTCCCGCTCGGCAGTGAGCCGCTCCAGCATGTCCCGCTGGTGGGGATAGGGGCGTACCTCGAGTCCAGAAAGGCTGATCTTCAGGTCCGTGCTGGCGTTGGTGCCACTCGCCTGGGCCAGCGCTTCATCGAGGCGTGCGCTGTGGAGGTCGGGATCGTATGTCTCGAAGGCGGTGTCGTTCCAGTACGCGTCGAAGGTCGCCTCGAACTTGTTCAGTACGGCGGGTGTCGCGACGGACGACAGGCGGACGTTCCACTCCAGCCCATCGAGCAGCGCCGCCTTCGACAGGTTGGAGCTGCCGACGTATGCCGTGTCGAAGCCGGTCTTGCGTCTGAACAGCCAGGCCTTCGCATGTAGTCGAGTGGAACGGGTCTCGTAGTTGACCTTGACCGTGGCACCGAAGTCCCGGACCAGACGGTCCAGCGCGTGACGGTCGGTGGCGCCGATGTAGGTGGTCGTTATGACGCGTATCGGCACGCCCCGGTCCCTCGCGGCGCGCAGTGAGTCCTCCAAGACGCGAATGCCGTACCACTTCACGAATGCGCAGAGCAGGTCGATTCGGTCTGCCGTAGCCAGCTCAGCCCTGAGTTCGGAACCGAGGCTGAGGTCCTCTGGGGAGTTGGTGATGAGCGACGTCTCGGACAGAGGTGTCAAGGGGCGCAGCGCATACACACCCGGAGCCTCCTGCCGCGCGAGAGTCAGAAGTTGTCGCGGTCCCTCGATGATGGAGCTGACAGCGTCGGCATCGCTCGATTCTGGAGTGTTTGTAGCGGCCAGTGCCGCGAGGATGCGGTTCGCGACCTTGACGCGATCCTCGGCGGGAACTTGGGCCAGCCTTTGGCCGACAGCTTCACCGATGTAGCGAGCCAGGACATGGGGAGCGGACTCCGAGCTGACCTCGGCGTCAATGGCTTTCCAGCCAGCCGCCTCGAATCGCTCCAGCTCGTTGCGTACGTCGTCCGTGATCAGCTTCTCGTAGACGCCAGCGATCGGCTCCGATCGGCCCATCGGTTCTGCCACGGCTGCCCCCCTGATCCCTTGTGGTGCTCGTGCGCGACCTTGCGCGCCGATATGGATCAGTTCTAACAGCAGCCACTGACAGGCGAAGGCGGTGTGCCGAAAACAGGCCCCGGGGTCTTCAGCAACCGTGGCGCCGCCCCCTGTTGGGTTTCCGCGGACCGCGTCAAGGGTGCTTCACTCCGCTGCGTTCCGCGTCGGCTGCGCCGATGGTCCTTCGGCCTACCCGTGACCCGGCCCGCCCCAGCACAGGGCAGAAGCGAGCGGCCGGCCCGGGGGAAGCGGGCCCCGGGTGGGGTGATTACGGGAGGAGCGAAGGGCGGGCGGCGTCGGAGCGCGTGTGCGGAGTGGAGGCACGCCGGGTGCGTGGGCGGCTTCCGGCAGTGAGTGAGGAGAGGCAGGGGCGGATTTATGCTCCGTGGCAGCCGTTGTAGGGCCGGGCGGAGGCGCACCAGCACTCCGCCCCCCGCTGCGGCGGCCAAGCCACCGCCCGTCCCCGCGCCGCCAGCGTCGTCGCGTACTGCGGCAGCAGCGTCGCATCACCCGGCGACGAGCCCTCCGATGCCGCGAAGGCCTCGTACGAGGGGACCGTGCCCGTGACGATGCCCAGGTTGGCCGTGCCGGAGGAGGACAGCTCGCGCAGGGAGGACTCTATGGTCGACAGGTGGGCCTCGTGGGACGGGTACTCCGAGGACAGGGGCGGGTAGGCCGAGAGGAGTTCCGTCAGTTCCGGTGCCGGCCAGTGGAGGACCGCCACGGGGAACGGGCGGGAGAGGGCCTCTCGGTAGGCGCCCAGTTCGGCTCGGAGGCGGGAGATTTCCGCCGCCAGTTCCGCCGGGTTGTCGGAGCCGAGGGACCAGACCCGTTTCGGGTCGTGGAGTTCGTCCAGGGACACCGGGGACGCGTGGAGGGTGTCGGCCAGGGTGTCCCAGGCGTCGTGCGGCAGGCCCCGCATGCGGCGGACGCGGTGGCGGCCGTAGAGGAGGGGGTGTGTGGTGGGCGCCGGGTCCGTGTCGTCCCCCTGCGGCAGGAACAGGCTCGCCGCCTCCGTGAAGGTCTCCTCCGCCGCCGCCAGCTCGTCGTGCGCCTCCAGGGACTCCGCGATGATCATCCAGGGGGCCGGGTCGCGGGGGGCCGACGTGCGGAGTCCCTCGATGATCGCCCTTGCCTCCGCCTCGTGGCCGTACTCCCAGAGGTTCGAGGCCTTCAGGGCCCTTACCAGCGCTGGGCTGTCCAGCCCTTCGGCGGACGACAGCAGGCGGTCGTAGAGCGCGGTGGCCGCGGGGCGGTCGCCGGAGAGTTCGAGGTGGGCCGCCGCCCTCAGCAGCAGAGCCTCGGCGTCCTCGGGATACAGTCCGGCGGTCCGCTCCAGGCGTGCCGCCTCGGCGGTGTGGTCGACGTTCTCGGCAGGCGTGTCGGGGCGCATGGGGGACACCGTACTGCCGAGCGGTGACAAAAGTGAGCTGCGGACGGGGCGAACAGGCAGGCCCGCTATCTTCGTACGGGCATGTACATGTGAGTGTCTGGTGGGGGTGGCGTGCAGAAGACGGCTGAGTTGATCCAGGCCGACAGCGATCGGCAGGCCATGGCCGGGGAGGGGAGCGCCGCGCCGCCGCGATACTGGCCGTTGCTGCTCGTGGGCGCCGCCGTCGTGCCCGGCACCCTCCTCTACGTCTTCGGCCGGTGGGGGGACGCTCCGGCCGTACAGGCGTGGCGGACCGTGTGTCTCGCCGTGACCGTGCAGGCCGTGCCCTTTCTGCTGCTCGGGACCGCTCTGTCCGGTGCCATCAACGCCTTCGTTCCGGAGCGGGTGTTCCAGCGCATGCTGCCCCGGCGCGCTGTCCTCGCCGTGCCGGTGGCCGGAGTCGCGGGCGTGGTCCTGCCGGGGTGCGAGTGTGCCTCCGTGCCGGTCGCCAGCAGTCTGATCGGGCGTGGTGTTCCGCCGGCCGCCGCCTTCGCCTTTCTGCTGTCCGCGCCGGCCATCAATCCCGTGGTGCTCACGGCCACCGCCGTCGCCTTTCCCGGGCAGCCCGGCATGGTGCTGGCCCGGCTGCTCGCCTCCCTCGCCACCGCCCTCGTCATGGGCTGGCTCTGGCTGCGGTTCGGCCGGGCGGAGTGGTTGCGGCCCGTCGTGCGGCATGCCGGGCATCGGGAGGGCCGTAACCGGTGGGATGAGTTCCGGGTCGGGTTTCAGCATGACTTCCTGCACGCAGGCGGGTTCCTCGTGCTGGGGGCCATGGCCGCGGCCACCTTCAATGTCGCCGTGCCGCGTTCCGTGCTCGACGCCTTCGCCGGGTCGGCCTGGCTGTCCGTGCTTTTCTTGGCCGGGCTGGCCGTACTGCTCGCTGTCTGCTCCGAGGCCGACGCCTTTCTCGCCGCCTCGCTCACCGGGTTCCCGGCGGTGGCGCGGCTGGCGTTCATGGTGGTGGGGCCCATGGTCGACCTCAAGCTCATCGCCCTCCAGGCGGGGACCTTCGGGCGGGCCTTCGCCCTGCGGTTCTCCGCCGCCACCGTCGTCGTCGCCGTCGCGTGCAGCGCGCTGATCGGGGGAGCACTGCTGTGAAAGCAGGGTCGCTGAAAGGGTCCCTCCAGGCGGGGCTGCTCCTGCTCTGCGGGCTCGGGCTGCTGCACATCTCCCTGCTCACCGACCTGTGCCTGCGGTATGTGAAGGAGAGCATGCGGCCCCTGCTCATCGCCTCAGGGGTCGTCCTGGTCCTCCTGGGGGTCGCGAGCGCTCTCTTCGATCGCAGCAGAGACCGGCACGCACGCGCAGACCGGCACGCACGCGCAGACCGGCACGCACGCGCAGACCGGCACGCACGCGCAGACCAGCACGCACATGCAGACCAGCACGCACGCGCAGACCGGCACGCACGCGCAGACCAGCACGCACATGCAGACCAGCACGCACATGCAGACCAGCACGCACATGCAGACCAGCACGCACATGCAGACCAGCACGCACAAGCAGACCAACCCGCACACGCAGACCAGCACGGGCACGACCACTCCCGCCTGCCCCGCACCGCCTGGCTGCTCCTCCTCCCCGCGTTCAGTCTGCTCTTCTACGCCCCGCCCGCCCTCGGCGCCTATACCGCCTCCCGGCAGCCGGCCAAGGCCGTCGCCGAGCGGCGGTCGTTCGAGCCGCTGCCCGCGACCTCGCCGCTGCCCATGACCCTCTCCGACTTCACCAGCCGGGTGCAGCAGGACCGTGGGCAGGCCCTCAAGGGGCGCACCGTGCTGATGACCGGGATCGTCACCCCGCACGGGAAGGACGGCTGGGATCTGACGCGGATCATCATCAACTGCTGTGCGGCGGACGCCCAGTCCGTGAAGGTGCGGATCTACGGCGGTCCCGCGCTGCCCGCCGACACCTGGGTGTCGGTCACGGGGACCTGGCACCCCGGCGGGACGCTGGGCACCGGGTCCGCGCCGGTCGCGCTGGACGCCCGCACGGTCAGGAAGGTGCCCCGGCCGGTGAACGGCTACCAGGACGCCCTTCCGCTGCCGTCGGTCCTCACACGGTGACCCCGTCGATCCGGAGCGTCTGCACCGACTTCGCCGCGAAGGGGACCGACAGCGTCTTGCCGGACACGTACGTGTCCGAGTGGGGCGTGTACAGGCCCGCGCCGCCCGTCGTCACCGTGTTCCAGCGGGGGACCAGGCCGGCCGAGCCGCCGGTCGCCGAGGAGAAGCGGGAGAGGTCGAAGGTCAGGGTCTGGGCGGAGGATGAGGTGTCTGCCGCCACTGTCACCAGGCGCTTGGACTGCCTGCCCAGGGCCGCCGCCGCGTAACTCGTCCCCGTGTCCAGGATCGTCATGCCGGGGCGGATGTGACGGGTGAACTGGGCCAGTACGTAGTACTTCGTCTGTACTGCGCCCGGCGAGGCAGCTTCCTGAAACCCCTTGAGGAGCGCGCGCCGGGGCTCCGATTCGCCTGTGGCTCTGGCCAGTTGTGTCCGTTGCGCCTACCCTGCGGGCGGCTGCCGTGGAGGTGGGTGCGGATGCCGGCATGGTCGGGCGTGCGGGTCGTACGGCACAGCGACCGGCGTCGGCGTGCCCGGCGGCGGCGCGTGCTGTGGGGTGGGGCCGAGGCGCTCGTGACCGTCGGTGTGCTGCTGATGCTGCTGGTCGTGCACCAGCTGTGGTGGACCAACCGGGAGGCCCGGCGCGGCGCCGAGCGGCAGGTGGAGGCGCTGGAGCGGGAGTGGAGCCATCGGGGGTACGGCGCCGGTGGCGCGGCTTCGTCGCCCGGCGAGCCCACCGGCTCCGGCTCGACCGCCGCCCCGGCATCGGACCCGGACGCCGCCACGTCCCGTACGCCGCAGCGGCCGTACACGTCCGTCAGCCTCCCCCGGCGGTCGCAGGCGTACGCCGTCCTCACCATCCCCCGGCTGGGGCTGCGCGTCCCGGTCGCCGAGGGCGTGAGCAGGGCCGACGTCCTCAACAGGGGGTACGTCGGCCATTACCGGGGGACTCAGCAGCCGGGCCGGGCGGGCAACTTCGCGCTCGCCGGGCACCGGAACACGCACGGCGAGCCCTTCCGGTATCTGCCCCGGCTGCGGCGCGGGGACGACATCGAGGTGGAGACGCGGACGGCGACGTACACGTATGACGTCGACCAGATCCTGCCGCAGACGTCCGCGACGGACTCGGGGGTCATCCGGCCCGTGCCGCGCTCCCTCGTGCGGCCCGCGTACGGGTACTCGGAGCCGGGTTACTACATCACCCTCACCACCTGCACCCCCGAGTTCACCTCGCGCTACCGCATGGCGGTCTGGGGCAGGCTCGTCTCCATCCGGCCCAGGTGAGAGCCGCCGGATCAGCGCTCCCGCAGCACCAGCACACTCACCGCCCCCACCGCCCCCAGCCCCGCCGACACCAGCAGGGCGATGTCGGCCCCGGCGGCCAGGTTGCGGGCGGAGGTGGCGACGGCGATGGTCAGGGCGACGCCGGCGCTGGAGCCGATGTAGCGGAAGGTCTGCTGGGCGCCGGAGCCCATCGCGGCGCGTTCGCGCGGGACCGATTCGACGGCGAGCAGCGGCAGCGCGCCGTTGAGCAGGCCGCTGCCCGCGCCGCCGACGATCAGGCCGGGCAGCAGACGGGTCCAGGAGCCGGAGGCGGCGGCGCCGAGCATGGTCAGGACGGCGACGGTGTGCAGGGCGAAGCCGACGGCGAGCTGGACGCGCGGGGCGACACGGCCGGCCAGGTGCTTGACCTGGAGGGCCACCGTGAAGCTCAGCCCGGACCAGAGCAGGAACAGCCAGGCCGTGTCCATGGGGGACAGGCGGAGTGTCTGCTGGAGCAGGGTCGGCAGAAAGCTGAACAGGGCGATCACCGAGAGGCCGGTGAACAGGCCGCCGGCGGCGGAGGCCAGGAAGCGGGCGTGGCGCAGCAGGCCGAGGTCGATCATCGGCGCGCCGGTGCGGTGTTCGACCGCGACGAAGAGTGCGATCAGGGCCAAGGCCGCGGTGAGGAGGAGTCCGACCGGGGCGCGCAGCCAGCCGTCGCGGCCCAGGGTCAGGGCCGCCAGCAGGGCCACCAGGGCCAGCCCGAAGGCCAGGGCGCCGAGGATGTCCGGCCGGCCGCCGCGCGGGGCGCGGGACTCGGTGAGCGCGCGGGTGCCGAGCGCGGCGAGCAGGAGGGCGGCGGCGCCCAGGACGCCGTAGGCGATGCGCCAGGTCGGCAGCCCGCCCGCGACCACCGGGCCCACCGCGATGCCGCCGCTGACGAAGGCTCCCCACACGCCGGTCGCGTGCAGCCGGCCGCGCGGCGCGGGGAAGGCGGCCACCAGCAGGCCGAGGCTGCTCGCCAGGATCGCCGCGCTCGCCGCTCCCTGGGCGATGCGGGCGAGGGTGAACTGCCAGGTCGAGGTCGTGAGGGCGCCGAGGGCGGTGGTGAGGCCGAGGGCCAGGGTGCCGGCGAGGAAGACCCGGCGGCGGCCGTGGTCGTCGGCGAGGCTGCCGGCCACCAGCAGCAGGGCGGCGAGGCCGAGCGGGGAGCCGTTGAGCAGCCAGGCCTGCGCGGAGAGCGGGGTGTGCAGGGCGGTCGCGGTGTCCCGGAGTGTGACCATCGGGGCCGTGTACGTCATCAGTGCGACGGCGGTGGCTGCGCTGGTGAGGGCGAGGGTTGCGCGGGGGCGGGCGGGGGCGTCCCGCGCGGTTTCGCCGCGTACGGCTGTGGCGGCGGGGGTGGTGGAGTCGAGCCCGGTCATGGCGTGGTCCTGTCCTTCCGGGGACTGCGGTGGGGGCGCCGAACACGCTTATGGTTCGGTCATTGAACTGACCTGGTGCGGCCACCGTAACACCCCAGGTTCGGTCACCGAACCAAGAGGTCGGAAAGTGGCTACAGTGGACGGCATGGCACTGGGCAAGGACTACGCGACACAGGAGTGCTCGATCGCCCGCGCGCTCGAGATCGTCGGCGAACGCTGGACGCTGCTCGTCGTCCGGGACGCGCTGTACGGGGTACGGCGGTACAACGACTTCCTGGTGCACCTCGGTATCCCGCGCGCCGTCCTGGCCGCCCGCCTGCAGGCCCTGACCGCCGAGGGCATCCTCGAAAAGCGCCGCTACCAGCAGTCGCCGCCGCGCGACGAGTACGTCCTCACCGAGCGCGGCATCGCCCTGTGGCCCACCCTGCGCGCCCTGGGCCTGTGGGGACGCGAGCACTTCGGCGAGACCCGGCTGCGGCACTTCCGGCACGCGGACTGCGGCACCGAACTCGGGCCGTACGGCGAATGCGCGGCGTGCGGAACCGTCGTACCGGTCGAGGACGTGGCCATGTACCCCGGTCAGGGTCTCGATCCGGATCCGGCGGATCCGGTCAGCCGGGCGCTGCTGAAGCCGAAGCGGCTGCTGGAGCCGCTGGAGACGGAGCCGGCCTGAGCTCCTGGGCGTGGCTCAGGAGCCCCCGGAGCCGCCGCCCGTGACCAGGTCGACGCCCATCCGGTCGGTCCGGTCCGACCGGCCGCCCAGCCGGTGGACCACCACCCACCGGCCGTCCGCCATGGCCCCGGCGAAGAGCGAGGCGTGCCGCGTCGCGCCGTTGTGCCGGCGCAGCCGGCCGGTCGTGGCCCAGGAGGGGGCGGGATCTCCCAGCCGGCGTTCGACCGCCGGCCGGACCAGCAGATCGGCGACGGCGCGCGGGGTGGCCCACAGACCGGACGACAGCGGGTCATGGGCCGCCACCCGCCGCTGTACTCCCGGTTCTCGCTGGTCAGGTATAACTGGTCAGGTATAAAGGGTGGGTAGACATGGGCAGTTGTGACCGTGGGGAGGGGAGCCGGGTGGCCTGCAGCTTCGTGCGGTCGCGTGCGCTCGCCCCGCTGCTGCTCCTGCTGCTGCCGGTCATGCTGTTCGACACCGGCAGCCTCTCCGCGACCGTGGCCCTCGCCGCGACCGCCGCCGCCGGTTCCGCGCTCGCCCTCTGCTCCCTGCTCACCGCCCGCTCGGCACCCGCCGTCCCGCCCACCCGGGTGCGTACGGCGATTCGCGACCGGGCCCGGCGTACGGCCTTCCTGGCGCAGCGCGATCCCGACGCGCCCGGCCGGAGCCGGCCCAGGGCACCTGGGCACGCCCTTCCGGCGACCGCCGCGTAGGGCACGTCTCTCCCTTTCACGCGTGACCCCGCGCGGGTCGTCATGCCGTTGTTCCACTCCGTTCCGGCACGACGAGACCCCCGGAGGGCTCACCCATGTCCGTCTTCTCCGTCTTCGCCCGCCTGGTCGAGCAGCTCGCCGACCTGCTGCAGCCGCTGTGCCACGCCTCATCCGCGGCCGCCGCGATCGTCCTGTTCACCGCGCTCGTACGACTCCTCGTCCACCCCCTGTCCCGCGCCGCCGCCCGCGGCCGGCGCGCCCGCGCCGCACTGCAGCCGAGGATCGCCGAGCTGCGCAAGAAGCACGCCAAGGACCCGCAGCGGCTGCAGCAGGCGGTGCTGGAGCTGCACGCCGAGGAAAGGGTCTCGCCGCTCTCCGGCTGCCTGCCCGGCCTGCTCCAGCTGCCCGCCTTCTTCCTGCTCTACCACCTCTTCTCCAGCTCCACGATCGGCGGCGAGGCGAACGGTCTGCTCAGCCACCGGCTGTTCGCGGCGCCGCTCGGCGGGCGGTGGTCCGACGCGCTCGACGGGGGCGGGGCGTTCGGCCCGGCCGGGCTGGTCTACCTCGGGCTCTTCGTGCTCGTCGCGGCCATCGCCACCTTCAACTGCCTGCGCACCAGGCGGACGATGGCGGCCGACCCCGTCGCGGTGGGCGCCGGGGACGGTGAGCAGGTGCCGGGGCTCGGCGCGGTCGGCAAGGCCATGCCGTTCCTGTCCTTCTTCACGCTCGTCACCGTGGCCGCCGTACCGCTCGCAGCCGCGCTGTACGTCGTCACCAGCACGGCCTGGAGCGCGGTGGAGCGGGCCGCCCTGTACCGGTAGGAGCGTGCGGTTACGGTCCAGTACGTGAACAGGGTCTTGCGGAGTGGACGGGGGGATTGGAGGATCGGCCAGTCCTCCGATGGCTGCACACATCGGTCCGGGCGCCCCGCGATCGAGGGAGATCTGACCATGAAGCTGCTGCGAGTCGGTACGGCAGGGGCGGAGCGGCCTGCGCTGCTCGATGCCGAGGGGACCCTCCGGGACCTGTCGGGCATCGTGGACGACATCGACGGCGCGTTTCTCGCGGACGAGGCGGCCCTCGGCCGGGTACGGGCCGCCGCCGAGGCCGGTGAGCTGCCCGCGCTGGACGCGACGGGTCTCAGGATCGGGCCGCCGCTCGGCCGCATCGGGAAGATCGTGTGCATCGGGCTCAACTACCACGACCACGCCCGCGAGACGGGCGCCGAGCCGCCCGCCGAGCCGGTGGTCTTCCTGAAGGCGCCGGACACGGTGGTCGGGCCGGACGACACGGTTCTGGTCCCGAGGGAGTCGGCCAAGACCGACTGGGAGGTGGAGCTGGCGGTCGTCATCGGGCGTACGGCCCGCTACCTCGGGTCCGCCGAGGAGGCGCTCGCGCATGTCGCGGGATACGCGGTGGCGCACGACGTGTCCGAGCGGGAGTTCCAGATCGAGCGTGGCGGGACCTGGGACAAGGGCAAGAACTGCGAGACGTTCAATCCCCTGGGGCCGTGGCTGGTGACGGCCGACGAGATCACCGACCCGCAGGACCTGTCGCTGAAGCTGTGGGTCAACGGGGAGTTGAGGCAGGACGGTACGACGGCCCAGCAGATCTTCCCGGTCGGGGAAGTCGTGCGGTATGTCAGCCAGTTCATGGCGCTGTACCCCGGGGACGTCATCAACACGGGGACGCCGGCGGGGGTGGCCATGGGGCAGCCCGAGCCGAAGCCGTATCTGCGGGCCGGGGACGTGGTCGAGCTGGAGATCGCCGGGCTCGGCCGTCAGCGGCAGGAGTTCAAGGACGCCTGAACGCTCCGCCGGCTGCCGTCGTGATTCGGCCGCGGCGCCGTTGTGGCTGCTCGCGCCCGCGCGGCGGTAGCCGCGGATCAGACACGGCCCCGCGCCCCTTGGGAGCGCCGCCCGCCCGTGCCGGTCAGGCGGGCGGGTCGGTCGCCGTGAGCAGGGCGTGTACCGCGGTCCGCATCGTGCGGCGGGCCGTCTCTGCGTCGAGGCCCGCGCTGCGCCAGTGATGCCAGGCGGCCCATGTGGTGACCGCGTCCAGGGCGTTGAGGAGATCGGTCCTCTTCTCCTCGGGCAGTCGGTCGAGTTCGGCGGAGAACACCTCGGCCAGGCGTGAGCGGGCGAACTCCAGCAGCTGCTGGGCGGTCTGCCGGATGCGCGGGGAGGGGTCGTCCAGGCGCAGGACGGCCAGGTAGGCGGGGGTGAGCCACTCCAGGATGCGGGCCCGCTGCTCGGTCAGGGCGTCGACGCGGGCGGCGCGGGGCCCCTCGGTGGGCAGCGGCCGGGCCTGGGCGGCGATCTGCTGCAGCCGTCGTTCGATGGCCGCGTCGGCGAGCGCCGACATGTCGGCGAAGTGATGGAACACCAGGCGCCTCGACACTCCCGCCCGTTGGGCGACCTGCTCGGCCGGGAACTGGCTGTGCCCCTCGTCGAGGAGCGCGAGCACGGCGTCGGCGATCTTCTCGCGGGTGCGCCGGCCGCGTGCCGCGGGACCGCCCCCGGTGTCCGCCGCGTCCGGGTCACCGGAGAACGCCGCGGACAGGAGATCCGTCGACTCGCGGCGCCCGCTCGATGTGTCGCGTCGTTTCGTGGTCATGCCCTCTCCTCGCCCGCTCGGATTGACATTATTGCACTGCGAGTGCAACCTGTGCCCGTCGACTCATTGCACGGTGAGTGCAATAAGCCGAGGCGCTGGTCGTCTCTCGTCACGAAGGCTGAGCGCATGTTCTCTGCGGTGGGGCGCTGGTGCGCCCGCAGACCCGGAACGGTCGTCGCGGTCTGGGCCCTGCTGCTGGCCGCCGCCCTCGGAGCCGCGGGCTGGTTCGGCCGGGCCGTCACCGACGACGTCTCACTCCCCGGCAGCGACAGCCAGGCCGCCCTCGACGTCCTCGGCAAGGCCTTCCCCGGCACCGGAACCGGCACACAGCCCGTGGTCCTGCACACCTCCGCCGGCGGCCCCGCGCTGACCACCGACCGGTCGCGGGCGGCCGTCACCTCCGCCGCCCGGGCGATCGCCGGAGTGCCGCACGTCACCGCCGTCACCACGCCCTACGACGCGGCCGGACAGGGCGCCATGAGCAAGGACGGGCACACCGCGTACCTCACCGTGCGCCTGGACGTCTCCGGCCGGAACATCACACCCGGCCTCACCCACCGCATCACGTCGGCCGCGCACCCCGCCGCCGACGCGGGCATCGAGGTCACCCCGGGCGGCCAGCTCGCCGGCGCCGTCGACAAGGGCACCACCGGCCGCAGCGAGGCCATCGGCGCGGCGGCGGCGTTCCTGGTGCTCACCCTCGCCTTCGGCGGTCTCCTCGCCGCCGTGCTCCCGCTGGCGCTCGGCGCGCTGGGCCTGGGCATATCCCTGTCCCTGCTGGCCCTCGTCGGCCACCTGACGGACGTACCGTCGTCGGCCGAGACCATCGCGGCGATGATCGGCCTCGGCGTCGGCATCGACTACAGCCTGTTCTCCCTCACCCGGTTCCGGCAGCTGCGCGCCGCCGGGGCCGGCGTCGAGGACGCCGCCGTGCGCACCACGGCCGGATCCGGCAAGTCGGTCGCCTTCGCCGGGACCGCCGTCATCGCGGCCCTGGCCGGCCTCGCCCTCGGCGGACTGCCCCTGCTGGACGCCCTCGCGCTCGCGCCCGGCATCGCGGTGCTCACCGCACTCCTCGTCAACCTCACCCTGCTGCCCGCCCTGCTGACCCTGCTCGGCCGCCGCCTCACGCCCAGGAAGACGGCGCCCGCGGAAGGAGCGCGCGGCTGGGCCCGGGTCGCCGAGCGCGTCGCCGCCCGCCCATGGCGTCTGCTGCTCGCGGCGACCGCCGTTCTCGCGGTCTGCGCCGCCCCGGCGGCGACGCTCACCTTCGGCCAGCTCGACGCCGGCACCAAGGCGGCCGGAACCGACAGCCGCCTCGCCTACGACCGCATGACGGACGCCTTCGGACCGGGCTCCAACGGCCCCCTCCAGGTCACCGACACGCTGCCCGCCCCGGCGTCCGGCCCCGCCGACCCCCGGCTGACCGGCCTCACCCGGGCCCTGCGCGCCACACACGACGTGGCCTCGGCCGGGGACCCGCGGCTGAGCACCGACCGCCGTACGGCGCTGTGGCAGGTCACTCCCCGTACCGCCCCCGGCGATCCGGCCACGGCCGCACTCGTACGACACCTGCGCGAGGTGACCCTGCCCGAGGCGGCCGGGCACGACGGACAGGTCGCCCACGTGGGCGGCACACCGGCCACGCAGACCGACCTGAACGCCCGGATCGCGGCACGGATGCCCCTGGTCGGCGGCTTCGTCCTCGCCATGGCCGGACTGCTGTTGCTGCTCGCCTTCCGCTCCCCGCTGGTCGCCGCGAAGGCCGCCGTCCTGAACCTGGTCTCCGTCGCCGCCGCGTACGGCATCCTCACCGCCGTCTTCCAGTGGGGCCGGGGAGCCTCGCTGATCGGCCTCGACGGCGCGGTGCCCGTCCCCGGTTACGTGCCGCTGCTGATGTTCGCCGTACTGTTCGGCCTCTCGATGGACTACGAGGTGTTCCTGCTCAGCTCCGTACGCGAGGCATACCTGCGGCACGGGGACAACCGGCGCGCCGTGGTCGACGGCCTGGGCTCCACGGGGCGGATCATCAGCTCCGCCGCGCTGATCATGGTGAGCGTCTTTCTCAGCTACCTGCTGTCCGACGACCCCGTCGTGAAGATGTTCGGGATCGGCCTGGCCTGCGCGGTCGCGCTGGACGCGACCGTCGTGCGGGGGATCCTGGTGCCGGCGAGCATGGTCCTGCTCGGCCGGGCGAACTGGTGGCTGCCGCGGCTTCTCGACCGGGTGCTTCCCCGTGTGGAGAGAGAGGGCGCCTGACGGCCGGTCATCCGAGCAGAGAAGCGAGCCGGCGCCATTCCTCCCTTGGGAGGGCGTCCCGCCGGTCGGCGGTCACCACCTGGAGGGCCACATGGTCCGCGCCCGCCTGGTGGAAGGTGTCGATGCGGGCGCGGATGCGCTGGTCGTCGCCCCAGGCGAAGAGCGCGTCGACCAGGCGGTCGCTGCCGCCGCCGGTCAGGTCGTCCTCGGTGAAGCCGAGCCGGAGGAAGTTGCCGGTGTAGTTGGGCAGGGCGAGGTACATGGCCAGGGTCTCGCGGGCCAGGGTCCGGGCGCGGGACGGGTCGGTCTCCAGGACGACCTTCAGCTCCGGGGCGAGCAGCGGGCCCTCGCCGAGGATCTCGCGGGCCCGGGCGGTGTGCTCGGGGGTGACCAGGTAGGGCACCGCGCCCGCCGCCCGCTCGCCGGACAGCTGAAGGGTCTTCGGGCCGAGGGCGGCCAGCACCCGGCGCTCCGCGGGAACCCCGGCCGTGTCCAGGGCGTCGAGGTAGGAGACCAGCGCCGAGTACGGGCGGCGGTACTGGTCGGCGAGCTTGGCGTGGCTCACGCCGAGGCCGAGCAGGAAGCGGCCCGGGTGGGCGGCGTCCACCTCGGCGAAGGCCGCCGCGCTCGCCTCGGCGTCGTACTGCCAGATGCTCTGGATGCTGGTGCCGACGGCGAGGGTGGCGGTGGCCTCCAGAAGCGGTACGGCGTGCCGGGCGGCGCTGCTGCCGCCCAGCCATGCGGCGCCGTAGCCGAGGCTCTCCAACTCGGCTGCCGCATCGGCCAGTTCGCCGCGCCGGGAGGGATCCTCCGCGCGCAGGCCGACACTCCAGATGCCGTACCGGCCGATCCTGTCCTTCACCGTGCTCATGGGGCGATCCCTCCGGGTGGGGGCGTGATCATCATCTCTGCAGCCATTCCCAACCGGAGGGATCCCTCATGTAATCCCGCGCGGGTGTCACCTCTTCAGGAACTGCTCCAGCGCCTCGACGACGAACCGGTGGTCCTGCAGCTGGGGCAGGCCGGACACCGTGACCGTGCCGATGACGCCCACGTTCTCGACGGTGATCGGGAAGGAGCCGCCGTGGGCCGCGTAGGTGTCGGGGTCCAGGCGGGAGGAGTCCTCGAAGGTCGTGCCCTTGGCGCGGAAGCGGGCGCCGACCAGGTAGGACGAGGCGCCGTAGCGCTCCACCACGCGCCGCTTGCGGGCGATCCAGGCGTCGTTGTCCGGGGTGGAGCCCGGCAGGGCCACGTGGAAGAGCTGCTGTCCGGCGCGGTGGATGTCGACGGCGACCGGGGCCCGGCGCTCGCGGGCCAGCTCGACGAGGAGCGAGCCGAGGGCCCAGGCGTCGTCGTGGGTGAACTGCCGGAAGACCAGGCGGCGTTCCTGCGCCTCCAGCTCCTCGACGGACGGGGGCGGCTCCGGGACGGTCCTCGGGGTCACCTGCTGAGGGTGCTGCTGGTGCTGCTGGTGCTGCATCAGAGGGTCACCGTCACCTTGTCCCGGGCGGACCTGCGGGCCGCTTCCAGTACGTCCAGGGCGGCGGCCGCCTCCAGCGCGGTCACCGGGTTGGGGCCGGCGCCGGTCAGGGCGCGCGCGACGGCCGCGTAGTAGGCGGGGTAGTCGCCGGGGAGGGTCGGTACGGGCGTGCCGCCGCCGGTCACCGGGGACTCGCCGGCGCCGATGCGACCGTGGAGGGACTCGGGCTCCGCGCCCCACCGCGGACCCGGGCGCAGGCCCTCGCGCAGAGCCGCCTCCTGCGGGTCGAGGCCGTACTTCACATAGCCGGCGCGGGAGCCGAGCACCCGGAAGCGGGGGCCGAGCTGGGCGGTCGTCGCGGAGACGTAGAGGTGGGAGCGGACGCCGTTCGCGTGGGTGAGCGCGATGAAGGTGTCGTCGTCGGTCTCGGCGCCGGGGCGGCGGATGTCCGTCTCGGCGTACACCTCGGTGACCGGGCCGAAGAGCACCAGAGCCTGGTCGACGACATGGCTGCCGAGGTCGTAGAGCAGACCTCCGATCTCTGCCGGGTCGCCGGACTCACGCCAGCCGCCCTTGGGCCGGGGGCGCCAGCGTTCGAAGCGGGACTCGAAGCGCCATACGTCGCCCAGGTCCCCCTGGGAGATCAGCCGGCGCAGTGTCAGGAAGTCATTGTCCCAGCGGCGGTTCTGGAAGACCGACAGGAGCAGGCCGCGCTCCTCGGCGAGGGCGGCGAGGTCGCGCGCCTCGGCCGCCGTGCCGGCGACCGGCTTGTCGACGACGACCGGCAGGCCCGCTTTGAGAGCGGCGGAGGCGAGCGGGACGTGCGTCTTGTTCGGGGAGGCGATGACGACCAGGTCAAGCCGGTCCGCGCGGTCGAACAGCTCCTCGGGGGTGGCGACGGGCGTCACGTCCGGGAACTCGGCGCGGGCCTGCTCCTGCCGCTCCGGCTGGGAGGTGACCACGGTGTCCAGGGCGAGGCCCTCGGTGGCGGCGATCAGCGGGGCGTGGAAGACGGAGCCGGCGAGGCCGTAGCCGATCAGGCCGACGCGAAGGGGGGTGGCAGTGCGTCCTGTCATGGGCTCCACTTTCGCAACGCTGTTGCCAAAGTGCAAGCGGTGGGGACAATGGGGCCGTGAACAGGACGAGGGCGAGGACGGCGACGGCGACGGGGACGACGGGGGCGACGGCACCGGGGGCTGGGCCGGGGAGCGGAGCTGGGAGCGGTGGGCCGGCGGGGGCGAATCTCGGGGTGGTGCGCAGTCACAACACCGCCCTGGTGCTGGGGCTGCTGCGGGACGCCGGGGCGGAGGGCATCAGCCGGCTCGAACTGGCCGAGCGGACGGGGCTGACCCCGCAGGCCGTCAGCAAGATCACCGCACGGCTGCGGGAGGAGGGGCTCGCGGCGGAGGCCGGGCGGCGGGCGTCGACGGGCGGCAAGCCGCGCACCGTGCTGCGGCTCGTGCCGGAGGCCGGGCATGCGGTGGGGGTCCATCTGGACCGCGATGAGCTGCGGGTGGTGCTGGTCGACCTGGACGGGGCCGTGGTGGGGGAGCGGCGGGCCGGGCTGGATCTGGGGGCCGGGGCGGAGGCTGTGCTGGGGGCGGTCGTCGGCGTGGTGGAGGGGGTGGTGCGGGACGGGCTCGGCCTGGGCGCGGAGGGGCTCGCCGGTGCGGGGACGCTGCTCGGGGTGGGGGTGGCGCTTCCGGGGCCGCTCGACCATGCGCGGGGTGTGCTGCACCGGGTCACCGGGTTCCCCGAGTGGGACGGGTTTCCGCTGCGCGACGCGCTCGGGGAGCGGTTGGGGGTGCCGGTCGTGGTGGACAAGGACACGAACGCGGCGGCGCTCGGGCTGGCGGTCGGGGGTGAGGGGGGATCCTTCGCGTATCTGCATCTCGGTACGGGGCTCGGCGCCGGGCTGGTGATCGGCGGGCGCGTGCATCGGGGGGCGCGGACCGGGGCGGGGGAGTTCGGGCACCAGGTGATCCAGCTGGACGGGCCGCTGTGCGAGTGCGGGAACCGGGGGTGCGTGGAGGTGCTGTGCCTGGCGGCGGTGGCGCGCGGGGAGACCGGGGAGGCGGCGCGGGTGCTGGGGGTGGGGGCGGGGAATCTGGCCGGGCTGCTGGACATCGAGGGGGTCCTGCTCGGCGGGCGGACGATCGCGGGGGCGCCGGGGGTGTTCGTGCGGGGGGTTGACGAGGTGCTGCAGGCACGGGCCCGGCGGGAGGGGGTGCGGGGGAAGCCGGTGCCGGTGCGGGTCGCTCCGCGGGGGGAGCGAGTGGTGGCCGAGGGCGCCGCGCAGCTGCTGTTGGCGCCGGTGTTCGGGCGGGGTGACGCGTAGGCGGTGCCCCGCGCCGTGGCCGGCCGGCGATCAGCCACAAGGCACCCGGAGAAAGGGAAGCGAGGTTCCGGGCGCGCGGGGCAGCCCTGGGTACTCGGTGCGCCGGGCTTTCCCCGGGCAAGGAGGTACCAAGTGCGCTCGACCAGCATGAGAACGGTCGCCGGTCTGCTGGGAGCCGCCGTGTTCTGCCTCGCGGTGCCCGCCCCGGCCTTCGCCGGCACCGGCGCACCCCGGAAACCCACCCCCTTCTGCGGAACGGACCGGGCTACCGGGCTCGCGGTGTCGGCCACCGAGAACGTGCCCTGCGCCACCGCGCTCCAGGCGGCGGCCGCCTACACCAAGGTCTGGCACGGCACGAAGGGCGCGCCCGTCGAGGTGCGCGCGGCCGGGGCCACGTGGAAGTGCCAGGAACGCCGGGGCGACCCCGACCCGTACCAGGTGTGCGTCGGCACACAGGACCACACCCGGCTGGTCCTGCTCTCGTCCTGACCCCGCACCCCGGAGGTTTCATCCCATGGTGTCCGTACGTCTGTCTGCCGCCGCGGCCGGTGCCGCGCTGCTCCTCGCGTTCTCCCCGGCGGCCCATGCCGCCTCCGTGCACGGCACGGACAGCGCCTGTGACCGGGCCGTCGCAGCTGCCGGCAAGGCCGAACAGGACTACGAAGCCCTGAAGAACGGCATCGACCGTCAGATCGCCGAGGGAGGGCATCCGGACCGGTCCGAGCTGCAGGCGCTCCAGGACGCCGACGCCCAGCGCGTCGCGACGGCCTCCCAGGCCCAGCGCATCTGCGGTCCCTGACGCCCCGGCCGCCGGGACTCCGCTGTCCGGGCGGAGTTCCGGCCCGTCCTGGAGTGGCGTCCGCGGTCCCCGCCCGTGACCCGGCATGGTCATGTGTTCATGCGACTGTGCACGTCCTTGTCCCTCTGCCTTGCCGCAGCCGCCGCCGTGGTCGTCCCCGTGTCGTCGCCGGCCCCCGCCTCCGCCGACACGCCCCCCGCCTGTGTCGGCGCCGACGCGCACTCCTTCCCGCTGACCACCCGGATCCGCGGCGGCCCGGACTCCTACGAGGCGGGCGGCGGATACGGCACCTGGTACCTCGACCTCACCAACACCACCCGCCGGACCTGCACCGGCGTCCACCCGGTGGTCGTCCTCGTCGACGACAAACGCGCCCTGAAGCCGGACCAGACCGAGCTGGACTTCTACGACGGCCCCAAGGCCCGGCCGGTGACGTTCGAGAGCACCGACGAGCACGAGTTGGTCGGCGTGCTCGACGGCGAGGGGTTCGACGGGTTCGCCGTACCGCCCGGAAAGACCGTCAGTGTCAAGGTCAGGCTGGCGCTCCGCTCCGACGTCGCGGCCGAGCGGGTCACCGCCACGGCCGCCCTCGTCCAGCGCCGGGGTGACGACGGGGACTGGGTCGGGGAGTCCAACGCCTACCGGTTCGGGGTCGCCCGGGACGGCGAGGAGCCGCCGCAGGACGCGACGCCGGAGCCGGACGGCACCCAGGAGGGCGGCGGTGTGACCCCCAGTGCGTCCGGCAGCCCGCAGGCCACCCCCGGCACCGGGACCCCCACCGCCACGCCCGACCCCTCCCTGCCGTTCGTCCAGGAGACGGAGGCGGCCGGGGAGTGGGCCCGCGAGCTGGCCCGTACCGGACCCGGCCGCGCCGGCGCGCTGCTCATGGCCGCCGCCGCGCTCCTCGGGGCCGGCGGCGGAGCCCTGCTGCTGGCCCGCAGACGCCGCTGAACCCGGACCGGGGTCCCGTGCGGCGACAGCCGCCCCGTCTGCGACGATCCCTGCGTGGACTACCCGAACGACCAGGCCCCCGGCGCCCCCGTCCGCTCCGGCATTCCCGAGCACGGCCGTATCCCCAAGTACTACGAGGTGAAGGCGCGGATCGCCGCCCTGCTGGAGGAACTCGGGGAGGACGGCGTCATCCCCACCGAGCGGGATCTCGCCGAGCGGTACGACGTCGCCCGGGAGACCGTGCGGCAGGCCGTACGGGAGCTGGTGCTGGAGGGCAGGCTGAGGCGGCGCGGCCGGGGGACCGTCGTCGCCGGGCCCAAGCTCGCCCAGCCGCTGTCCCTCGCCAGCTACACCGAGGGCGTGCGCCGCCAGGGCCGTACGCCCGGACGGACCCTCGTCTCGCTGGACCGTTTCCCCTGCCCGGAGGCCCTCGCCGCGGAGACCGGGCTCACCCGGGGTGAACCGGTCTGGCACCTGGAGCGCGTGCTGCTCGCCGACGAGGAACGGGTCGGCCTGGAGAGCACGTATGTCGCCGTCGCGCGGCTGCCGCGGCTGGACAGCGACTTCGACCCCGACTCCTCCTTCTACGGCTACCTCGCCGCCCAGGGCGTCCTGTTCGGCGACGCCGACGAGCGGATCGAGACCGTGCTGGCCACCCCCCGCGAAGCCCTGCTCATCGGCACCCCGCCCGCCCTGCCCATGCTGCTGATCCACCGGATCTCCCGGGACACGGAAGGACGGCCCCTGGAGCGCGTACGGTCGCTGTACCGGGGGGACCGGTTCTCGTTCACCACGCATCTCGCGGGCTGAGAAGGCGCACCTGCCGCATGTCTGAGAGGACGCGAAAAGGATAACGAAAAGATAACGGGTCTAGCCCAAATGGGGGCTGGTCGTCCACGCTGCCGTTATGAGAGTGACAGTCGTCGGAGCCGGCGTGGTGGGCACCATGCACGCCTGGCATGCGGTACGGCGCGGCCACCAGGTCGTCCAGATCGAGCGCGAGGCCGAGGCGCGCGGCGCCTCGCTGCGCAACTTCGGGCAGATCTGGGTCAGTGGCCGCGCCGGCGGAGAAGAGCTGGAGACCGCGCTGCGGGCGCGGGAACTGTGGGAGGGCATCGGGGACCGTGTCCCGGCGCTGGGTTTCCGGGCCAACGGGTCCCTGACCCCCGTCCGCGGCCCCCTCGAACTCGCCGTCGCCGAGGCCGCCGTGGCCCGCGCCGACGCCGCCGCCCGCGGCTACAAGCTCCTCACCCCGGACGAGGCCCGCGCCCTGAACCCCGCCCTGCGCGGCGACTTCACCGCCGCCCTCCACTGCGAGCGGGACGCGGCCGTCGAGCCGCGCACCGCACAGCTCGCCCTGCGCGCCGAACTGCTGAAGTCCCCGCACTACACCTTCCTGCCGGGCCGGGAGGTACGCGAGGTGACCGGCGCCGGGGCCGTCCGGGATGACCACGGGGACGTCCACCGGGCCGACGCGGTCGTCCTGTGCACCGGCGCCTGGCTCGGCGGCCTGGTCCGCGAACTCGCCGGACCCGGCCTGCCCGTGCGCCGCGTCCGCCTGCAGATGATGCAGACCGACCCGCTCGGCGAGCCGCTGACCACCTCCGTCGCCGACGCCGACAGCTTCCGCTACTACCCGGCCTACGCCTCCTTGGCGCTGGACGCGCTCAACGCCCGGCAGCCGCAGCCGGAGACCGCCGCCACGCACCGGATGCAGCTGCTCATGGTGCAGCGCGCCGACGGCGGCCTGACCATCGGCGACACCCACGAGTACACGCACCCCTTCGCCTTCGACACCGTCGAAGAGCCGTACGAGCACCTCACCGGCGTCGTCGAGTCCCTGCTCGGCCGGCCGCTGCCGCGCATCCGCCGCCGCTGGGCGGGCGTGTACGCGCAGTGCACCGAACCCGGGCGGGTGGTGCACCGGCAGCAGGTGCGCGAGGGGGTGTGGCTGGTCACCGGGCCCGGCGGTCGCGGCATGACCTGCGCCCCCGCGATAGCCGAGACCACCGCGAACGAACTGGGCTGGTGAGCACGTTGACCACCATGACCGACATCCGTCTCGTCGTCCTCGACATGGCCGGCACGACCGTCGCCGACGGCGGACTGGTCGAGCGCGCCTTCGCGGCGGCGGCCACCGAGCTGGGCGTGGCACCCGGCTCGGCCGAGCACGCCGACCACCTCGCGTACGTCCGCGCCACCATGGGCGAGTCCAAGATCTCCGTCTTCCGGCACCTGTTCGGCGACGAGGACCGGGCCCGGCGCGCCAACACCGTCTTCGAGAAGGCGTACGGCGAACTCGTCGACGCCGGTCTGAGCGCCCCCGTGCCGGGCGCCCGCGAGGCCATCGAGGAGCTGGCCGGCAGCGGTCGTACCGTCGTCCTGACCACCGGGTTCGCCCGTGTCACCCAGGACGCGATCCTCGACGCCCTGGGCTGGCGCGACCTCGTCGCGCTCACCCTGTGCCCGGCCGACGCCGGCGGGCGCGGACGGCCGTACCCGGACATGGTCCTGGAGGCCTTCGTGCGGACCGGAGCCGCCGAGGACGTACGGCAGGTCGCGGTCGTCGGGGACACCGCGTACGACGTGCTCAGCGGGGTGCGGGCCGGGGCCGGGCTGGTCGCCGGGGTGCGCACCGGCGCCCACGGCGACGAGGAGTTCCGGGCCGCCGGCGCCACGCACATCCTCGACTCCGTCGCCGACCTGCCCGCCCTGCTTTCGGGAGCCCGGTGAGAGGAGCTCGGGGTCAGGATCAGGCCGCCTTCACTAGGCTGGTGGCGTCGGTACGCCGTGGTTCCGGCGCCCCCGCTTTCTTGACCGTACGTACGCCAGGAGACGCACAACATGGCAGACCGCAAGCCGATCGAGTCGTGGCTGACCGACATGGACGGTGTCCTGATCCACGAGGGCGTCCCCATTCCCGGAGCCGACGCCTTCCTGAAGAAGTTGCGCGAGTCCGGCCGGCCCTTCCTGGTGCTGACCAACAACTCGATCTACACCGCCCGTGACCTGCACGCGCGGCTGCGCCGGATGGGCCTGGACGTGCCGGTGGACAACATCTGGACCTCCGCCCTGGCCACCGCCCAGTTCCTGGACGACCAGCGCCCCGGCGGCAGCGCCTACGTCATCGGCGAGGCGGGCCTGACCACCGCGCTGCACGACATCGGCTACATCCTCACCGACCACGAGCCCGACTTCGTCATCCTCGGCGAGACCCGCACCTACTCCTTCGAGGCCCTCACCAAGGCCGTACGGCTGATCAACAACGGCGCCCGGTTCATCGCGACCAACCCCGACAACGTCGGCCCCTCCATCGAGGGCGACCTGCCCGCCACCGGCTCGGTCGCCGCCCTGATCACCGCCGCGACCGGCAAGAAGCCGTACTTCGTGGGCAAGCCGAACCCGCTGATGATGCGGGCCGGGCTCAATGCCATCGGGGCCCACTCGGAGACCTCCGCGATGATCGGCGACCGCATGGACACCGACGTCCTCGCGGGCCTGGAGGCCGGTATGCGCACCTTCCTGGTACTCAGCGGCGTCACCCAGCCCGACGACGTCGACCGCTACCCCTTCCGGCCCTCGCAGGTCGTCGACTCCATCGCGGACCTGGTCGACCTGGTGTGACCGGGCCCGACCGGGCCTGATCAGGCCTGATCAGGAGTTTTCAAAACCCGATCCACCCGTTCGGAGCAACGGGGCGCCCCCCGAGGATGCGGGGGCGCTCCGGCCGGGGGAGCCTCCAGATATCTGGAGGTTCACGATGGGCTCACTACGCCTCACTCTGTGTACAGGAATCCTGGCCGTCACCGCGCTCGCCCCGGCCGCCCACGCGGCCCCCGCCGCGGACGCGGGCCCGGTCTCCGTGACCCCCGCCTTGCCCGGCCCCGGCACCGACGTGTCCCTGCGGGTCCGCGGCTGCTCCGGGCGGCAGGCCACCGCCGGCTCGGCCGCGTTCGTCTCCGACGCACGGCTGACCGGCAGCCAGGGCACCCTGTCCGGTGAGACCCGCGTCCGTTCCTCCCTCGGGCCGGGCGTCTACGACGTCACGATCACCTGCGCCGGCTCCGTGATCACCGGCAAGGTCACGGTGGCCGGCAAAGGAGCCGGGCAGTCCGCGGAGCCCGGCCGGCTGCCCACCGGGGACGCCACGCCCGTCGCCCCCGTCAACGCGGGCGGCGGCGGCACCGCGCACTTCGCCACGGTGGCCACCAGTGCGTCCGAACCCGACACCGCCCAGTCGGTGACCGGCCTGGTCCTCGCCGGGATCGCGGCGGTCGCCGTCGGGCTCGGCGCCCGCCGCAGCCGTCGTACGCGCTGAAGCCGCCCATGTCCGACGACCGCGGGCGCGCCACCGGCACCAGGCGGCTCCTCACCGGCCTCGTCTGGGCGCTGCTTCTGCTCGGGCTGTGGCTGTGGGGGCGCGCGCTGACCGGCGTACCGCACGGCACGGACGGACCCGCCACGGGTGACCTGTTCGTCCTCCGGCCCGCCGACCCCACCCGGCTGCCCCGCCCGGCCACCCCGCTCAAAGGCGCCGTACCCCAGCGGGTGGACATCCCCCGGCTGCGGGTGCGCGCACCGGTGGTGAGCCGGGGCCTGGACGCCCAGGGTGCCGTCGACCCGCCGCCCCTCGACCAGCCGGGTGTGGTCGGCTGGTACGGCGCCGGCGCCGCCCCCGGTGCCCAGGGCGCGGCGCTTCTGGTCGGGCATGTCGACACCGCCACCCGGCCCGCCGTGTTCTACCAGCTCAGCACGCTCCGGCCCGGCGAGACGGTCCGGGTGGTCCGCTCGGACGGCACGGTCGCCGAGTTCACCATCGACGACGTCCGCGTCCTGCCCCGCGCCGGCTTCGACGCCGACCAGGCCTACGGTCCCCACCGACCCGGCCGTGCCGAGCTGCGCCTGATCACCTGCGGCGGCGCCTTCGACCGGGCCGGCCACACCTACACGGCCAACGTGGTGGTCTCCGCGTACCTCACCAAAACCACCCGCTGACCCCCGTACGCCCCGCCACGCGACCTCGTGACGCACCGGCCGGATATGCCACGATTGGCCCCCTGACCGGTTTCGCCCAGGGGGCCAGGGGGATTCGTATGGACGACAGCAGGGGGGCCCGTCCTTCCGTGCGCGCGTCGGCGTCGGTGGTGGTGCTGGGGGCGGCACTGCTGCTCGCCGGATGCTCCTCCGGAGGCGGAGGCGGCAACGGGGACCCGGCGGCCCCTGTCACCCAACAGCCCAAGGCCGCCGATCCGTTCTGGGTCAACCCGGACGGCACCGCGGCCCGCCGGCTCGCCGCCTACGCCACCTCCGGCAAGAAGTCCGAGGCCGAGCAGATCAGAAAGATCGCCGAGCAGCCGGTGGGGGAGTGGATCGGCCCCGAGAACCCGGAGCAGGAGGCCCGCGGCTTCACGGAGGCCGCCGAGAAGTCGGACCGCACGGCCCTGCTCGTCCTCTACGACATCCCGCACCGCGACTGCGGCCAGTACTCCCAGGGCGGCGCCGCCGACGGCAACGCCTACCGCGCCTGGATCGACGCCGTGGCCCGGGGCATCGGCGACCGCTCCGCGACGGTCGTCCTCGAACCCGACGCCGTCCTGCACCTCGTGGACGGCTGCACTCCGGCCCAGTTCCACGAGGAGCGCTACGACCTCCTCAAGGGCGCGATCGCCAAGCTCAAGTCCCTGAAGAACACCAAGGTGTACCTGGACGCGGGAAACGCCGGCTGGGGCCGTCCCGACCAGATCTACCAGCCCCTCCAGCAGGCGGGCGTCGACCAGGCCGACGGCTTCTCCGTCAACGTCTCCAACTTCTACTCCACCCGGGACTCCATCGCCTACGGCAAGCAACTGTCGTCGAAGGTGGGCGGCAAACACTTCGTCATCGACACCAGCCGCAACGGCAACGGCCCCTACACCGGCGGCGACCCGGCCCAGCGCTGGTGCAACCCGCCGGACCGGGCCCTGGGAGAAACCCCGACGACAAGGACGGCCGACCCCCTGGTGGACGCCTATCTGTGGGTCAAGCGCCCGGGGGAGTCCGACGGCACGTGCAAGGGAGGCCCGAAGGCAGGGCAGTGGTGGGCGAGTTACGCACTCGCCCTTGCCAGGAACAGCAGGTGACTACGGCACCCTCACCCACTGCGCCTCCGACGGCGTCCCCTGGTCGTCGTCCACGAAGAGCATGTACCACCCGGACTGCACCAGGTTCCGGTTCCTGGGGACGGTGACCGTGATCCTGTCTCCGGCCGTCTTGAAGTCCAGGGCGATCGACCGCTGGTCCACGTCCGTCACATGCGTCGAAGCACTCGGCCGAATCAGCCGCACCTTCTTGATGCCGGCCGCGTGCTTCGACGTGAACGTCCCCGAAGCGCCCCGGGCAATCGTCTGCGGGCCCCCGCTCAGGGACGGCCGCGCATCCCGGTACAGATAAGGCGGCGTGTAGATCTCGATCCGCTGCTCGAACTTCCCCGGCTTCGTGTTCGCCTTGTCCCCGTACAGCGAGTCGGACCCGAAGAACATCACCCGCCCGTCCGGCAGCAGGATCGACCCGGAGTGGTAGTTCCGTCCCACCAGCGGATCGGCGACCTGCGTGAAGCTGTCGCTGTCGGGGTGGTACAGCCGGGCCTGGAGGATGTTGGAGTCGCCGCGCCCCCGGTAGTCCTCCGAGCCACCGGACACCAGGACCGTGTCGTCGGGCAGGACCGAGGACTGCGGGTACCGGGTCCCCTTCTCCAGCTCGGGTCCGTCGACGAACTTCGGGTTCGGGGCCTTCAGGTCGATCAGCCGTGTCCTTCTGCTCGACAGCTCGGACTCACCGACACCGCCACCCCCGATCACCATGAACTTCTCGTTCTGCGCCGGAGGCAGCAGCACGGTCCCGGAGGTCTCCATCATGTCCGGATCGCTGAGTCCGGGCAGCTTTGCGAACGTGTTCGTGTCCACGTCCCAGATCCCGGGGTCACGGCCCACGTTGTCCGGCCCGTACCCGGCATTCGACCCCGAGTAGAAGATCTTCCCGTTCTGCATCAGGAACAGCGCCGGATACGTCGGGAACTGCCGGATCTTCTTCGTGTACGTCCATTTCCTGGTCTGGGGGTCGAAGATCTCGTTCTTGCCCGGCACCAGCTGACCGATGTCGTCCAGGCCGGAGACACTGAGGATCCTGCCGTCCGACAGCGTGGTGAGCGTCGGGTACCAGCGGGCCTCGTTCATCGGGTCGACCTTGATGTACCGCTCGGCGACCGGGTCGAACTCATAGGCGTCCCGGATGCCCTGGAAGTCCTTCTTGTCGAGGGCCAGCTTCTGGGCGATGCCGTACGTGTTGCGCGCGTCGACGCCGGTCAGCCCCTGGATCCGGTAGTTGTCCTGGGTGCCGGTCTCGTACCGGGTGCCGCTCTTCTGTGCCTCGACGTAGATCCGCCCCAGGCCCGGGTCGTTGCGCAGGAACGCGCCGGTCCTCGGGTCGAAGACCTTCTTCGCCCGCGGGACGAGCACCGGGTCCTTGGACACGAACGTCCTGCCGTTGGCCTTGCCGGTGAACTTCGTGCCCGCGGGCAGCGTGATCGGCTTGTCCGGGTTCTCGTTGTGGACGATCATCAGGCCGCCGGCCTTGGTGACGTCGCCCTTGAGCTTCTCGTACCGCTTGGTGCCGCCCGCGATCAGCAGGTTGCCGTTGGCGAGCTGGGTGTGACCGGTGCAGAACAGGTCTTTGGGCGTGGGGATCTTCTTGATCGTGCCCTTGACCGGGTCCCAGATCCGGGTGTCGAACTTCTTCTTGTCGAAGTTGTCCTGGTTGTTGCCGGAGCCCGCGACCAGCAGCACCTTGCCGGTGTGCAGAAGCGCCGCGTGGATGGTGTCCTGACGGTACTCCGGCGGGAACTCGATGATGTCCCAGTGGCCGTTCTCGGCCTTGTACTCGGGTCTGTTGATCTTGTACTGGTGGTACTGCGCGGTGCCGAAGCGGTACACCCACGGCCCGTTCATCCCGGCCAGCGCGAGTACCACCGCCGTACCGATCGCGAGTCGACGGGCGCGACGGCGGCCTGCCTGGTCCTTCATGCCTTACGTCCCCCCAGTCCGCCAAGGGCGATCTGCATGGTCTGTTCGGTCTCCCCGACCGTCTCCTTCGCCCAGGTGGGCCGCTGTTGTGGCACATGCGGCACATGTGGCACGTGGGCCGCGTACGGCGCCGGTACCGCGTCCTGCGGTTCGGTGACCGGCCCGGCCGCCGCCGGCTTCGGCTTCCGCCTCTCCTGCCACAGCGTGTACTGCCAGGCGAAGATCGGCGAGGCGGTGATCAGCAGGGCGAAGCACGCCCAGGTGATCATCGCGGGGTGGGAATGCCCGAACGCGAAACCGGCCGCGAGGGAGCCGGCGAAGACCAGGATGAAGAACCAGTGGATCCGGAAGGTCCCGAACAGCGTGTCCGGGCTTGCCGACTCGCCCTTGGGCGTCACCACGAACGTGCTCTTGCGGCGCAGTACGGCGTCCATGAGGGAGCGCGCGTAGATCGGCGCGGACAGGGCGGACATCACCATGCCCGCGACACCGCCGGAGCCCTCCGGCTCGTGCGGGGAGACGTTGTGCCGCCGGTTCCAGATGTACAGGCCGATCTGCAGCGCGGACGCGTTGCCGTACAGCATCAGCCACACGGTCGGGTCGATGTTCACACCCGAGGCGCCCAGGCCCAGGAACAGCGCGCAGCTCAGCGCCGCGAGGATCCAGTTGAGGGCGGACATCGGGTAGAAGATGATCATCATCGTGTAGTTGAAGAGCTTGCCCGGCCCCAGTGTGAACAGGCCCTTTCCGTACTGCTTGAGGATCGTCTCGTACGTGCCCCGGGACCAGCGCAGCTGCTGGGTGAAGAAGTCGGTCCAGGCGTTCGGGCCCTCACCGACGGCGAGCACGTCCGGGGTGTAGACGGACTTCCACTTCCGCCCTGTCGCCGGGTTCCTGGCGCGGTGCATCTCGAAGCCCGTCGCCATGTCCTCGGTGATGGAGTCGTACAGGCCGCCGATCTGCTTGAGCGCCCTGATGCGTACGGCGTTGGAGGTGCCGACGAACATCGGGGCGCCGTAGCGGTTGCCGGCGCGCTGGATCAGGGCGTGGAAGAGGAACTGCTGCGACTCGGCGGCCTTGGTGACGAACGTGTCGTAGTTGCCGTACACCTGCGGGCCGATGACGAAGCCGACGTCCGGGTCGCGGAAGTAACCGAGCATCCGCTCCAGGTAGTTGGGCAGCGGCACATGGTCGGTGTCGACGGAGGCGAAGAAGTCGTAGTCGTCGCCGTGCGCCTCCAGCCAGGCGTTGTAGTTGCCGTGCTTGGTCTTCGCCCGGTGCGGTCCCCTGGGCTGGTTCCACTGCGCGACGCCCTTGCGGGAGAAGTGGTGCACGCCGAGCCGGGCGCAGACCTCCTTGACGGCCGGGTCGTCGCCCTCGTCCAGCAGCCACACGTGCAGCAGCCCCCGGTGACGGAGCCTCACAGCCGCCTCCAGGGTCTTCGTGACCATCTCCAGCGGCTCCTTGCCGGGCACGAAGGAGGTGAGGAAGGCGACGCGGGTGCCGGTCTCGGGGACGACCGGTATCGGGTCGCGGGCGACGAGGGTGGCGTGCGCGTTGGACAGCACGTTCATGCAGCGGAAGAACTCGATCAGGCCGATCGAGACGAGCATGACGGTGTCGAGGGCCGGCAGGAAGTCGTGGGCGGGATAGTCGCGTTCGGTCCAGTGTTCGGGCTGGAGCAGCCAGAACAGCAGGACCAGGGAGAGCACGGGGGCCGCGCCCAGCATGAGCGCGGCGCGGATGCGGTGCGGCTCCTGCGAGAGCAGCGACCGGTACTGCACCGTGTACGGCTCGGTCGGGTCGGGCTGCGTGAGGGGGCCCGCGAGCCGGCTGTAGTGCTCGTAGTCGTATCTCGGCAGGGTCTTCTTTATTCGGCGGAACTGGCCGGTCCGGTGCGTGACCGCCCTGAGCTGTGTGGTCTGTGACGGGTCGTTGTGAGCGTGGCTCGGTCCGGCGCCCGGCGGCGTCGACGTCATGAGTCATTCCCCCCACACGCAGGTGTCACCGCGTGTCTTGTCGCTGTGGTGGCTCGCTGTCCCCACGTCTTCCCCACCTCATGGACACGGGACGGCGACCTTCCGGTTGCATGATGCCCCCCTCGGCATCGATTCATGAGCGGGGCCCTCTCCCCGCCGTACGGCAACCGCTTGATTCCCCCCAACTGCCGCCAAACAGCGGCAGCTTGGACACCCAAGGGTTCTACGGTGCTCCGCATGATCGCAAGACGCGAAACGCGGTGTTTACCGGTCAAACCCGTTCATTGTGGCGCGTGTGGGGGGCGGGGTACGGGGGTGCGCCGGTGGTCTTCGGCGGCCGGGGTGCGCCGGTGGTGGAGAGGCGGGCACGGATGTTGCCGAAGTGGTCTCTTATGGCCTCCTCCGCCCGCAGTGAGTCGCCGGACCGGACCGCGTCCAGGATCTCCCGGTGCTGGCGGCAGGTGACCCTGGGGTCCTGCGGCACGTCCACCAGATCCCGCTGCACCCGGTGGAAGGCATCCCAGAACGCCTCCAGCACCTCGCTCAGCAGCACGTTGTCCAGCCCCCGGTAGAGGGTGGCGTGAAAGGCCCGGTCGGTCTCGGCGAGGCCGGCTCCCTGTGCGGCCTCCTGTTCCATACGTCGGACAAGGGCGTCCAGTTCAACGAGGTCCGCCTCGGGCAGCCGCCCGGCCAGCCGTGAGACCAGCCCGGTCTCCACCGCCTCGCGCAGCTCCAGCAGCTGCAGCAGGGAGTCCTCGCCCCGGTAGTGCCCGGCGACGGTGCGGAAGGCCAGCCCCTCGATCAGGGGTGCGAACGACATCGAGCCGACGTACGTCCCGAAGCCGTGCCGGATCTCCACGATCCCCATCGCCTGCAGCGCCTTCAGGGCCTCACGCACCGAGTTCCGGCTCGCGCCGAGGTGCTCCATCAGCTCGGGCTCGGTCGGCAACGGGGCTCCCGAGGGCAGCCGCCGGTCGACGATCAGCTTCTTGATCCGCTCCTGAAGGTCCCGGGCTGCCATGGCGAGAGGGTATCCGGCCAATCGGGGCATGCGAAAAGCCCCCCGCTTGTGCGAGGGGCCTTCCGGTCGGTGCGCCGCCAGGGACTCGAACCCCGGACCCGCTGATTAAGAGTCAGCTGCTCTAACCAACTGAGCTAGCGGCGCCTGCTGACGGAGATAACTCTACCTGACCTTTCGGGGTGCCTCCGACCAGCCGCCGGGGCCGGACGATCACCTCAGGGGGCACGTACATCGTTCGGACCGTCAAAGTGGCGGCCGGATGGCCAGTTGAGAAACTGATCATCGTGCACAAGCGTGGACGAAACACCCCCGAATGTGAGGTAGATCGCATGGTCGCTCCGGTGTTCGAGGAAGTCGAGCCCGCGAGGGACTGCGACTGCCCCGGTTGTGTCGAAGGGCGGCGGGTGAGTCCCCGGCTGTCGTCCGGCCGTCCCGGCGGTCGCCCGGCGGCCTGCGGAATCGTCGTCATGGCCGCCGCGTCGGCCGTCCTCGGCGCGGTCGCCCCGGCCGCCGCCCTCACCCCCGCCCGGCCCGCCGGGCAGCGCCCCCGCGTCCCCGCCGACGGCGAGACCGAGACCCCTCAGGGCGGCAGGTCCCCGCTGCATGGCGCGGCGGGCAAACCGGCCGAGCTCAGCGCCGTCCCCATCCCCGCGACCACCCGGGCCGACATCATCAAGCGGGCCAAGGTCTGGGTGGCCGCACAGGTGCCGTACAGCATGTCGGACTACTGGTCCGACGGCTACCGCCAGGACTGCTCCGGCTATGTCTCCATGGCCTGGAACCTGGGGAGCAACGAGTGGACGGGCAGCCTCGACCAGTTCGGCGTGAAGATCACCAAGGAGGAGCTGCAGCCCGGAGACATCCTGCTCTACCACAACCCCGACAACCCCGAGAAAGGCTCCCACGTGGTGATCTTCGGCGGCTGGACGGACTCCGCGCACACCACCTACACGGTCTACGAGCAGACGCCTCCGCACGCCCGCAGCCAGCCCACCCCCTACCCCTACTGGAGCAACACCGACAAGTACGTCCCCTACCGGTACAAGGGCGTGACCGCGGAGACGGCGGGTGCCCAGCGGACCGACGGCAAGGCGAGGGTGCCGGGCCGCCCCGCCTCGCACGGGGTGCCCGGCTATCCCGGCCGGGGCCTCTTCCGTCCGGGCGCGGAGAACGCGTACGTCACACAATTGGGCCGCCGGCTGGTGGAGAAGGGGTTCGGCAGGTTCTACGCGACCGGCCCCGGTCCGCGCTGGAGCGAAGCGGACCGGCGTGCCGTGGAGGCATTCCAGCGCGCTCAGGGCTGGCGCGGTGGCGCGGCGGACGGCTACCCGGGGCCGGAGACCTGGCGACGGCTCTTCGCGGACGCGGACCCTGGCCACGAGAGCGGCCGGTGACCGCCGGATCCTTCCGTTCCCCTGTTCATGACGCATCTGGCGCGGAGGCTGGAGCAACGCATGAGTACGACCACGTCACACACGCCGCCCGAATCCGACGGGCAGCCGGAGGGCGCTCCGGTGCCGGGCGGGCGTCCGGCCCGGCTGATCCAGAACGAGGTGACCACCGAGATCCCCGTCCATCTGCTCTTCCGTGACGACCCCGATCCGGTGAACCCGGTGAAGGTGCCGCTCAAGCCGGCCGTGGTGGGCCGCCGGCAGGGCACCGGCGAGCAGCCGCGGCTCGGCCGCCCGGCAGCGGTGCGCCGCAGGCCGCTGCCGGAGGTCGACCCGGAGCTGGTGGAGCGTCCGGGGCGGGCGCTGCCGGGGGTGGCCGGGGTGCTCGCCGGGGCCTGCGGTCTCACCGGGTGCCTGGCGACCTCCTGGTGGGCGGGGCTGCTTCCGTCGGCCGCGGTGGAGGCGCTGCGGCTGCCCGCCTGCGTGGGTGCGGGACTCGGCCCGGTGCAGTGGGCGGCGTACGCCGGGGCCGGGGCGCTCGGGATGTTCGGTTTCGCCGGGCTGGCCCGGGGCCGGTCCGGGCGGGCCTGGGTGCTCGGCATGTTCGGCGGCTACCGGGGGACGGTCCGGCGCACCGGGCTGCTCTGGGTGAACCCGCTGCTGCCGCGCCGCCGGGTCGATGTGCGGCTGCGGCACTGGCGCAGCGAGGCGATGCCGGCGGCGGATCCCGACGGGATGGCGCTCAGGGTGGCGGTGCTGGTGGTGTGGCGGGTGCGGGACACCGCGCGGGCCGCGCTCGGCGTCGAGGACCACGAGAAGTATCTGCGCGAGTGTGTGGAGGCGGCGCTGGCCCGGGTGCCGGTGGAGCCGGCGGGCGGGACGCGGGGCGGGGTGACGGCGGCCGGGGACGCGCTGACCCGGCTGGTGGCGGAGGAGACGGCGCCGGTCGGTGTGGAGGTGTTCTCGGTGCAGCCGATCCGGGTGGAGTACGCCCCGGAGGTCGCCGCCGCGATGCACCGGCGCAGGATCGCCGCGCTGGACGCCCGGCAGCGGGCCGGCCTGCTCAGCTCGGTGGTGGACTCGGTGGAGGACACCGTCACCCGGCTGACCGTGCGCGGCCTGGTGGAGCTGGACGACTACGAGCGCAAGGCGCTGGTGCGGGACCTGACGGTCGCCTTCTGCTCGGGGCGCGGGGAGCCGTTGTGAGGAAGCGACGCGCGGGTCACGTCTTTTGTATGGACACATTCAACCAACGGCAATAATCTGACACTTGGTCTAGACCTACCTGCACGGCTCACCGAACTCCCCACGTTCTCCAGGAGCGGCAGTATGCGCACCAGGACCAAGCTGTCCGCGGTCGTGCTGGGCGTGGTGACCGCCGGAGCGTTCGCGCTCTCCACCGGCGGCGCCAGCGGGCACGGCTACACCGACCTCCCCGTCAGCAGGCAGAAACTCTGTGCCGACGGCACCGTGACGGGCTGCGGCGACATCCAGTACGAGCCGCAGAGCGTCGAGGGCCCCAAGGGCTTCCCGGCCGCCGGGCCGGCCGACGGCCGGCTCTGCAACGGCGGCCTGAGCCGGTTCGCCCAGCTCAGCTCGCCGACCACCCCGTCCGGCGGCGCCTGGCCCACCACCAGGGTGACGGGCGGCCAGACCTACACCTTCCGCTGGCAGTTCACCGCCATGCACGCCACGACGGACTTCACCTACTACGTCACCAAGCAGGGCTGGAACCAGAACCACGCCCTGGCCCGCTCGGACCTCGACCTCACCCCGTTCCTGACGGTCCCATACCACGGCCAGCGCCCGCCGCAGACCCTCAGCCACAGCGGCACCCTGCCGACCGGGCTGAGCGGGCACCACGTCATCCTCGCGGTGTGGACGATCGCCGACACCGGCAACGCCTTCTACGCCTGCTCGGACGTCACCTTCTGAGGACCGTTCCGCCACAGCACGGAAACTGAGGTTCCCCTGAGGCGGGCTGCCCCTACCGACGGGTACGTTCCTCGCACGCCGGCCGAGCGGGGACGGCGTACCGGACCTCGGGGGAACCTCATGTTCGAGCTGCTCTTCTACGCTGTGCCCGCCCTCATGATCACCGGGGCGGTCTTCGCCCTGGTCGGGCTCCTCCGCCGGTCGCGGGACGTGCACCGGGCCTGGGACGGCGGGCTGACGGCCGAGGCGCGCTGTCTGCAGACGTACACCACGACCAGCGGGGGCGGTGAGACCTCCGTGCGCACGACGCTCCACCACGTGTACGAGTTCACCACCCGCGAGGGCCGTACCGTCCGCTTCGACGAGACCAACGGGCCGGGGACGACGATCCCGGGCGACATCGTCACCGTGCACTACGCGGCGGAGCGCCCCGAGCGGGCGACGGCCCACGCCCCGGCGCGTGGGAAGCTCGCCGCCGAATCCGGCTGCCTGGTGGCGTTCTTCGGCGTGTTCATCGGGGGCTGCGTCCTCTTCATGGTCGTCGCCCACGCGATCTTCTCGATGGCGGACGGCTTCCTGCCCTAGTCTCCTCATCTGACGGTGAGTCAGCTACCGTGCACCCCCATGGAGTCCAGCGCACGCACGGTGGCCGAGCTGATCGCGGCACGGTGGGGCGACCACCGGCCGGGGCTCAGGTGCGAGGAGCGGGTACTGACGCAGCACGAGGTGGCAGCCGGTGCCGCCGCACGGGCCGCCCTGCTGGCGGATCTGCTGCCACCCGGCGCCGTACCGCATGTCGGCGTGCTCCTCGACAACACCGAGGAGTTCCCGCTGTGGCTCGGCGCCGCCGCCCTCGCCGGAGCGGCCGTCGCCGGGATCAACCCCACCCGCCGGGGCCCGGAGCTGGCCCGGGACATCCGGCACACCGAGTGCCCGCTGCTGGTCACCGAGCGGGCCCACCTTCCCCTGCTGGCGGGCCTGGAGCTGCCGGGGGTGCGGATCCTCGTGACGGACGGAGACGAGTACGGCGAGGAGTACGGCGAGCTCCTCGCCCCGTACGCCGGTGCCGTACCCGACCCGTCCCGCGCCGCACCCGCCGACCGGCTGCTGCTGTACTTCACCTCCGGGTCGACCGGCGCCCCCAAGGCCGCGCTCTGCTCCCAGGGCCGGCTGGCGGCGGCCGGGCAGGCACTGGTCCGGCAGTTCGGGGTGCGCCCGGACGACGTGCACTACATCTGCATGCCGATGTTCCACGGCAACGCGGTGATCGCCGACTGGGCGCCCGCGCTGGCCGCCGGCGCGGGGGTCGCGCTGCGGCGGCGGTTCTCGGCGTCCGGGTTCCTCGCCGACGTACGCCGCTACCGGGCGACCTACTTCACCTACGTCGGCCGGGCCATCCAGTACGTCCTCGCCACCGAGGAGCGCGCGGACGACCGTGACAACCCGCTGCGCACGGGCTTCGGCACCGAGGCCGGCCCGGTGGACGCGGCCGCCTTCGAGCGGCGCTTCGGGGTGCGGCTGGTCGAGGGCTACGGCTCCTCCGAGGGCGGCGCGGCGATCCGGTGGACGCCGGGCACGCCGAAGGGGGCGGTGGGACCGGCCGGACCCGGGCTGGTGGTTCTCGACGCCGGCACCGGGCGCGAGTGCCCGCCGGCCGTGTTCGACTCCGCCGGGCGCCTGCGCAACGGGGACGAGGCGATAGGGGAGCTGGTGAACCGGGGGCCGAACCCCTTCGAGGGCTACTGGCGCAACCCGGCCGCGGAGGCCGAACGGCGCCGGGGAGGGGCGTACTGGACGGGCGACCTCTTCTACCGGGACGCGGCGGGATACCTGTACTTCGCCGGACGTGCGGATGACCGCATCCGCGTCGACGGGGAGAACCTGGCCGCCGCGGTGATCGAGAACATCGTCGCCCGGTACGGGGGTGCGGCGGCCGTCGCCGTGTACGGGGTGCCGGACCCGGTGACCGGGGACCAGGTGATGGCGACCGTCGCCGGGACCTTCGATCCCGAGGGCTTCGCGCGGTTCCTCGCGGCCCAGCCCGACCTGGGGACGAAGATGGCGCCCCGGTTCGTGCGGGTGGTGGAGCGGATGCCGGTCACGGCGACAAACAAGATCCACCGGGCGCTGCTCAGGCGCGAGGGGTACGCGTGTGCCGATCCGGTGTGGTGGCGGCCACCGGGGGAGACGTCGTACCGGCGGCTCACCACGGAAGACGCCGAAGGGCCCCTCGCTTTCGCGAAGGGCCCTTCATCTGTGCGCCGCCAGGGACTCGAACCCCGGACCCGCTGATTAAGAGTCAGCTGCTCTAACCAACTGAGCTAGCGGCGCATGACTCTCGCCTGCTGCGGTTTTTTGGTCTCCGCGGCTGGCGACGAAGAAAATACTACCTGGTCCTGAGGGGTGCTCGTGACCACCTACAAGGTCAGGGACAGCAGCACCGGTGCCGCGTTGCGGTTCAGGGCCTCCGCCGCCTGCTTCAGCCGGTGGGCGTGCTCCACGGGAAGCGACAGCGCCAGACAGCCCACCGAGGAACCCGCCGTGATCGGGACCGCCGCGCAGACCGTGCCGACCGCGTACTCCTGGAGGTCCAGGACCGGCACCGTCGGCGGCTGGGACTCCAGGCGGGACAGCAGCAGCTTGTCGCTGGTGATGGTGCGCGAGGTGAGGCGCGCCATCTTGTACCGGGAGAGGTGGTCGCGGCGGGCGTTGTGGTCCAGCTGGGTCAGCAGGCTCTTGCCGACCGCCGTGGCGTGGGCGGAGCAGCGGAAGTCGACCCACTCGTTGACCGCCGGGGTGGTGGGCCCCGCGGCGTACTGGGTGACCTTGACCTCGCCGTCGACGTACCGGCTCATGTAGACCGCCGCGCCGACCGAGTCGCGCAGCCGGTCCAGGGTGTGCTGGAGCTTCTCGCGCAGGGCCCGCTCGCGGTCGTGTGCGGAGGTGAGGCGGCGCAGGGTGTCGCCGGTGACGTACGCCCCGTCGGTGATCTGCTCGACGTAGCCCTCGCGGCGCAGCATGCGCAGCAGGGCGGTGAGCCGCTCGGAGCCGAGGCCGGTGCGGCGGGCCAGCTCGGTGTCGGTGACGCCGGCGGAGTGGCGGGCGACGGTCTCCAGCACGCGCAGCGCGTCCTGGGCGGAGTGGTACGGGGCGGTAGGCTCGTGCATCAGCGCCACGGTGGTCCCCCTGCGCTCGCCTGTCGGTGGCCGCGAGATCCGGTGTGCGGATCGCTTCCACGATAACGGGCAAACCCCCTGGCGGGAGAGGGGGTTGGCGAGATTGTTCCGCTCACCCGCCCCTCCCCGCTGCGACGCAGATCCCATGGCATATGCCGTCGACACGACCCACCGGTCGGACCTCGGCATCTTCCGGATCCCCGCGCCGTAGTCACAGCACCGCGCTGAGGAATTCCCGGGTGCGGTCCTGCTCCGGGTCGGTGAAGATCTTCTCCGGTGGACCCGACTCGATCACCCGGCCGCCGTCGAACATCAGCACCTGGTCGGAGATGTCACGGGCGAAACCCATCTCGTGGGTCACGCAGAGCATGGTGATGTCCGTGCTGCGGGCGATGTCCCTGAGCAGATCGAGCACGCCCGCGACCAGCTCCGGGTCGAGCGCGGAGGTCACCTCGTCCAGCAGCAGCACCCGTGGCCGCATCGCCAGGGCCCGGGCGATCGCCACCCGCTGCTGCTGCCCGCCGGACAGCCGGGTCGGCCTCGCGTCGCACTTGTCGGCCAGCCCCACCAGGTCCAGCAGCTCCCGGGCGCGCTCCTCGGCCTCGTCCCTGGACATGCCGAGGACCTGCACCGGAGCCTCGGTGATGTTGCGCAGCACGCTCATGTTCGGGAACAGGTTGAACTGCTGGAACACCATCCCGATCTTCTTGCGGACCTCCCGGACCTGCTTCTCCGGCGCCGGGAACAGCTGCTCCCCGTCGACGGTGATCGTGCCCTCGTCCGGCTTGGTGAGGGTCATCAGGAGTCTGAGGATCGTGGTCTTGCCGGATCCGGAGGGCCCGATCAGGGTCACGTGCCTGCCCGGGTCGACGGTGAAGTCCAGGTGGTCGAGCACGGTGTTCGCGCCGAACCGCTTGGTGATGTTCGCGAGGCGGATCAGCTCGCCCGGCTGGGCGTCGGTCAGGGACGGCTGCGGACGGGTCTCAACGGACAAGGCGTCGCTCCAGGGCTCGCATGAGAAGGGAGGCCAGATAGGAGATGAGGATGAAGGCGGCACCGATCACGGTGATCGGCTCGGTGAACCGGAAGTGCTGCTGGGAGTAGAGCCGGGCCTGCTGGAGCATCTCCGGCACGGTGATCACCATCAGCATCGGTGTGTCCTTGAGCATGGCGATCACGTAGTTGCCGAGCGCGGGAACCACCCGGCGGATCGCCTGCGGCAGGATCACCGCGGTCCAGGTCCGCCGCCGGGGCAGGTTCAGCGCGGTCGCCGCCTCCCATTGACCGGCCGGGACCGCCTCGATACCGGCCCGGTAGACCTGCATGGTGTACGTCGAGTAGTGCAGGCCGATCGCGACGACACCGGTGGTCAGCGCCGAGAAGGTCAGGCCCCACTCGGGCAGCACGTAGAACAGGAAGAACAGCTGCACCAGCAGCGGGGTGTTGCGCACGAACTCCGTGACCACGCCGACCGGCCAGCGCACCCAACGGGCCGGCGTCCGCATCAGCAGCGCCCACAGCAGTCCGAGGGTCAAGGACGCCAGCGAACCGAGGGCGAGGGCCTGCAGGGTGACCAGCAGCCCGTGCCAGAAGGCCGGCATGAAGTCGCCGACGGCGTTCCAGTCCCACTTCACGCGGCAGCACCTCCGCCCATGCCGGCGCCCCCCGCGGCGCCCACTCCGGTCGTCTGGGCCCGCTTGAGCTCACGCGCCGCCCACTCGGTCCCGGGATCCCTGCCGACCCCGGCCTTCAGCCGCTTCTCCAGAGAACGCATCAGCCGCGTCAGCACGAAGGCGATCGCGAAGTAGATCAGCAGGATGTACGTGTAGATCTCCGCGCTCTGCTGCAACGCCAGCCGCACCAGGTTCGCGCTGAACGTCAGATCGCCCATGCCCATGACCGACACCAGTGCGGTGCCCTTGAGCAGCTCGACCAGCAGATTGCAGAAGGTCGGGATCGTCTCCGGCACCGCCTGCGGCAGCACGATCAGCCTGAGCCGCTGCCAGGGCGTGAAGCTGAGCGCGATCCCGCCCTCCTTCTGCGCCGGGTCCACCGCGTTCAGCGCGCCGCGCACGATCTCCGAGCCGTACGCGCCGTACGTCAGGCCGAGCGCCAGCGTGCCCGCCCACATCGGCACCAGCTGCCAGCCGAAGGCGAGCGGCAGCACGAAGTACACCCAGAAGATCATCACCAGCGCCGAGGTGCCGCGGAACACCTCGGTGTAGAGGCCGGCGACGAAACGCACGATCCACAGCCGGTGGGTGCGCGCGACACCGGCGACGAAGGACACCGCCACGGTCAGCAGCGCGCTGAACACCAGCAGCTGGACCGTGGTCCAGACGCCCTTGAGTACGAGTTCCCACAGTCCCGGGGTCATCCGCCGCACAGCTCCTTCGCGGTGAGGTCGGTCATCTCGGCCTTGGTGAACCCGAAGGGCCGGAGTATCCGGAACAGCTCCCCGCTCTTCTTCAGCCTGCGCAGCTCGGTGTTGAAGGCGTCCCGCAGCCTCGTCTCGGCCGGCCGGAACGCGAACGCGCCGCCGTCCACGTGCGGTGTGCCCTTGACCAGCGGGGCGAAGGGCGCGGTGGCCTCCGCCTTGCCGGACTTCCTCACCACTTCCCGCGTGGTGAGCGCCGTACCGGCGAAGACGTCGACGCGCCCCGCCTCGACGGCGTTCAGCCCGGCGACCTGGTCCGGCACGATCAGGATGTCGCCCTGCTTGTACCCGGCCTCGACCGCGTGCTGGATCTGGGCGTATCCGGTGCCGGTGGCGAACTTCGCCTTCTTCGCGACGACCTCGCGGTAGGAGTGCAACCCCAGCGGGTTCCCCTTCCGCACGATGAACGAATCCAGCATCTGGTAGTCCGGGTCGGCGAAGATGACCTGCCGGCAGCGCTCCGGATTGACGTACATCCCGGCGGCCACGACGTCGAACTGCTGCGAGTTCAGCCCCGGAATCAGCGAACCGAACTCGGTGGGCACCGGCTGCACCCTGCCGACCCCGAGCCGCTTGAAGACCACCTTCGCCAGCTCGGGCGCCTCACCGGTGAAACGGCCGTCCTTGTCGATGTACCCGAACGGGACCTCACCGGCGATCCCGAGCCTTACGACGCCCTGCGCACGCAGCCGCTCCAGCAGGTCGCCGCCCGGCTTGCCGGAGGCCTCGGCCACCCGGGTGCAGCCCGCCGCGCCCAGCACACCGAGGGCGGCGAGCCCGCCGAGCAGGGACCGCCGGGTGTGTCTGTGTTCCGACCGAATGGTGTGTACGTCGTTCCCAAGTGGTGGAGCCATGGCGGCGCGGCTACCCAAGCGCTCTTCGGCTATGCACCCTGGTTTTCATGGCCGATCGATTCGTCACCGTCTCGCTCGACAAGCGGGACGTGCACTGCACGGCACGACTGCTGACCGACCGCGCGCCCCTGACCTGCGCCGCGGTAGAGGAAGCGCTGCCTCTCTCGGGCGACGTCTACCACGCCAAGTACGCCCGCAACGAGATCTACGCCCTCTTCCCGCCGTTCGCCTCCACGGAACCCCCACTGGAGAACCCGACGGTCACCCCGATTCCCGGCGACCTCTGTTACTTCACCTTCGCCGGCGCCGAACTCGGCACGACGGCCTACGGCTACGACCGCGAGGTCCGCCCCGGCACCACGGTCGTCGACCTGGCCCTGTTCTACGAGCGCAACAACCTGCTGCTCAACGGCGACGTGGGCTGGGTGCCCGGGATCGTGTGGGGCCAGGTGGTGGAGGGGCTGGAGACGATGGCCGAGGCGTGCAACGACCTGTGGCGCACGGGCGCGGCGGGGGAGACGCTCAGCTTCCGGCGGGCGTGAGCATGCCTCCCCGGCGGTAGTCTTCTTGTCAAGATCACGCCATCGGGGGAGGCGGTTCGGGCCGTGTGCTGTCCTCCGCGCAAAGGGAAGGGCAGTGCATGAGATCGGTACTCGCCAAGGCGTCCGTCGCCGTCATCGCCATCGGGTCGCTCGCGGCCTGCGGCGGCGGATCGGGAACGGCGAAGACCGCCGGCGGCGACAAGAAGCCCTCCGCGCACGCCTCGGCACCGGCGCCCCTGCGCAAGCTCGCCGTCCCGGCCGGGTACGACACCTCACGGGGCTGGCAGCTTTCGCGGAAGCAGCTCGGTTCGTACGTCGTGCTGCCGAAGTCCGGCGCGGTGGCCACGGTGACCAGCGAGGGATCCAGCGACGGAGCCGCCTACCGGGTGACCGTACGGGACGCGGTGACGGGCCGGGTCCGCTGGACGGGCAAGCCGTTCAAGAACCTGTCCGAGGGCGAGGCGCCCCACGTCTTCGTCGCCACCGCCGCCGGCAAGGAGTACCTGGTGACGTGGTCCCAGGGAGTCAAGGGCGAGGACACCCTGTCCAAGGCGAAGAACGCGTACGCCCTGGACATCTACGCCGCCGACGGTTCGGGCGACGCGGTCGCGCCCGCGCACCATGTCGGGCTTCCGGCGACCGAGTTCGACACGGAGGTCACCGACGGCGGGGAACGGGTGCTGGTACCCGTGGCGGACAAGCGCAGGGTCGCCGTGGACGTGGCCACGGGCCGCACCACCACGTACGACACGGCTTCCGTCGAGCCGCCCGCCTGCCCGGCATGTACCGACGACATCGGCAATGACATCGCCGCCCTGACGGAACACGACCCGGTGGTGGCCAACAAGGGTGCCGGCGCGTTCGGCATACCCGGTTCCTGGAACGACGACCGGATCGCGCCCGCAGACGTCGATCCCGCGACCGGTGAGGTGTGGCCGGGCACCGGCGGACACCTCCTCGCCCGCTGGTCTCAGAAGAACTTCGGCAACCACCACGTGTGGGCCGTCCTCGACAGCAGGACCGGCCAGGTCCAGGCGTCCGTGCTGTGCGCCAAGCCGCCCGCCCCGACGGCGGACGCCCCCCACTCCGCGCTCTCCCCGAACGGCCGGTACCTCGTCTCGGAGCACCTCGCCTTCGACCTCAAGTCGAGGAAGGGGTACTGCTTCGAGGAGACCGACGACAGCAAGCCCCTCAGCTTCGTCTCCGTCACCGACGACGGCACCGCCTACGGCACCTCGCTCACCAACGGCAACACCCTGACGCAGACCACGGCCCCCGTCCAGCTCTCCCTGGCCACGGGCACCCCGAAGGCGCTGCCCGGCGGCTCCGAGGTGCCGATCGCCGACTTCGACGGGGTCGGTGTCTTCGCCCACGACGAGGGCAATGTGCCGTATCTGGTGGTCTACCGGCACAAGAGCTGAAACACGTCACGTGCTCAGCGCAGATCGAGCAGCATCACGTCATGGAGATCCGCGCCCTGCCAGGGGCGTGTCCTGCCGACCTTTCGGTATCCCCATGCCCGGTAGGCGGCCGACGCCGCCTTGCCGGCCGGGTTGACGTTGAGCAGCACCCGTTCGGCCTCGATGCCGTTGCACAGGGTGTCGTGCAGATGGCGAGCCACGCCCTTCCTGCGCCACGGCACGCGTACGGCAAGCTGCATGAGGCCGAAGGTGCGGTGTCCGTCCTCCCGCCGCATGTCGTCGGGCACGGGTCCGGTCAGTTGGTCCCACCAACCCGTGTCCGGGCCGAGCGTATAGCCGTATGCCATCCCGACCGGCTCGCCGCCCCCGGCATGGGCCAGAGCGGCGCGGAAGGTGGCTTTGCGCGTCTGGGAACGGAAGCGCCGGAAGGCGGCCTGTGGCAGGTCGTCGGATCCCTGGCCGACGTCTGCGCCGGCGCGGGCGTCCACCTGCCCGCCGAGGAGCTGAAGGCTCTCCAGGTGGGCAAGGTTGCCGAGGAGGCCGGGGAGGCGATGCACGCGCTGCACGGCCTCAAGGGCCTGACGACCTGCGACGACAGGCACGACTGGGCCGAGGTGTCCAACGATCTCGCGGGCGCCGTCCTGGCGTCGATGATCGCCCTGCGATACGTCAACGTCGAGAAGGCCCCCGAGCTGTTCAACGAGGTGATGTTCCGACGTACCCCCCGCGGCCGTGCGGCCCTGGAGACTCCGGCTGTCTGATGTTGGCTCGCAGCCCCCCGGCTGCCTCGGCTTGACAGGCCGGGGCAGTGCGGCAGGCCCCCTACCGCCGTTCGCCTGCGGCCCTAAGCCTCGATCATGGTGACCGGCGTCGCCGAAGCCGCCCCTGCCTCGTACAGCGCGTGGGCCGCCCGCAGTACCAGGTCGTCCCGGTGCCGGGCGGCGATGAGCTGCATGCCCACCGGCAGCCCGCCCCCGTCCGTGCCCACCGGGACGGACGCCGCGGGCTGCTGGGTGAGGTTGAAGGGGTAGGTGAACGGTGTCCAGCCCGTCCAGCGCCGGAAGGCGGAACGCGCCGGCACCTCCAGTCCGGCCTCGAACGCCGTCACCGGCAGCGTCGGCGTCACCAGCAGGTCGTAGCGCTCGTGGAAGCGGCCCATGCGGCGGCCGAGGTCCGTACGGACGTCCACCGCGGCCAGATAGTCCAGCGCGCTGTACCGGGCGCCCTGGGCGCAGATCTCGCGCAGGCCGGGGTCCAGGAGCTGGCGGCGGCGCGGGGAGAGGCGTTCGGTGAGGCGGGCCGCGCCGCTGAACCAGAGGGTGTGGAAGGCCTCCAGCGGCTCGCTGAAGTCGGGGTCGGTCTCCTCGACGTACGCCCCGAGGTCCGCGAGGCGCGCCACCGCCTGCCGGACGGCCGCCGCGACCGCCGGCTGGACCGCGACCTGCCCGCCGAGGGACGGGGAGTACGCCACCCGCAGACCGTGCACGCCGCCCCTCAGCCCCTCCGTGAAGGAGCCGGGCGCGGGCGGCAGGCACGACCAGTCGCGTGCGTCGGGCGCGGCGATGACGTCCAGCAGCAGGGCCGCGTCGGCCGCGTCCCGGGTCATCGGGCCCGCATGGGAGAGGGTGCCGAAGGCGCTGGCCGGGTAGAGGGGCACCCTGCCGTACGTCGGCTTCAGACCGAAGATGCCGCAGAACGCGGCCGGGATACGGATGCTGCCGCCGCCGTCCGTGCCCAGTGACAGCGGGCCCGCGCCGAGCGCCACGGCCGCCGCGCTGCCCCCGCTGGAGCCGCCGGCGGTGCGCGAGGGGTCGTGCGGGTTGCGGGTGATGCCGGTGAGCGGGGAGTCGGTGACGCCCTTCCAGCCGAACTCGGGGGTCGTCGTCTTGCCCAGGAACACCGCGCCGTGCTCACGGAGTCGGGCCACCGAGGGCGCGTCCTCGTCCCAGGCGCCCTGCTCGGAGACCGTCTTCGAACCGCGCAGGGTCGGGTGACCGCGCAGCAGGAGGATGTCCTTCACGGTCACCGGGACGCCGTCCAGCAGTCCGGCCGGTTCGCCGCGGCGCCAGCGCTCCTCCGACTCCCGCGCCCGTGCCCGCGCGTCCTCCTCGGTGAGCCGCACGAACGGGTTCACCTCCGGCTGAATGCGCCGGGCCCGCTCCAGGGCCCGTTCGGTCGCCTCCACGGGGCCGAACTCGCCCTTGCGGTAACCGTCGAGGAGCTGTACGGCGGTGAGGTCGGTGAGCTGCATGCACCCTCCAGGAGGTCAGTGCCCGGGCACGTAGCCGCGCTGTTTGTCGACCACGTTCACCAGTGATCTGCCCGCCGCCCAACGGTCGTACAACTCCACGAACTGGACGCCCAGTTCGTCCCGCCAGCCGACCGTGTCGCCGCTCATGTGCGGGGAGACGATCAGCCCCGGCAGGGTCCACAACGGGCTGTCCGGGGGGAGAGGTTCGGTGGTGAAGACGTCCAGGGCCGCGCCTGCGATCCAGCGCCGGGTCAGGGCGTGGGCGAGGGCCTCCTCGTCGACCAGCCCGCCCCGGCCGACGTTCACGAAGAACGCCGAGGGCTGCATCACGCCGAACCTGCGGGCGTCGAACATGCGGTACGTCTCCTCGGTGAGCGGCGCCGCCGAGACCACCCAGTCCGCGCGGGAGATCAGCCGGTCCAGGTCGGCCGGGCCGTGGATGCCGGTCCGCGGCACCCGTCCGACCAGCGCCGTCGTCACGCCCAGCGCCTTCAGGGTGCGGACGATCGCCCGGCCGATCGGGCCCGAGCCGACCACGCACGCGCGCGTGCCCGCCACCCGCCGGCCCTCCCGGTGCCGCCAGGCCCGCTCCCGCTGGTGCTCCAGCGTGCGCGGCAGGTCCTTGGCGACCGCCAGCACCAGAGCCGCCACGTACTCGGCGATCGGCTGGTCGAAGATCCCGCGCGCGTTGGTGACCACCGTGCCGGACGCGGCGAGTTCCGGGCACATCAGATGGTCCACGCCCGCGCTCGCCGTGTGCACCCAGGCCGGCCTGGGCCCGTCCCCCGGCCAGGCCTCGCGGACCGCGTGCGAGGTGAAGTCCCAGACCAGGAGCACGTCCGCCGCGGGCAGCCGCTCGGCCAGGTGCGCGGCGTCGGTGTGCACGATCCGGGCGCGGCCGGTGAGCCGGCCGAGCCGGGGCGGCGGCTCGGCGTCCAGGACGAGGACGGTGGGGAGGGTCGTCATACGGGGCGGCTCCCGGCGTCGGCAGGCGTGTGACGGGCATCTGACGGGCGTCTGACGTATGCGGTGACAGGCGTCTGACGAATGCGGTGACAGGCGTCTGACCTATGCGGTGACATGCGCGGATTGACCACGCTCGCACCCGAATCTACCTTCGTCAACACGGGCGTACTCGCGATCCGTTGCCCACTCGTCTCCCAGCGTGAGGCCGGTGCCAGCCATGGACGTCTCCTTTCTCGGCGGCCCCCGCCCCCAGCGCGGTGTCGGCGTGGTGGCTCCCTTCGACTTCGCCCTCGACCGCGAGCTGTGGCGCTGGGTGCCCGACGAGGTGTCGCTGCATCTGACCCGCACCCCGTTCGTGCCGGTGGAGGTGAGCCTGGACCTCGCCCGGCTGGTGAGCGAGCACGAGACCCTCGGCGACGCGGTGCGCGCGCTGACCGCCGTCGCGCCCGAGGCCGTCGCCTACGCCTGCACCTCCGGCAGCTTCGTCGGCGGGATCGCCGGGGAGCGGGCGATGCGCGCGGCGATGAGCCTGGCGGGAGCGCCGCCCTCCGTGACCACCTCCGGTGCGCTGCTGGAGGCGCTGGACGAGCTGCGGATACGACGGGTCGCGCTGGTCACGCCGTACACGGTGTCCGTGACCCGGGCGCTGGAGGAGTTCGTCGCCGAGGCCGGCGTGCAGGTCACCGGGTGCGCCTTCATGGGGCTGACCCGGCACATCTGGCAGGTGCCGTACCGGGACGTCGTCGCCATGGCGCGGCAGGCGGTCGTCCGCCCCGGCAGCGCCGACGCGCTGTTCATCTCCTGCACCAACCTTCCGACGTACGACGTGATCCCCCAGCTGGAGGCCGAGCTGCGCATCCCGGTGCTGTCCGCCAACCAGGTCACGATGTGGGCTGCGCTGCGCCGGATGGGTACCCGGGCCGTGGGGCCCTATCAGGCGCTGCTGGACGAGGCCGCGCGTGCCTGGCCCCCCGTACTGCCGGAAGAGACGCAGGAAGGCTGGACATGACCGCACTCGGATTCCTCTACCCGGGCCACTCCGCCGAGGACGACTATCCACGCATCGAGCAGCTCCTGGGCAGTGACATCCGGGTGGACCTGGTCCACACCGACATCGGCGAGGACGCGCACCGGGTGGACGCGCTGCGCGAGATGGGCTCCGCCGAGCGGCTCGCGGCGGGCATGGAGGGCCTGCGGCTGTCCGGGGTCGAGACGGTGGTGTGGGCCTGCACCAGCGGCAGCTTCGTGCACGGCTGGGAGGGCGCCCAGGACCAGGTGCGCACCCTCGCCCGGCTGGCCGGGATGCCCGCGTCCTCGACGTCGTTCGCCTTCGTGCACGCGGCCCGGGAGATCCGGGTACGGCGGGTCGCGGTCGGGGCGACCTATCCGGAGGACGTGGCCGGGCTGTTCGCGGACTTCCTGCGGGCCGGGGGCCTGGAGGTGGCCGGGGTGCGGTCGTCCGGGATCGTCACGGCCGCGGAGGTCGGCACCTGGGGCGAGGAGGACGTGCTGACGCTGGCGCGCGCGGCGGACGTCCCGGATGCGGAGGCGGTACTGCTCCCGGACACGGCCCTGCACACGGCCGCGCATCTGTCGCTGCTGGAGAAGGCGCTGTCCAAGCCGGTGCTCACGGCGAACCAGGTCTCGGTGTGGGAGGGCCTGAGGCTCGCGGACCGGAGGGTGAACGCCCCGGCGCTGGGGACGCTGTTCACGAGGGAGCCGATCGTGCAGGTCCGCTGACCGGCGAGGAAGGAAGAGGAATAAGCGGAGACTGCCTCCTGTTACGGCACCGCAGGACAGCCACGCCACAAACAGGAGGCCCGCACCGTGTCGGCAGACGAGGCAGACAAGGCAGACAAGGCAGACGAGATCCGGGGCACCGCGTACGGGGCCGCCCCTGTCCCCCTCTCCGTACTGGACCTGGTGACCGTCGGCGCGGGCAGCACCGCCACCGACGCCCTGCGCACCAGCGTGGCGCTGTCCCGGCTGACGGAGTCGCGCGGCTTCCACCGGTACTGGGTCGCCGAGCACCACTCCATGCCCGGCGTCGCCTCCTCCTCGCCCGCCGTGATCCTCGCCCATCTCGCCGCCCACACCGACCGCATCCGGCTCGGCTCGGGCGGCGTCATGCTGCCCAATCACGCCCCGCTGGTGATCGCCGAGCAGTTCGGCACGCTGGAGGCGATGGCGCCGGGGCGGATCGACCTGGGCCTGGGGCGGGCGCCGGGCACGGACGGGGCCACGGCCGCCGCCCTGCGCCGTACCGACACCCTCGACGAGGGCGCCGACGACTTCCCGCAGCAGCTGGCGGAACTCACCCGCTTCCTGGACGACGACTTCCCCGACGGGCATCCGTACCGGCGCATCCACGCGATCCCCGGCCCGGTGCAGGGCAGCGCCGCGGGCGGCGTCCAGTCCCCGCACCGGCCGCCGGTCTGGCTGCTCGGCTCCTCCGGCTTCAGCGCCCGCCTGGCCGGCATGCTGGGCCTGCCGTTCGCCTTCGCGCACCACTTCTCGGCGCAGAACACCATCCCGGCCCTGGACCTGTACCGGCAGACCTTCCGCCCCTCCGCGGTCCTCGACGAGCCGTACGCCCTCATCGGCGTCTCCGCCCTCGCCACCGACGACGCGCGCGAGGCCCGCCGCCAGACCCGGGCGATGGCCCTGAACATGCTCCGGCTGCGCACCGGCCGGCCGGGCCTGTTCCCCGACCCGGAGGAGGCCGGGAAGCACGAGTTCAGCCCGGCGGAGGAGGAGTTCATCACCTCCTGGACGGCCAACATCGTGCACGGCACCGCCGACGAGGTCCGCTCGGGCCTGGACGATCTGCACAAGCGCACGGGCGCCGACGAGCTGATGCTGGTCAGCCACGCCCACCGTGGCGAACTGCGCCTGCGCTCCTATGAGTTGATCGCGGACGCCTACGGATTGCCGACCGCGTAGGCCTGCTCGCCGAGGAGTTCGGAGATACGATCCGGCGGCACCGGGCGGGAGTACAGCCAGCCCTGGCCGGTGTCGCAGCCGATGCGGCGCAGCCGGGTGGCCTGGGCCGAGGTCTCCACGCACTCGGCGGTGACGGTGATGCCGAGCCGGTGGGCCAGCTGGATCATCGCCTCGACGATGACCATGTCGGCGGGGTTGGCGGTGATCGCGGGGTTCTTGTCGGCCTCGTACTGGAAGCCGCGTACGAAGGACCCGTCCAGCTTCAGCGTCGAGACCGGCAGCCGGCTGAGGTAGGCGAGGTTCGAGTAGCCGGTGCCGAAGTCGTCGATGGCGATGCGCACGCCCATGTCGCTGAGCGCCTGCAGGGCCTGCAGCGGCCGGCCGGCCGAGCCCATCACCGCCGACTCGGTCAGCTCCAACTGGAGCAGATGCGGGGCGAGGCCGGTCTCGGCCAGGATCTGCGCCACGTCCGTGACCAGGTCCGAGTCCCACACCTGGCGTACGGCCACGTTGACGCTGACGAAGATGGGCGGTTCGTCGGGGTGGTCCTGCTGCCAGCGGCGGGCCTGGCGGCAGGCGGTGTTGAGTGCCCAGCGGCCGAGCTGCACGATCGAGCCGTCCTCCTCGGCCAGTCCGATGAACCGATTCGGCGTCAGTGTGCCGAACTGAGGATGATTCCAGCGGATCAACGCCTCGACCCCGGAGAGGCGTCCGTCCTCCATGCCCACCAGTGGCTGGTATTCGAGCGCGAATTCGCCGCGGTCGATGGCGGGGCGCAAAGTGGACGACAGGGCCTGGCGGGTCATCCGGTGCGCGTTGCGCTCCGGGTCGAACAGGGTCCAGCGGGCCTTGCCGTCGGCCTTCGCCCAGTACAGGGTCGTGTCGGCCGCCTGCATCAGGCCGGTGGCCGTCGTACCCGCCGCGTGCCGCTCGACGACCCCGATGGACGCGGTCAACGACAGCCGCTGCCCGGCCAGGTCGAAGGGCTCCTCCAGCGCCTTCAGTGCCGACTCGGCCAGTTCGGCGAGCTGCTCGGTGCCGGTGGAGTCCTCCACGAGCAGGGCGAACTCGTCACCGCCGAGCCGGGCCACCAGCGGGGTCACCGCACGGGCGTAGCCGGCCTCGTCGGCCACCCGGGTCAGGCGCTCGGCGACGGCCGCGAGCAGCCGGTCGCCGACGCGGTGGCCGAGGGTGTCGTTGACGGCCTTGAACCCGTCGAGGTCCAGATAGCACAGGCCGATCCGGCCGGTGCCGCTCTGCTCGTACGACTCCGCCTCCAGCGCGGCCGACAGCCGCTCGAAGAACAGCGTGCGGTTGGGCAGCCGGGTCACCAGGTCGTGCATCTGCAAGTGCCGAAGCCTTGCCTGGAGTTCGCGGCGGGCGCTGATGTCGGCGACGGACAGCAGGACCCCGGCCTCGCCGTTCAGCGGGGCCACGGTCACCTGCACCCACACCGAGTGTCCCTCGGGATGTTTCAGCCGGCGGGTGCAGCGCAGCTTCGCCTGCCGGCCGCGCAGCACCTCGCGGTAGGCGTGCCAGCTGCGGGTGTCCGAGGCCAGGTCCACCAGATCGGCGGCGACCCGCCCGGTGAGTATGTCCGGATCGGTGCCGAGCAGCTCGCCGAAGGCCGCGTTGGCGCCGGTGACGAGTCCGGCGCGGTCCACGACGGCCATGGCGAGCGGGGCCGTCGCGAAGACACGTTGGTAGGTGGTGTGGTCACTGTCTGTAACGGCTGACCGGTCGAGGTCTGCCGCGGGCGTCGGCCCTTCGGACGTTCCGCTCACCGCTCGCTCCCGCAGTGCACTCGATCGATGTCCGTGCCGGAAAGTGTGCCGATCATAGAGGCTGGCCCCGGGCCCTTCCAGCCGGTGTCCAGTGTCCCGGACCGAACACCGGTTCTGACAGATCGTTTCTGCCCGCGCCTGGACGGGTTCTTCAGGCCCCCGACCAGTTGTGACGTTCCGTGAGTGTTCCGGGGTGTCGGCCGCCGGAGCGCGCCGGAGCATCAGGGGGGCGCACTCACCCTTGTGGTGCAGGTAAACAGGGCATAGCGCAACACATCACAGCAATCTGGATGCGGGTCCCGCCGAACCGCGTCCGGAGGTCATCCGTGCCCAAGCTGCGCAGCACCGCCGCCGTGTGCACCACGCTGTCGGCGCTCGCCGCGACGTCCATCCTCAGCGGCCCGTCGGTCGCCGAGCCCTTCTCCACCACCCCCTGCGCCCTGCACCGCACCGACGCCCACCACTCCGAGGGCGTCGACACCTGGAACCCCGACTACACCCGCCCCACCGGCGTGCTCGACGCCGTGATGGTCTTCCTGTCCTTCCCGGACGCCGCCCCGCGCACCACCCCCGCCCAGCTGGCCGCCGACCACTTCCCGGCCACCAGCCGCTACTTCGAGCAGGCCTCCTACGGCAGGTTCACCCTCCGCCCGCACCCGCTGAAGCACTGGCTGCGCATGCCGCGGCCGTCCACGGCGTACGCCATAAGGCGGGACTGGAGCGTGGAGGACCGGGCCGCCTATCTGCGCGACGCGTTCTCGGTGGCCGACCGGGAGGTCGACTTCTCCCGCTACCGGGTCGTGTACCTCGTCGCCGATCCGGACGCGCCGGGCGTCGACTCGGACGCCACGAAGGTCGTGAACCTCGACACGCCCGTGCATGTGGACGGCACGGACATCCGCCGGGTCGTCACGGTCTTCGAGAAGCACCCGCCGGACCGCCTCGTCCTCGCCCACGAGACCGGCCACGTCTTCGACCTGCCCGACCTCTACCACCGCCCCGTCGACGGCAAGGGCGACTGGGACACCTATGTCGGCGACTGGGATCTGATGGGTAGTCAGTTCGGACTCTCGCCCGACCTGTTCGCCTGGCACAAGTGGAAACTGGGCTGGCTGGATCCGCGCCAGGTGAGGTGCGTGCGCGGCACGGGGCCGACCCGGCTCACCCTGGAACCGCTGGAGGCCGGCCCGGGGGTCCCGGCGCAGGGCGCGGCGGCCTTCGGCCTCGGGCACGGGGTGAAGCTGGCGATCGTGCGCACCGGACCCGACAGCGCCCTGGGCTTCGAGGCGCGCGGCCCGGCCGGCAACGACCGGGCCGGCTGCCGGCAGGGGGTGCTGGTGTACCGGATCAGAAGCGGGGCCGAGTCCGGCGGCGGCCCGGTGGAGGTGGTGGACGCCCACCCGCACACCGAGGGCTGCTGGGAGGACTCGGTCTACCCACCCCTCGCGGACGCCCCGGTCGCCCTCGGCGAAAGCTTCACCGTGCCCGGACAGGGCGTACAGGTGGAGGTGGAGGGGAGGACGGCGTCGGGGGCGTGGACGGTACGGATCACACCGCGGATCGCCGGCTGATACCGGCTTGATGTTGCATATATATACAAAGTTATATATGCAAAACGGCGGGCCGGGTTCTTTCGAACCGGACCCGCCGTTCCTTCGCGTGCGCCGCCAGGGACTCGAACCCCGGACCCGCTGATTAAGAGTCAGCTGCTCTAACCAACTGAGCTAGCGGCGCCTGCTGACGTCGTAGACCTTAGCATCCTGATCGGCGGGAGGAAAAATCGAAATCCGCACGGCCGCTCGGGCCGCCCGTACGGCCGCCCAGAGCACCACCTCGGGGCCCGGCAGCCAGGGGTGACGCGTGTCCGGGGCGACCAGCCAGCGGGCGGTACCGGCGCCGTCGTCCCCGGTGGGCGCCGGGACGGTCACCGCGTCGCCCGTGCCGTGGCACAGCAGCGGCGGCACCGCCTCCGTACGGTTCGAGCCCCACTCCTCCCAGGCCAGCAGCGAGGGCAGCCGCTGGGCCGTGCCCGGCGCGGCGAACAGCAGCACGCGGCCCCGGAACATGGCGACCGGACCCGAGCCGGGGCCGTCGTCCCAGAGCCGGTCCAGCATCCGGCGGCCGAAGATCGCCGGCGCGCTCACCACGTCGAAGACGGTGCCGCAGGGCACGACGACAGGGACGTCCGGGCGCTCCTCCCAGAGGGCGAGCGTGCTGCGGGGATACGTGGCCGCCGAGGCGAGCCAGTCGACTCCGTCGGAGGTGACCCGGGTGACGTTCGGTGCGCTGCTCATGCCACCCAGATGTACCCGGGGTGAGCATGACGTTCTTCTGAGTTGCCGAAACCCGGGACAGGGGCGGTGGAGGAGGAGTATCTTGCCCGCCTGGCATATGCCAGATGGGGTTACTCGCGAGCTCCGCGTTGACGCGGGCGCGGGATCACACCGGGTCGGCGGTCGTCCGGCCCTCGGTGTTGCCCCGCAGGAGGTCCCGCCCGAACTCGACCATCTTCTTCGCGTAGTCCTCGGTCCACTCCGCGCGCTCGGCGATGTCCGCCGGGGTCAGCCGGTCGAACCGGCGCGGGTCGGCGAGCTGGGCCGCCGCGATGGCCTGGAACTCCACGGCCCGGTCGGCCGCCGCGCGGAACGCCTGGGTCAGCTCCGTGGCCCGGGCCAGCAGCGCCCGCGGATCCTCGATCGACTCCAGGTCGAAGAAGTGCTCGGGATCGGCGGCCGCCTCCGCGGGCTCGAAGATCAGAGGCGCGGGGCGTAGCCGCGGTTCGTTACGGCGCGGCGTGGGCTCCGCCATGTCTTGTCTCCTCCTCGTACGGTTCGCTGGGCACCGCCTTCAGGCGGGCCACCGTCCATTGTCCCGCGCGAACGCAAGGGCCCCTCATGGCCGCCAGTTCACGCGGTGTCGGCGAATGGGCTCGGTGCTTGTC
>NZ_JBEYEW010000006.1:104270-329870 GCF_040634095.1 Streptomyces sp. NPDC007205
GCGGGCCGGCGCTCGGGGTGCTGGTCAGGGCCGCCAGATCACTCGGTGCTCGGACCAGTGGTCCCATGTGGACATCATCGCCTCCCAGCCGTCCGGGCTGTTTCCCATGGCCGCCTCCGGCGGCGGGCCGGACTCCGTCCGGCGAGGTGGCGGCGGTGAGTTCGGTGCTTGTCGGGCCGGCGCTCGGGGTGCTGGTCAGGGCCGCCAGATCACTCGGTGCTCGGACCAGTGGTCCCATGTGGACATCATCGCCTCCCAGCCGTCCGGAAACTTCACCAGCGTGCCCAGCTGGACCGGTTCCGTGGACGGGTAGTCGTCCAGGAGGTCGCCGACGCCCGCGCGGCAGACCACGATGCAGGCGTGGCGGTGCCGGGAGGCCAGGACGCACAGGCGGCCGGTCTCCAGGTGGAAGGCGGTGGCGTCGGGGCGGCCGGAGAGCGGGTGCAGGACGACCGTGACGTCGTACTCCCGGCCCTGGAGACGGTTCGCGGTGTCCACCGTGACATCCGCCACGCCCAGCTCGGCCAGCGCCGTGCGGACCGCCGCCGCCTGGTCGCGGTGGGCCGTGCCGACGGCGATGCGGTCGGCGGTGAGCGGAACGGGAGAGGGCGAGCGCTCGGAGGTCGCCGCGCCGCCTCGGTCCAGCAGGCGGCGTACGACCGTGGCCACGGCCCGTACCGCCTCCGGATCCGTGCGCGGGGTGTGCCGGGCGGGCAGCTCCAGCAGGCCCCAGCCGGATGCCGCCGCCTCGTCGATCACCTGGTCCGGGCCGGAGCCGTCCGAGGGGATCGCGAAGGTCAGCCGGCGGTCGCCGTGATCGGTGCCGCTGCGGAAGGGCGTGTAAGGGTAGAAGGCGTCCGAGACGAGGGGGGCCGCTGAGGCCGGGAGGCGCCAGGAGACCGGCAGGCGGTGCTGGGGCAGGCCAGGGTTGTGGGCCAGGAGGGTGGTCACGGCGGATGACGAGGGGTCGTACGACAGGCCCGCCCACTGCTCGCTGCCGACGATCGCGAACGGGTCCAGCTGGCCGGGGTCGCCCACGAACAGCGCCCGCTCGAAGAGCCCCGCCACGGCCAGCAGGGAGTCGGACCGCATCTGGTACGCCTCGTCCACGATCGCGTGCCGCCATGGCTCGTCGACCCTCACATGCGCCCACTTCGCGGCCGTGGACAGCACGACCTGCAGGCCGTTCAGGTCGGCCGCCTTCGCGGACGTGCGCACCTGCGGCAGATCGTCCAGCGCCTTGTCGTAGGCGTCGGTGTCGCTGCTGTGCAGCCGGCCGACCGGCAGGTCCGGGCTCTTCTCGGCGAGCCGGAGGACGAGATCGTCCACCTGCGCGTTCGTCTGCGCCACCACCATCAACGGACGGCCCGCCCCGGCCAGTTCCAGCGCCGCGCGGACCACCAGCGTCGACTTGCCCGCGCCGGGCGGGGAGTCCACGACCACACCGCGCTCGCCGCCGTGCAGGGTGTCGTGGAGGATCGCGTCGGTGGCACGGTCGGCGGCGGCCCCGGGATCGAAGTCGGCCCTCGTCACAACACGTCCTCCTCGGTCACCGAGTCGGGGACCTCCGGTACGGCCTCACCGGGCGGCCCGCCGTGCGTCCACGGGGTCTCCTCCGGGTCGGGCAGCCTCGCCCCGCCGCGCTGCTCGTGCTCGAAGAGGGTGAAGCACACCCGGTCGCCCTTCTCCGGCACGGACCCGGGCTCCGGCTCCTTGCCGCGGCCCATCTTGTCCATGACCCGCAGCACGAGACCGTCCTCGGAGTCGGGTCCGACGAACTCCGCCGACTGCGGCCTGCCGCCCAGCGAGCGGTACACCTTCGCGCGCTCCGCCAGATGCGGCCGGTCGTCCGTGCGGACCGTCACCAGCGGGCGCGGGCTCGGCCGCCTGCCCTCGCTGTACGCCATCACGACATCGGTCACCTCGCCCGCGAACGCCTCCCCGGCCAGCCGCCGCCCCGCCATCACCAGCGGATCGTCCAGCGCCTCCTGCGCCTCAAGACGGGCCTGCTCGCGCTCGCGCGTGGCCAGCTTGTTCGCCGCCGTCACCGCGTCGTCCCGGCGCGGCTGCGGGGGCTCGCCGGCCAGCACCCGGTCGCGGTGGCCGGTGAAGGACCAGCGGTCGCGGGTCCAGCGCTCCTCCACGTGCGCGCCCTCCGGCAGCGCCCGCAGCAGGTCCAGGCCCCGCCACACCGCGTCCCAGGTGGGCCGGGTGCGGCTTGCCACCAGGTCGCGGATCTCCCCTTCGGCCGCTGTGAGCGCGGCCAGCCGGTCGTCGGCGGCCAGGGCGTCCTCGGCGGCGGCGAGTGCCCCGCGTGCGCGGTCGTAGCGCTCGATCGCCGGGGCCAGCAGCCTGTTGTCGAACGCCGGGTCGGTGGCGGGACCGGCCGGCGGGCACAGCAGCTGGCCGGCCGCGTCCCGGGCCAGCTCGGCCCGGCGCGCGGCCTCGGCGCCGGAGGTGCCCTCGGGAGGGTCGATCCAGGCGAGCAACGCCCCCAGGTGCTGGTCCTCCAGACCGGACTGGCCGGTCGCCCAGTGCCGGGACAGCAGATCGGTCAGGGCCAGGAGGAGCGAGGAACCGGGGACCCGGGACCGCTCGCCCTAGTGGGTCAGCCAGCGGCCGAGCAGCGGCACCCGGGGCGGCGCCGGGTAGGGCGCCTCCGGGTCCTGCTCCGCCGTACGGCGGAACCGCATCGAGCGGCCCAGCAGCCGTACGAAGTCCAGGCCAGCGCGGCTCGGCACGATCAGCTGGGGCGCGTCCGCGCACAGCTCCACCTCGACCTTGACCCGCTTGCCGGTCTCCGGGTCGGTCTCGGTGCGCTCGGCCGCCTCCACGGACCCGGCACAGGAGTCGATGTACGGCAGGACGGCATCGGCCAGGTCGGCGAGGAACGTGAAGCGCAGATCGCGGTCGCGGGGCTGCGGTACGACCAGCAGGCGCGGCGCGTCCCGGTCGGTGCCGACGAGCGCGCCGAGCGGGGCGCCGGCCTCACCGGCGGTGGTGAGCGGCACGAACACCAGGGGGCGCGCGGACAGATGCCGGTGCCGGACGGTCGCGGCGGGCTGGGCCCGGCCGGTGGCGACGGCCTCGAGCCGGGCGAGAGCGGTGATCAGGGACACGGGGCGACCTCCCGGTGCGCCGCGTCCGTCAGCGCCTCCGCGCGCAAAGCCGCCGCCCGGCGCAGCGCCGCGACCGCGGGGTCGTCCGGGTCGCCGGTCTCGCCGCGGGCCGCCGCGAGGACGTCCTCGACCGTGCTCAGACCGCCCAGTTCGGCGCGCAGGGGACGGCCGAGACGGGTGACGGCGCCCTGTGCGCGGGAGCGTTCCCGGCAGTGGAAGGCCAGTTCGCAGGCGGACAGGCACTCGGGCGCGTACGTCGCAGGGACTGCCTCGACGGCCGCCGTCAGCTCCTCGGCGTCCCGGTCGGGCGCGAAGCACAGGCCCTCGGGCAGGGCCCCCGCGATCTCCTCGATCCGGGTGAGCCGGGCCAGCTGGCGGGCGGTGACCCCGCGCTGCTTGCGGACGTCGACGGCGGAGCCGGCGGGCAGGTTCGAGAAGTCCTTCGGGCACACGAGCAGGATCCGGTGCCGTACGACCGGGGCGGGGGTGTGCTCTTGGGCGCCGAGCCGCGCGGCGACCTCCTCCAGTGCCAGCACGTACACCGCCGCCTGCCGGGCCGCCGCGCCGACCTTCGCCGGGTCCGCCGAGCCGTCCAGCAGGGGGAAGGACTTGATCTCCACGACGGACCAGCTGCCGTCCGGGTGCACCACCACCGCGTCCGGCTCCAGGAAGGCGAGCGAACCGGCCACGTCCAGCGCCAGCATCGGATGGTCCAGCAGCGTCCAGCCGCCCGCGCGCGTGGCCTCGCGCAGCGCCAGCGCCGTACGCGCCGTACGCCCCTCGGGGCCGTGCGCGGTCAGGTCGGGTACGGCGGCCCCTTCCGGCGCCGTGGCGCCCGGGTCGAGCCGGGCGTGCGTCAGCCGCAGCAACTCGGCACCGCCGTCGGCCTTCACCTTCGCCTCGAACGCGTTCCCGCGCGTCAGCGCGAACTGCGACTGACCGAACGCGGACGGCGCGCCCAGCGCGCTCGCCAGCCGCGCCTTGTCCACCCCGGCGCCGTCCAGGACCGCCCGCCTGGCGCACCCGGGGTTCGCGGCGAGCGCCGCGAGGGCGCGCGCGTCCAGGGCCTTGGCCGGTACGTCGGGACCGCGCAGCTCAGCCAGCCGGTGTCGGAGCCCCTTCTCCCGCGTCGCTGGGGGAGATGTCCGGCTCGGCCCCGGCGTCGAGCCGCGACTGGCGCTGCCGTGGAATTCGCTCACCCGCGGAAGTCTGGCATCCGGCACTGACAATCGGGGAACCCGTGCCGTCCGTGACCGGGGTGCGGCGCGGGAACAGCCGGGGCAGGCGGGCCCGGAGCAGGCCCACGGCCCGCATCACGGGCGGCGCCAGCAGGTGGCCGACGCCCATCACGGCGACACCCGCGACCGCGTCGAGGAAGTAGTGGTTGGCGGTGCCCATGACCACCAGCGCGGTCCCCAGCGGATAGCCGACGGCGACGGCCTTCGCGAGGCGGGTACGGCCGTGGCGCCACAGCATCAGCCCGCACCACAGCGCCCAGCCGACGTGCAGGCTCGGCATCGCCGCGTACTGGTTGGTCATCCCGCCCATGCCGCGCGGCGCGCTCGCCTCGCTGCCCCACCAGCCGTACGAGCTGTAGTGCGCCATGGTGTCCACGAAGCCGTGACCGGCGGAGAGCAGCCGGGGCGGGCAGGTGGGCAGCAGAGTGAAGCCGATCAGGCCGATGAGCGTGGACGTCATCAGCCAGGTGCGGGCCCGCCGGTAGTGCTCGGCGTGGGCCCGGAACAGCCAGATCAGGAGGGCGGGCGTGACCAGGTAGTGCAGCGAGGCGTACCAGAAGTCCGCCGGTACACCGAGCCAGGGCGCGCGCGTGAAAAGCCGGTTGAGCGGGTGCTCCGCGTCGAGGTGCAGGGCCTTCTCGAAGCGCAGGATCGCCAGGCCGTGGTCGACGGCGGAGGGCACGTCACCGCGGGCGAGGAGGCGGCCGGCCGAGTAACAGCCGTAGACCAGGAGGATCAGCGGCAGCTCGGTCCACCAGCGCAGCCGGGGTCGCGCGGTCACCTCGGTGCCCGGTGTCTCGGTCTGCGGCATCCGATCGCCCTCCCCCTTCTGCGGTGCGGCGCCCCCCGGAGGGCGGCCGTGCCACTTTACGGTGTCCGTATCCCGCCCATGCGGGCGCTCCGGCCCCCAAAGACGCTGAGAACGCCCGCCGGGTTGCCCCGAACGGGTGTGAGCGATGATGGAGAAGTCCTCTCTCGTCCCTCTCGTGGCGTCCGTGTGACGTCCTCCTCCCGGAAAGGTCTCCCATGGCACCGCGCATCCTGCTGGCCCGGCACGGACAGACGGAATGGTCGCTGTCCGGCAAGCACACCGGCAGGACCGACGTGCCGCTGCTGGAGGAGGGCCGGCGGGGAGCCAAGCTGCTCGGCGAGCGGCTGCACCGCGCTCCGCTGGACGGGCTGCCGGGGGTGGAGGTGCGCACCAGCCCGCTGGCACGCGCGCGTGAGACGTGCGAACTGGCCGGCTTCGGGGACCGGGCCACCGCGTGGGACACGCTCATGGAGTGGGACTACGGCGCCTACGAGGGGATGACGCCGGCCGAGATCCAGGCCGTGCGGCCGGGGTGGCTGATCTGGCGGGACGGGGTGCCGGAGGGCGAGAGCCTCGCCGAGGTGACCGCGCGCGCGGACGAGGTGGTCTCCTGGGCCCGCTCGTCCGACCGCGACGTCCTGGTCTTCGCCCACGGGCACATCCTCCGCTCCATCGGAGCGCGATGGCTGGGCCTGCCGCTGGACTTCGCGGCACGGATACGCCTGAACCCGACCTCGCTGTCGGTCCTCGGCTGGGCTTACGGCGAGCCCGCCGTCGAGAGCTGGAACGACCTGGGGCATCTGGCCGGCTGAGCCGGGGCGGGGTCGCTCGCCCGCGCGTGCCGGGTGCCGCTGAGCGCCCTGAAGGGGCCGGGGGGACTGGCGATCAGCCCCCGCCGGTCCGCGGCCGGCGCCTGCCTGTCACGCCCTCCCCGTTCTCGGCATCGACGCATGCCGGTCCAGGAACTCCGACACCCCGGACGCCCGCCGGTGCGGCAACAGCACCCGAGCCGTTCCCGCCAGCATCCCCTGGACGCGGGAGGACTGGACCTGGTCCAGCAAGGCCAGCACCCGAAGCCCCGCCGCAGCCGCCTCGTCGGGACGACCCTCGCGGGCCAGGTCGTCCGCCAGTTCGGCCATGTACAAGGCGATGTTCCGGGTGAAGTGCGGATCCTGCAGATGGGCCGCCCGGCGCGCGTGCCGGGACGCGCGCCGCCAGTCACCCAGCATGGACCAGCACTGCGCCTCCAGCCCCTCCAGCTCGGCCTCTCCGTAGAAGCTCATCCACTCGGGGTCGGCGTCCGAGCGGCCCCGCGCGAACAGCGTCTGGGCCCGGACGAGTGCCTGTTCACAGCCCGTGCGGTCGGCGAGCCCCGCCCAGCCGCCGGCTTCGCGCAGCGCGAGCAGGGACATCAGGCGCGCTGAACCGAGCGGAGCGGCCGCACGCTGGGCGGCCTGCGCGGCACGGACCGCCTCCCGCGGGCGGCCGGCGTCCCGCGCCAGGAACGCGGTGTTGCAGAAGGCGTGTGCCTCCAGTGCCGGGTCCCCGGTCATCCGGGCCGTGGCCAGCGCCTCCGCATAGTGCGAGCGGGCGTCGTCGAAGCGGCCGGAGTCGTGTGCCAGCCAGCCGACGGAGATGGCGAGTTCACCGGCGCCCGAGTGCAGCCGGTCGGCGGTGGTCTGCCGGGTCGCGCCGGCGTCCAGCAGCGCGTAGGCCGCGCGCAACGGAGTCGCCGCGCGCCGGTAGAGGCCGTCCGCGCCGTGCCGGTCGTCGAGCAGCCGGATCCGGCGGACCGCCTCCTCCAGGGCGGCCGCCTCGGAGGTTCCGGGCCGGCGAGTGGTCCGGACCGCCGCGGCGGCGTCCGGGGTGAGCCCCAGCGGGCCCAGCGTGGCGGCGGCCACCGTGGCGCCTCCGCCGGTCATGAATGCGCGACGCAGCACGTCGCTCTCCTCGTGGTTCGGATGGTCTTTCGCGTACGGCTCGTGCGTGCCGTACGGGTCCTGCCTGTCATACGGTTCGAACGCCGCCGGCGTCTCACCGGCCTCCTGGCCCTCACCGGTGATGAGCCCCTCGGGCGCGGCCGCCGTCGTCCGCGCCGCGCGCCCGCGGACGGACGAGCGGGACGCGAAGCCGAGGTCGGTGAGCGTACGGCCGGGGAACATATGCAGAAACACCCGTTCGTACGCGTAGTTCGGGCAGCGGATCTCGCCCGCCTCGACCCTGCCGACGTACCGCGCGTCACAGCTCACCCGCTCACCGATCTCGCGCGCGGCACGGCGTACCAGTGCTGCGAACTCGGCCGGTGAACGACTGCCACGCAGATGCCGGAAGGCGAGGTTCGGCCGGGGTGGCCGTTCGGGCTGTGACGCGGTCTCGGTTGACGACGCCATGGCCGGGTCCTCTCGTGCGAACCGTCGAACCATGCCGGACCCGGGGCGGATTCGGGACGAGTTGCCCGAGTGACGCCCTGGTTCCGGCGGGCATGAACGTACCTGCTGTGCAGGACCCGCCACGCTGTGTTTGGCTACAAACCGGATATCTCATGCACGATCTGCCATGAACTGCCATCCTTTGCGGCGCACTTGTGCCGTAGCCGTTGACGCGTTCACGCGTTGGACCCCATGGACCGCAACAGGGCTGTGTGGTGGAGGCCGGCATGGAGACCAGCCAGAGCAACGAACCTCGTACCTCGCCGTCGTCGGCCGTGCAGACCGCGGCGGCCGCGGCGGCCTGCGACCTCGTGACGGTACCGGCCCGGCAGGGCCTCGAGGCGGTCGACATCCTGCGGCGCGGCGCCGGTGACGCGATGGGACCCGTGCTGCACGACGGCGGCTGCGCCACCCTCGGCTTCCTGGTTCCGGCCGGCACGGCGGCCTGCTGGGACATGCCGGGCAGCACCTGTACGGAGACGGACGGGCGTGGACTCAGACTCGACCCCGAGCCACCGGTGGCGGGCTCCGACTGGCTGCTGCCGCCCGGCGAGGCCGACCTCGCCACCGACCCGGTGGTGCTGCGCCGGGCCCTCGGAGAGGCGGCCCGGCTGATCGAGGCGGCCGACAGCTGCCGGTGAGGCGCCCGCCCGGACCGGCTGCGAAAATGGTCCGATGGGCAGGTCCAGGAGCACACGGCAGACACGGGACACGCGGCGCGGGGCGGCCGCCGTCGAAGCCGTCGTGGAGGCGGTCGACGGCGGGCTCGCACAGCTCGTGCCCGACCCCGACCGCAACCGGGCCTGGACGCTGCTGATCGACGGCGCGCCCCAGTCGCATGTCGACCTGGACGACCCCGCGTATCTGTCCTTCGAGTACCAGCGCCGCCTCGGCCATGTCATCGACCTTCTCGCCCCGCCCGGCAAGCCGGTGCACGCCGTGCACCTCGGCGGGGGCGCGTTCACCCTCGCCCGGTACACCGCCGCGACCCGCCCCCGGTCCACCCAGCAGGTCGTCGAACGCGACGCGGCCCTGGTCCAACTGGTACGCCGGGAGCTGCCGTTGGACTCGAACGCGCGGATCCGGGTGCGCTCGGCGGACGCCCGCGCGGGGCTGGCGAAGGTCCCGGACGGGTGGGCGGACCTGGTCCTCGCGGACGTCTTCAGCGGCGCCCGCACCCCCGCCCACCTCACCTCCACCGAGTTCCTGGACGAGGTCCGCCGGGCTCTGAAGCCGTCCGGGGTCTACGCCGCCAATCTGGCCGACGGCCCGCCGCTCGCCCATCTGCGCGGCCAGATCGCCACCGCCGCCGCCCGGTTCGCCGAACTCGCGCTGATCGCCGACCCGGCCGTCCTGCGCGGCAAGCGCTTCGGCAACGCCGTCCTGGTCGCCTCCGACGCCCCGCTCCCGCTCGCCGACCTCACCCGCCGCGCCGCCTCCGACCCGCATCCGGGCCGGGTCGAACACGGCAAGCCGCTGCGGGACTTCACCGGCGGCGCGCTCCCGGTGACGGACGACACGGCGGCGGCCTCCCCAGCGCCGCCACCCTCCGTGTTCCGCTGAGCGTTCAGTAGTTTCCGATCTCCACGTGCGGCGGGCCGTCGTGCCAGGTGCACATCACCGACACCCGGTCCGTGCCCTTGGTGAACTCCACCCGGATCCAGGTCGAGGTCTTCCACACCTGCATCGACCAGCCCGTCCCCGGCGTCGCCGACACCAGCGTGGCGTCGGCCGCGCCCAGCTCGAACACCGCCCGGCCGCCGCCGGTGTCGTACGACTTGACCTGCCCGGACGCGGAGGCGGCGGCGCTTGGGGAGGGACCCTGCGTCCGCGTGGGCGGCGGGGTCGGTGCCGTCGGGCTGCTCGACGGCCGGTGCGACGGGGACGGCCGGTGCGTCGGCGGGGCAAGGGCCTTCGTGTCCTGGGCCGTCGCGCCGGACTCCGTGACCGGCAGGGCGCGCGGGGGGTCGTACGCCGTCCCCGCCATCACCGTGTGCACGCCCCACCACGACAGCGTGACCGCCGCTCCCGTCGCGAGCAGCCATGCCAGTACGTGTACGAGTCCTCTGCGCATCGCGGGCCATACTGCCTCAGGGGGACCGCGGTGCGCACATGCTCCGAGTTGTCCACAGGCGCCCGCCCGGTGTGGTCCGCATGGCGTACGGTGCGGCGCATGGCAAGTGTGCTCGTGGTCGAGGACGACCAGTTCGTACGCTCGGCGCTCATCCGGCATCTGACCGACGCCGCACACACCGTGCGCAGCGTCGGTACGGCACTGGAGGCGCTGCGCGAGGTCGCCCATTTCCGCTTCGACGTGGTCATCCTGGACCTCGGACTGCCGGACCTGGACGGCTCCGAGGCGCTGAAGATGCTCCGTGGCATCACCGACGTGCCCGTCATCATCGCCACCGCACGCGACGACGAGACGGAGATCGTCCGGCTGCTCAACGCCGGTGCGGACGACTATCTGACCAAGCCGTTCTCCGTCGAGCACCTGTCCGCCCGGATGGCGGCCGTACTGCGCCGGGCCCGCTCCGGCGGCGGGGAGGCCCCGCCCTCGTCCGTGCTCCGCGTCGGCGGCCTGACCGTCGACCCGCTGCGCCGCCAGGCCGAACTGGACGGGACCCGCCTCGACCTCACCCGCCGCGAGTTCGACCTGCTGGCCTTCCTCGCCGGGCGGCCCGGGGTTGTCGTCCCGCGCAAGGAACTCCTCGCCGAGGTCTGGCAGCAGTCCTACGGCGACGACCAGACCATCGACGTACATCTGTCCTGGCTGCGCCGGAAACTGGGGGAGACGGCCGCCCGGCCCCGTTATCTGCACACGCTCCGGGGTGTCGGTGTGAAGCTCGAACCCCCCGTGGAACCATCCGCGGACGGGGAGCCGGTGCGATGAGATGGGCCCTGGTCAAGGTGTGTCTGGCGGTCACCACGATGGTCGTGGTCGCCTTCGCGGTCCCGCTCGGGCTGGTCGTCAAGGAGATGGCCCGAGACCGGGCCTTCTCCAACGCCGAACGGGAGGCCGCCGCGGTGGCGCCCGCGCTGTCCATCACCACCGACCGGGACGAACTGGAGCGCGTCGTGGCCTCCGCCGGCGCCGACTCGGGAATGGCCGTGCACCTGCCCGCCGCCGACGGCCGCTCCGCGCTCGACCTCGGCAAGCAGCGCGCCGCCGGCAGGGACATCCAGGCGGTGCGCAAACTGGGCCGGGCCTCCACGGCCTCCGTCTCCGGCGGCTCCGCACTGCTCCAGCCGGTCGCGCTCGGCTCCGGCGCCATAGCGGTCGTCGAGGTCTACGTCCCCGAGTCCGAGATGACCAACGGCGTCGGCACGGCCTGGGCGGTGCTCGCGGCCGTCGGCCTCGCGCTGATCGTCGGCTCGGTCGCGGTCGCCGACCGGCTCGGGGTGCGTATGGTGCGGCCCGCCCGGCGGCTGGTCGAGGGCGCGCACGAACTGGGCGAGGGCCGGCTGGGCGCCCGGGTGCCGGAGGACGGCCCGACCGAACTCAGGCTGGCCGCGGCGGCGTTCAACTCCATGGCCGACCAGGTCGTCCAACTCCTCGCGAATGAACGCGAGTTGGCGGCAGACCTCTCCCATCGCCTGCGCACCCCGCTCACCGTCCTGCGGCTCAACACGGCCTCCCTGGGCGCAGGGCCGGCCGCCGAGCAGACCCGGGCCGCCGTCGCCCAGCTGGAGCGCGAGGTCGACACCATCATCCGTACGGCCCGGGAGGCCAAGCCGCAGACGGTCGCGGCCGGATCCGGCGCCGGATGCGACGCGGCCGAAGTGGTGCGCGAGCGCATGGAGTTCTGGTCCGCGCTCGCCGAGGACGAGGGCCGCAAGTGGCGGGTGGCCGGCGTGGAGCGGCCGGTGCGCATACCCGTGGCCCGCGCCGACCTGGCCGCGGCCCTCGACGCCCTGCTCGGCAATGTCTTCCGGCACACCGCCGAGGGCACCGCCTTCGCGGTCGACGTGCACAACGGCGAGGACGCGGTGATCGTGCTGGTCTCCGACGCGGGCCCCGGCATAGCCGACCCGGACGCCGCGATGGCCCGGGGCCGCGGCTCCGGGAACACCGGCTCGACCGGTCTCGGCCTCGACATCGTGCGCCGGCTCGCCGAGGCCACCGGCGGGGACGTCCGGATCGGTTCCTCGGTGCTGGGCGGCACCGAGGTGCGGCTCTGGTTCCAGGTGGACGGGCGGGGGCCGGTGGCGCGGGGCCGTACGCGAAGACGCCGATCGGGCAAACCGGTCCCGACTGGTCTCGACCATTAACCGCCCCCGATCCCTTCCTTAAGCGAAGCCTAAGGTCTGCAACGGCCGTCCCGATCAGGCCTTTTGTCCGATTCCGGATCGCTAGCGTGCTGCCGCACCTCACCCCCGTGAACAGCGAAGGCAGGCACGCGCATGAGCACGCACCGGCGCAGGATCAGTGGCAGGAACAAGGCGATAGGCGGTCTCGTGGCCGCGGCCGTCGTCGGTGGCGGCGCGGTCCTGCTCACCGGCACCGCCCACGCGGCCGGCGTGAACGCCGCGTACACCAGGACCAGTGACTGGTCCACCGGCTACACCGCCCAGTACGTCGTCACCAACAACAGCGGACAGCAGGAGAAGACCTGGACGCTGGAGTTCGACCTCCCCGCGGGCGCCAGGCTCAGCTCCCTGTGGAACGGCGAGTCGAGCGTCAGCGGTGCGCACGTCACCGTGAGGCCGGCGAAGTGGGACACCGAGGGCCTCGCCCCCGGCAAGTCGGTGACCGTCGGCTTCGTGGTCGACGGCAGCGGCGCCCCGACGGGCTGTCGTGTCGACGGCGCCCAGTGTTCCGCGGACGCGGGCCCCACCCCCGAGCCGAGCGGCCGCCCCACCCGGACCCAGCCGCCGGCCCCGACCACCACACCGAGCAGGAGCGCCACCCCCACCCCGACCAGGACGGCCACTCCCACCCCGACCGCCGGCCACACGACCGGCAACGGCACCACCGCCTCCGCCGGCTTCGCCCCCTACGTCGACACCTCCCTCTACCCGGCGTTCGACCTGGTCGGCGCGGCCGACGCGACCGGCGTGAAGAACTACAACCTCGCCTTCGTCACCGACGGCGGCGGCTGCACCCCCAAGTGGGGCGGCGTGACCGACCTGACCAGCGACGGCGTCGCCGCGCAGATCGGCTCCCTGCGTGCCAAGGGCGGTGACGTCCGGGTCTCCTTCGGCGGCGCGTCGGGCTCCGAACTGGCCACCACCTGCTCTTCCGTGGACGCGCTGGCGGCGGCGTACGGCAAGGCGGTCGACGCGTTCAAGCTCACCAAGGTCGACTTCGACGTCGAGGGCGGCGCGCTGCCGAACACGGCGGCGAACACCCTCCGGGCGAAGGCGATAGCGAAGCTCCAGGCGCAGCACCCGGACCTGGACGTCTCCTTCACCCTCCCGGTGATGCCCGAGGGCCTCACCCAGGACGGCGTGAACCTCCTGTCCGACGCCAGGGCCAACGGCGTGAAGACCGGCACGGTCAACATCATGGCGATGGACTACGGCGCCTCGTACAGCGGCGACATGGGCAGCTACGCCGAGCAGGCCGCCACGGCCACCCAGGCCCAGGTCAAGAGCGTGCTGGGGCTCTCCGACTCCGCCGCCTGGAAGACGGTCGCGGTGACCCCGATGATCGGCGTCAACGACGTCTCCTCCGAGGTCTTCAAGGTGGACGACGCCACCCAGCTGGTGAACTTCGCCCGGTCCAAGGGCCTCGGCGGCCTGTCGATGTGGTCCGCGGCCCGCGACAAGCAGTGCGCCGGCGGCGCCAAGCCCACCGCCGACGCCACCTGCAGCTCGATCGTCCAGGACAAGAACGCCTTCGCGAAGGCGTTCGGCGCCTTCAACTGACCCCCACGCACTCCCCTCGGCGAGGGGCGCGGCACGACGGAGGGGTGCCGCGCCCCGGTAGCACCGGGACAACCAGTGGACGAGGGGGACGCGGTGACCGAACTGTCCGCCGAGCTACGCGAGTTGAGGCAACAGCTGACGTCGGCCCTGACAGACGGGGACGGACAGCTCGTACGGTTCGAGCCGGGACCGGTGGAGGTCGAGACCACCGCCGCCGTCACCCGTGAGGCAGGCGTGGACGCCAAGGTGCGCCTGGGCTGTCGGCCCGAGCTGCCGGCAGTCACCGACCCGGACGAGGCGCGGCGGCGAGGCCGCGAAGCGCTGGGCGGAATTCACCGAAGTCGGCCTGGGCGACACCCCGGCCCGTGCACTGTGGAGGCGACTGATGGACACGTACACCCCCCGTTTCCTCTCGATCCGTCCCTGACCGCCGTGAGCGCCGAGGATCTGTTCGTGGAGGCGTGACGACACGCCCGCAAGGCCCCCGCTACACCTCCGGCAGCACCCCCGTCCGCGCCGCCTCCCCGTACCACCGTGCGCTCGACTTCGGTGTCCGCTCCAGTGTCCCGTAGTCCACGTAGACCGCCCCGAACCGCTTCCCGTAGCCGTACGCCCACTCGAAGTTGTCCAGCAGGGACCACAAGTAGTAGCCGCGGACGTCGGCACCGTCCGTGATGGCCCGGCGGACCTCCGAGAGATGGCCGTACAGGTATGCGATGCGCTCGAGGTCGTGTACGCGGCCGTCGGGGCCGGGCTTGTCGTCGTAGGCGGCCCCGTTCTCCGTCACGTACAGGGGCAGACCGGGCGCCTCCCCCGTGTAGCGCAGGAGCAGGTCGTACAGGCCCGTCGGGTCGATCGTCCAGCCCATCTCGGTGCGCTCGCCCGGCGTCTGGTGGAACCGCACGTCGCCGGCGCCCGGCCAGGGGGAGTGGTCGCTGGCGCCGTGGCCGTCGGCCCGCGGGCCCTTGACTCCGCCGGGCGCGGCCGAGACCAGGGCCGGGGTGTAGTAGTTCAGGCCCAGCGCGTCCAGCGGGACGTTGATCGTGCGGGCGTCGCCGTCGAGGACGTACGACCAGTCCGTGACCGAGGCCGTCGCCTCCAGCAGCGACGAGGGGTACGCACCGTGCAGCATCGGGCCGTGGAAAACGCCGTTGGCCAGGTCGTCGATCCTGCGGGCCGCCGCGATGTCGGCGGGGTCCTGGGAAAGCGGCCGTACCACGGACGAGTTGAGGCTGATGGCGATCTCGTTCCGGGCCGGCATCACCGAGCGCAGGGCCGAAGCCGCCAGGCCGTGTCCGAGGTTCAAGTGGTGGGCAGCGCGCAGGGAGCCTGCCGGGTCGGTGCGGCCGGGGGCGTGGACACCCGAGCCGTAGCCCAGGAAGGCGCTGCACCAGGGCTCATTGAGGGTGATCCACTGCTCCACCCGGTCGCCCAGTGCCTCGCCGACCAGCCGGGCGTACTCGGCGAACCGGAACGCGGTGTCCCGCTGCGGCCAGCCGCCCGCGTCCTCCAGCTCCTGCGGCAGGTCCCAGTGGTAGAGGGTGAGCGCCGGCTTGATGCCATGGGCGAGGAGTTCGTCCACCAGGCGGCGGTAGAAGTCCAGACCACGCTGGACCGCGGGGCCCCGGCCCGTCGGCTGCACCCGGGACCAGGAGACCGAGAAGCGGTACGCGCTCAGGCCCAGCTCCGCCATCAGCGCCACGTCCTCGCGGTAGCGGTGGTAGTGGTCGACAGCGATGTCACCGGTGTCACCGCCGGCCGTCCTGCCCGGCGTATGGCTGAAGGTGTCCCAGATCGAGGGGGTGCGGCCGTCCTCCCGTACCGCCCCCTCGATCTGGTAGGCCGACGTCGCGGCCCCCCAGAGGAAGGCGGAAGGAAAGGTCACGGCGGTAACGGGTTCAGGCATGGAAGCGCTCCCATTGGGGGTCGTAGGAGACCTGGCGTAGCGGGTGGGGTGGGGGAGGGAGAGGCGGAGAGGGGCCGGGGTGGTGGTCCGGCCCCTCGGGAGGAGACCGTCAGCCCTTGATCGCGCCCTGCATGATCCCGCCCACGATCTGCTTGCCGAACAGGACGAACGCGACCAGCAGCGGCAGGGTGCCCAGCAGCGCGCCCGCCATGATCACCGCCTGGTCCGGGACATAGCCGGTGCCGAGCGAGTTCAGGGCCACCTGCACGGTCGGGTTCTGCTGGTTCAGGGCGATGATCGGCCACAGGAAGTCGTTCCAGGCGAACACGAACGTCAGCAGGCCGAGTACGGCCATGGCCGGACGCGCCGCCGGGAAGACCACGTGCCAGACGATCCGCAGGCTGCTCGCGCCGTCCACCCGGGCCGCCTCGATCAGCTCCGTCGGCAGCGCCTGCACCAGGTACTGCCGCATGAAGAACGTACCGAAGGCGGTCACCAGGCTCGGCAGGATCACCGTCTGCAGCTGGTTCGACCAGCCGAGGTCCGACATCCACAGGTACAGCGGTACGACGGCCAGCTGCGGCGGGATCATCATCGTGCCGATGGTCAGCAGGAGCAGCAGGCTGGAGAAGCGGAACCGCAGTTTGGCGAAGGCGAAGCCGGCCAGGGTCGAGAACAGCACCGTGCTCACCGTGATCGTGCCCGCCACGATCACCGAGTTGAACATCGCGGTACCGAGACCCGCCTGGTCCCAGGCCGTCTGGAGGTTCTTGAACAGGTTGCCGCCGAACCACAGCGGCGGCGGGGTCTCGTCCAGCCGGTGGGCGGTGCGGGAGGCGGCGATCGCCGTCCACACCAGCGGAGCGAGGGAGACCAGCGCGAAGACGGTGAGCACGACGTACGTCACCGGGCCCGCGTGCAGCTGCTTGCCCGCGCCGGTCCGGCCCCGGCGCCGGTACGCCTTCCGGGGCAGCGTCAGTTCAGTGGTCGTCATCGGGACTTCCTCAGCCGTCGGGTGAGCAGCAGGTTGACCGCGGCGACGACCAGCAGGAGCAGGAACATCGACCAGGCGATCGCGGACGCCTTGCCGAGGTTGCCGATGATCCAGCCCTGGTCGTACATGTACAGGCCGAGCGTCTGGTACTGGTGCTCGGAGCCGCCCTTGGACCCGCTGACGCCGCCGAACAGCAGCGGCTCACCGAAGAGCTGCGTCGCGCCGATGGCCGAGACCACGACCGTGAACAGGATCGTGGGCCTGAGCTGCGGGATCGTCACATGCCGGAACTGCTGCCAGCGGTTGGCGCCGTCGATCGCCGCCGACTCGTACAGATCGGTGGGGATCGCCTGCATGGCCGCCAGATAGATCAGCGCGTTGTACCCGGTCCACCGCCAGATCACGATCGATGACACCGCGAACTGCGAACCCCAGTCGGCCTCACGCCAGTTGACCGGGCCCACCCCGAAGAAGTGCAGGATCCAGTTGACCATGCCGCCGTCCCACGAGTACAGCAGCGTGAACACCAGGGTCGCCGCGGCCACCGAGGTGGCGTACGGGGTCAGCATCACCACGCGCCAGACGGTCGAGCCGCGCAGCCTGTAGTTCAGCAGGTGGGCGAGGCCGATGGCCGCAAGCAGCTGTGGCACGGTCGAGATGACACCGATGGTCAGGGTGTTCTTCAGGGCGTTCCAGAAGAAGTCCGAGGACCACAGGTTCTTGTAGTTGTCCAGGCCCGCCCACGTCTGGTGGTCCAGCGCGGACAGCTGCACATGGTGCAGCGAGTACCAGGCCGTGTAGAGCAGCGGGACCAGCGTGAACGCCGCGAACAGGACGAAGAAGGGGGACACGAACGCGTACGGCGACGCCTTCATGTCCCAGCGGTACAGCCGGCTGCGCCAGGAGTGGGCGTCCGCCGGCGTACCGCGACCGTGAGCGCCCCGGGCCGCGCCCGGCGGGATGCCGGGCGCGGCGTCGGCGCTCGACGCGGAGTGCGCGAGAGCCTGCTTGGGACCGGTCACTGGCCGAGCACGTCCTTGATCTCCTGGGAAGCGGCGTCCCAGCCCTGCGCGGGCGACTTGCCCTTCTGCTCGACCTGGAGGATGCCGATGTCGCTGATCGCGGTGTCGATCGGCTTGTCCTTGGGACCGAGGGGCTGCGCCGGGATGGTCTTCGCCGCGTCGGAGAAGATCTGGGTGATCGGGGCGCCCGAGAAGTACGCCGTGGTGTCGGGCTGCGGCTTCAGGCTCGGGTACACCGACGGGGTCGACGGGAAGCTGGCCTGCTTGGCGAAGACCTTCGCCTGCTGCTCGGGCGCGGTCAGCCACTTCGCCAGCGCGACGGCCTCCTTCTGGTGCTTGGTCGCGGTCGGCACGCCGAGGAAGGAGCCGCCCCAGTTGGACGCCGCCGGCGCCGCCGCCACGTCCCACTTGGCCTTGCCGGAGTCACCGGACTTCTGCTCGATGTAGCCGATCATCCAGGCAGGGCAGGCGACGGAGGCGAAGCTGCCGTTGGCGAATCCCTGGTCCCAGGTCGGGTCGAACTGCTTCAGCTTCGCCGACATGCCGCTGGTGGCGGCGGTCATGGCGGCGTCCCAGGCCTTCTTCACACCCTCGGACCTGTCCCAGACGACGTTGCCGTCCTTGTCGTAGTACCGCTCGCTCGCGCCGCCCACCGCCGCCATGTAGACGGAGGCGGCGGAGTCCACGAACTTGGTGCCCTTGGGCGCCTTCTTCATGTACTGCTTGCCGACGTCGACGTACTTGCTCCAGTCGCCCTTCCACATCTGGGCGAGCTTGGTCCGGTCGGTCGGCAGGCCGGCCTGCTGGAACAGGTCCTTGCGGTAGCAGATGGCCATCGGCCCGGTGTCGGTCCCGAGCCCGATGAGCTTGCCGTCCTTGGTGGTGGCCTGGGCGTTCTTCCAGTCCAGCCACTGCGACTTGTCGACCTCCTTGCCGAGGTCCAGGAACTTGTCCGCCTGGGTCTGCACGGCCTCGGTGATGTTGCCGATCTCGATGGCCTCGATGTCGTCCGTGCCGGAGCCGGCCTGGAGGCGGGTGAGCACCTTCGGCCAGTACACGTCGGTACGGGTGGTGACGTTCTCCTTGATGTTGATGTCCGGATGCAGCTTCATGTACTCGTCGTAGAGGCCGGCCTGCTTGTAGCCGAAGACGCCGAAGGTGCCGATGGTCAGCGTGATCTTGCCCTTGCCACTGCCGTTTCCGCCGCCGTCCGAGTCGTTGGACGAGCCGTCGTCCGAGTCCTTGGCACAGCCGGCCAGCAGCCCCGTGGTCAGCGCGGCCACGGCCGCGAGGGCCATCAGCCGCTGGGACCGGCGGATGCTCGTGCGCATTGCGTCCTCCTGTTGCCTGACGTGCCGACCCCCCGGCCAACTGCATGGAATCGGGCCCGTTCGTACTCGCTGCGGCTCGGGCGGGGAACGTGCGGGTTGTGTAGGTGTCAGGTACTGTGGGAGCGCTCCCACCTGTGATGTGTTGAAGAGTCGTCGGTTCGGGGCGGGGTGTCAAGGGAGCGGACGGCGGCAACTGCGTTCAGTTATCGGCCCGTTAAGTGGACCAGTTGTCTTCCGGTGTTTTCGAGCGCCGGTCGTCGGTATTCAGCCTGTCCGGCGTGTGAGGACGAGGCCGAAGGCCGGTGACGGGGGCCCGGGGGCGCGGCCCCTGGGACGGCAACTGCCGCGAACGGTGCTGTTACATTCCAGCCAGCACCAGGAGTAGGTCGAGAGAGGCGGAGCCCATGGCAAGCCACGGAGCGCGGGGCCGCAGCGGGGGTCGGCCCACGCTCGAGGAGGTCGCCGCCCGGGCCGGGGTCGGCCGGGGCACGGTCTCGCGGGTGATCAACGGCTCGCCCCGGGTCAGTGACGCCACCCGCGCCGCGGTCCAGGCGGCCGTGGCCGAGCTCGGCTATGTCCCCAACACGGCGGCCCGTGCCCTCGCGGCCAACCGCACCGACGCCATCGCCCTCGTCGTCCCCGAGCCGGAGACCCGGTTCTTCGCCGAGCCGTACTTCTCGGACATGCTGCGCGGTGTCGGCTCCGAACTCTCCTGCACGGAGATGCAGCTGCTGCTGATCTTCGCGGGCAGTGACCGCGAGCGACAGCGCCTCGCGCAGTACCTGGCGGCCCACCGGGTGGACGGTGTCCTGCTCGTCTCGGTCCACGCCGACGACCCGCTGCCCGACCTGCTGGCCCAGCTGGAGATCCCGGCCGTGATCAGCGGCCCCCGCTCGGCCGGCGAGACGCTCACCTCGGTGGACTCGGACAACTACGGCGGCGCCCGCTCGGCGGTGGAGCACCTGCTGTCCCGGGGCCGCACCCGCATCGCTCACATCACCGGCCGCCTCGATGTCTACGGCGCCCAGTGCCGCGCCGACGGCTACCGCGACGCCCTGCGTGAGGCGGGCCGGGAGGTGGACGAACTCCTCGTCGCGCCAGGGGACTTCACGGAGGAGGGCGGTCGCCGGGCGATGACCGTGCTGCTGGAGCGGTGCCCCGGCCTGGACGCGGTCTTCGCCGGCTCGGACGTGATGGCGGCCGGCGCCCGGCAGGTGCTGCGTGAGGCGGGCCGCCGTATCCCGGACGACGTGGCGCTGGTCGGCTACGACGACTCCGCCATCGCCCGCCACATGGACCCCCCGCTCACCAGCGTGCGCCAGCCCATCGAGGAGATGGGCCGCGCGATGATCGACCTGCTCCTCACGGAGGTCGCCGACCGCCGCCCGCCCCTGTCCCGGGGGCTGGAGCGACGGCACGCGGTGCTGCCCACGGAGCTGGTGAGGCGGGCGTCGTCCTAGGTCCTGTCGTCAGATTCCCGCCTGCCCGGCGGGCTTCTTGCGTGCGCGGCGGCCCGTCGGCTCCGTTGCCCCAGCCGTCTCTGCGGTACGGAGCTGGTGACAAAAGAATCAGCCGGTGACTCCGTCTCTCGACGGTGTCACCGGCTGATCGGTGAGGGTGAGTGACGGGACTCGAACCCGCGGCATCCTGGACCACAACCAGGTGCTCTACCAGCTGAGCTACACCCACCATGACCGGCGGTGGAACTTGTCGTTTCCCCGACCGGCCGAGAAGAAGTCTACAGGGTCCGAAGGGGTGCTCGCGCACACGTTTTCGCGAGCCCCTCTTCAGAGCTACTGCGCGGGCAGGACGTGTTTGGCGGCGATCGCCTTCGCGGTGTCGGAGTCCGGGCCGGGCTGCGGGACGAAGATGGCCTCGCGGTAGTAGCGCAGCTCGGCGATCGACTCGCGGATGTCGGCGAGGGCCCGGTGGTTGCCGTTCTTCTCCGGGCTGTTGAAGTACGCCCTCGGGTACCAGCGCCGGGCCAGCTCCTTGACGGAGGAGACGTCGACGATCCGGTAGTGCAGCCAGTCCTCCAGGGTCGGCATGTCGCGCAGCAGGAATCCGCGGTCGGTGCCGACGGAGTTGCCGCACAGCGGGGCCTTGCCGGGCTCCTTCACGTACTCCTTCACATACGCGAGGACCTGCTCCTCGGCGTCCTGGAGGGTCGTACCGTTCCCCAGTTCGGCGAGCAGTCCGGACGCGGTGTGCATCTGACGCACCACCTCCGGCATCGTCTCCAGCGCCTGCTCCGGCGGCCGGATGACGATGTCCACCCCCTCGCCGAGTACGTTCAGCTCGGAGTCGGTGACGAGGGCGGCCACCTCGATGAGAGCGTCGTCGGACAGCGAGAGGCCGGTCATCTCGCAGTCGATCCACACCATGCGATCGTTCATGCGACCACCCTAAAGCGGGCCTGAGCTTTTGTGGCGCCCTGTGCTGGTGCAGAGCTTGCCGGGGGCTGCGCCCGCAGACCCCGCTGTCGGCCTTCGGCCTCGTCCTCAAGCGCCGGGCGGGCTGGTTTTCACCGGCCTGCACCGAAAAGAGAGGGGGCGAGTGTGTGCTCGCCCCCTTCCCTTCCGCTCAGCTACCGGCCCGTGGCCCCGGCAGCAGCCCCACCGCGCCCGCCGCCGTGCGGCGGCTCTGCATCGGTACGCCGCTGTCGCGGTCCGGGTGCAGTACGGGTGCGTGGCCCATCGGGCCGGGACCCGCGAGGCCCATGGGCGGGCCCGGCTGCCCGGACGCGGACATCGGCGGCTCCGTGTCGGCCGGCTTGTCGCTCTGCGGCCTGCGGGCCCGGTAGGCGGCCCGGTAGGCGGCGGGGGACGAGCCGAGCTGGCGGCGGAAGTGCCCGCGCAGCGCGACGGGGGAGCGGAAGCCGCACCGGCCCGCCACCTCGTCCACGGAGTAGTCCGACGTCTCCAGCAGGCGCTGGGCCTGGAGCACCCGCTGCGTGATCAGCCACTGCAGCGGCGCGCTGCCCGTCAGCGAGCGGAACCGGCGGTCGAACGTACGGCGGCTCATATAGGCGCGTGCCGCCAGGGTCTCCACGTCGAACTGCTCGTGGAGGTGTTCCAGCGCCCAGGCGACGACCTCGGCCAGCGGGTCGGCGCCGATCTCCTCTGGTAAAGACCGATCGAGGTAGCGCTCCTGGCCGCCCGATCGGCGCGGTGGGACCACCAGGCGCCGGGCGAGCGCGCCGGCCGCCTCGTTGCCGTGGTCCGTCCGCACGATGTGGAGACAGAGATCGATTCCGGCCGCCGTACCCGCCGACGTGAGCACATCGCCGTCGTCGACGAACAGCTCCCGCGGATCGACGTGCACCGACGGATAGCGCTTGGCCAGCGTCGGCGCGTACATCCAGTGGGTGGTCGCCGGGCGGCCGTCCAGCAGTCCGGCCGCCGCGAGCACGAACGCGCCCGTGCACAGCCCGACGATCCGGGCACCCTCCTCATGCGCCCGGCGCAGCGCGTCGAGCGCTTCCTCCGGTGGCGGCGCGGTGATCGAACGCCAGGCCGGTACGACGACCGTCCCGGCGCGCGATATCGCCTCCAGCCCATGCGGTGCGGTGAGTTCCAGGCCCCCTGTGGTCCGCAGCGGGCCCTCTTCTCCGGCGCACACCAGCAGTCGGTAGCGCGGGACGCCGGCGTCCTGGCGGTCGATTCCGAACACCGACAGCGGAATGGAACTCTCGAAGATGGGGCCGCCGCTGAACAGCAGCACCGCGACGATCTCCTTGCGGCGACGTCCGGAAAGTTTCCGGGCCGCGGCTTCCGGCGCGGCAGTGGAGTCGTGGCTCATACTGCTAAGCCCCCCTCGGTGGTCGCGGCTCCTCGGTTGTGTCGCTCCTGCACGTTTCCCCTCGGTCCTGCACGAGTCCCCCGCCGTAAAGACAGTCAAGATCGAATCTACTGGCTCCCGCGGTCTCACGGTGACCAGTTCCACACGCCCCAGATTGTCGACATGACAACTTGGCGTGAAGCATTCGATCACGAAGCGTTGCACTCGCGGAGCGTGGAGGGAAGTGCGCCTTGTCGCAGTGGCCAAACCGCGTAGGGTGCGCAACTGCCCGTAGACCCTTTCCGTGCAGGTCGAACGGGGGTTGAAGGGTGCTCGGAGGCCCTGTGGGGTGACATTCAGAAGTTGGCTGAAAAGATGCGTTCGGGGGTATGGAAACCGGTCAGTCGACCGGTGTCCGTCGGCGGGTGTGACGTCCGCCTCTTTGCTTCGGGCAACGCCTGCGGCCGCGAGCGCTCCGTTCGGCGCACCGCTCGGAGCGGCGCAGCAGGAGCCGGCACACCGCCGTGACGGCGGCCAGGCCCAGCGCCGCGCCCGCCGCGCCGGCCAGCGAGGTGCCGTACCAGACCAGCACCACGGGGACGAGGACGCAGCTGAAGGCGGCCCAGCGGATCACATCGCTCACGGTGTCCGGCGCGGGATGCGGATCGGAGGTGGATCGGGGACCGGGCATCACTCGTACTCCCTGTGGCGGTGGCTCACCCGGTTCAACGTCTGTTCGAGCGGTCGGTCACCGGCCGTACGTCTGTGAATCCTGAGCAAACCGCCTGTACGGGGCAGCAACCATTGCGTTACGGGCGCGGCTCGTGCATGCTCCGGTGAACCCCTCCGGGTGTCGGGGACCGCTTACGGAGCGTGCGCGGGAACTGGGCCCGGAAGGCGTGCCGCCGTACCCTTGGGGGTATGGGGTTGGGAAGATGTTTCCCGGACACAGCTCCGCCGCACACTGTCGTCCCACCCATAAAAGGATCACAACGCCGAGACAGCCATGGCCGGTCACGAATTCTTCGAACCCGCGGACCGCAAGCGGCCGGTCGCCGACCCCACGGCGGCCGATCCCCTGGCGGCGGAAGAGCCACGCCCCTCGTGCGACCCCGCCTTCCGGCACGGAGTCGTCGTCGGCTTCGACGGCTCCACCTCCAGTGAACGCGCCCTGGCCTACGCCATCGGCATGGCCCACCGCTCCCACGCCGGCCTGATCATCGTCCATGTCGCCAACCGGCTGCCGACCACCGTGTGGGCCGGCTGCGAGCCGCCCGTCTTCGTCGACGTGCCGGACCACCGCACCGAGGTCCTCGGGCTGGAGCTGGCGTGCGCGGACTATCTGTCCGAGGTGCCGTGGATCCTGGTGGAGCGCGGCGGCGACATCTGCCACGAGCTGGAAGAGGTCGGCAAGGAGTACGAGGCGGACGCGATCGTCGTCGGCTCCACCCACGGCATCGTCGGCCGGATCTTCGGCTCCGTCGCGGGGCGGCTCGCCAAGCGGGCCCGGCGGCCCGTGATCGTCATTCCCTGACGCTCCCAACTCCCTGGCGCGGTACGGCGACTCCCTTTGTGCAGCGCGAAACTACTGGCGCGTAGAGGTGGTTTGTGCCCTTGTGAAGGGCATACATCGGTCACCGCACAACTGCACGACATGAAGGGAGCCCGCTGTGGACAACGAAGTCTCCGCGGGAAGCGGAAGCACCACCGTGGTCGGCCGACTCGCCCTGGGGATAACCCTGCTGGCGTTCGGGCTCGGTACCACCGGAGTGATCCACGGAGTGGCGGCGTCCGACGCCGTGTCACTGGCCCACTATGTGGGCGGAGTTGCCCTGTTCCTCGTCGGCCTGCTGGCCTTCCGCGGCGGTGACGCCGCCTCCGGTACGGGCTTCGTGGCCCTCGGCGCACTGTGGTTCACCTGGGCCGTCGCGGGCCACTCGTCCGCCGACGGAGCCGGGCTCTTCCTGCTTCTGTTCGCCCTCGTGGCGCTCACCCTGACCCTCGCCGGCGGGGACGGCCTCGGCCAGGTCGTGCACGGGCTGCTGTTCCTGGCGATGCTGGTGCTGGCGGTCGCGGCCTTCGCCGACAGCTCCTCCCTGGCCAAGGCCGGCGGCTGGGTCGCCGCGGTCTCCGGTGCGGTGGCCTGGTACGCGGCGACGGCCGCGCTGGCCCACTGGCCGACGACGCTTCCGGGGCGTGCCGCCGGCCGGGGGGTGACGGCCACCGGCTGATTCCCAGCGGCACCGGAAGGACCCCCACGTGCTCGGTGGCACACGTGGGGGTCCTTTCTGTCGTCGCGGTACTACTCCACCGTCACCGACTTGGCCAGGTTGCGCGGCTTGTCGATGTCCCGGCCCAGGGCCTTCGCCGTGTGGTACGCCAGCAGCTGCAGCGGGATGCCCATCAGGATGGGGTCGAGCTCGTCCTCGTTCTTCGGGACGACGATCGTCTGGTCGGCCTTGTCCTGGTGCTGGTGGGCCACCGCGAGGATCTTGCCGCTGCGGGCCTTGATCTCCTCCAGGGCCGCGCGGTTCTTCTCCAGCAGGTCGTCGTCGGGGACGATCGCCACCGTCGGCAGGGCCGGCTCGATCAGGGCCAGCGGGCCGTGCTTCAGCTCGGAGGCGGGGTAGGCCTCGGCGTGGATGTAGGAGACCTCCTTGAGCTTCAGGGAGGCCTCGCGGGCCACCGGATAGCCCCGGACACGGCCGATGAAGAGCATCGAGCGGGCGTCGGCGTACAGCTCGGCCAGCTCCTTGATCTGCTCCTCCTGCTTGAGGATCTCGGTGATCTGCTCGGGCAGCCTGCGCAGGCCCTCGATGATCCGCTTGCCGTCGCGGACCGAGAGGTCACGGGTGCGGCCGAGGTGCAGGGCGAGCAGCGCGAAGGCCACCGTCATGTTGGTGAAGCACTTCGTCGAGACCACGCAGACCTCGGGGCCCGCGTGGACGTAGATGCCGGCGTCCGCCTCGCGGGCGATCGCCGAGCCGACCACGTTGACGACGCCGAAGACCCGGGCGCCCTTGCGCTTCAGCTCCTGGACGGCGGCGAGCACGTCGTACGTCTCACCGGACTGGGAGACGGCGACGTACAGGGTGTCGGGGTCGACGACCGCGTTGCGGTAGCGGAACTCGGAGGCCGGCTCGGCGTCGGCGGGGATGCGGGCCAGCTCCTCGATCATCTGGGCGCCGATCATGCCCGCGTGGTACGAGGTGCCGCAGCCGAGGATCTTCACCCGGCGGATCTGCCGGGCCTCGCGCGCGTCCAGGTTCAGGCCGCCGAGGTGCACGGTGGAGAAGCGGTCGTCGATGCGGCCGCGCAGCACGCGGTCCACGGCGTCGGCCTGCTCGAAGATCTCCTTGTGCATGTAGGTGTCGTGGCCGCCCATGTCGTACGACTCGGCCTCCCACTCCACGGTCGTGGGCTCGGCGGTGGTGCGGGTGCCCTCGGTGGTGTAGGTGCGGAAGTCGTCGGCCTTGAGCGTGGCCATCTCGCCGTCGTCGAGGGTCACTATCTGGCGGGTGTGGGTGACCAGCGCGGCGATGTCGGAGGCGACGAACATCTCCTTCTCGCCGATGCCGAGGACCACCGGGGAGCCGTTGCGGGCCACCACGATCCGGTCGGGGAAGTCGGCGTGCAGGACGGCGATGCCGTAGGTGCCCTCGATCACGCGGACCGCCTGGCGGACCTTGTCCTCCAGCTTCTCGGCCGTGGCACGGGCGATGAGGTGGGTGAGCACCTCGGTGTCGGTCTCGGAGAGGAACTCGACGCCGTCCGCCTCCAGCTTGCGGCGCAGGTCGGCAGCGTTGTCGATGATGCCGTTGTGGACGACGGCGACCTTGTTGTCGGCCGACATGTGCGGATGGGCGTTGACGTCGGAGGGGGCGCCGTGGGTGGCCCAGCGGGTGTGGGCGATGCCGGTGGTGCCCTTGAAACGCGCCGGGACCTTGGCCTCCAGGTCGCGCACCCGGCCCTTGGCCTTGACCATCTTCAGGCCGGCCGCCTTCGGGGAGGTGACGACGATGCCCGCGGAGTCGTAGCCGCGGTACTCCAGCCGCTGCAGCCCTTCGAGCAGCAGCGGGGCTACGTCACGCTTCCCGATGTATCCGACAATTCCGCACATGTATGGGTATTCCTAGCCGTAGACGATGCGGCGCAGCTGCCGGAGCGTCAGCTCGGGCGGTGCCACCGCTCGGTACTTGAGGTCCGCCGAGACCCGTTCGAAGATCTCGGCGTTGACCAGGCCCTGGGCCTGCAGTTCACGGTGACGGCGACGGACGTAGTCCTCCGTCGACTCGTCGAAGTAGGCGAGCACGTCCTGGATCACCCGCAGCGCCTCGCCCCTGGCCAGGGGCGTGGACCGCGTCAGGTGATCAACCAGTTCGTCGTGCACCCGGTAGATCCTGGGGTACGGGACCCGGTTTCGCAAGGAGCGTGCCCGATTTCGGGCAGACCTCCGCCGTGAGTGCTGTTGGATCTCTGTTCGCAAGCCGTCCACTCTGTGTCCTGCATCTCGTTGCCGGGACCCACGAGTTTCGGACGCCATGGACATTCCTCGTATGGGAGTACCCGAGAAGCTGGCCGAGCGCATGAGCATGGCCGAGCAGCACGAGTACCTGCGCGCCAGATTCTCGCGGCGCAACCTGATCAGAGGTGGCGCGGTCACGCTGGGCGCCGTCGCGGGTGGCGCGTTCGTGCCGGGCGCCACCGCCCGGGCGGCCGTGCCGACGCAGGCCACCGCCCCCGCCGCCGAGACGGTCGACGGCGCCCTCGTCGCCCCCTTCGGCCGCCACCTCGCCTACGGCAACGACCCTCGCACGGAGATGACCGTCTCCTGGCAGGTCCCGGTCGCCGTGAAGAAGCCGTTCATCCGCATCGGCGCCCACCCCTGGGACCTCTCCCGCAAGATCGAGGCCGAGGTCCGCAGCCTCTACACGCCGGCCGGCGTCGGCGCGAGCGGCGACCACACGCAGTACTACCTGCACGCCCGGCTCACTCACCTGCGGCCCGGCAGGACCTACTACTACGGCGTCGGCCACGAGGGCTTCGACCCGGCCGAGCGGCACCTGCTGGGCACCCTGGGCACCTTCACCACCGCCCCCGCCCACAAGGCGCCGTTCACCTTCACCGCCTTCGGCGACCAGGGCGTCAGCTATCACGCCCTGGCCAACGACAGCCTGATCCTGGGCCAGAACCCGGCCTTCCATCTGCATGCCGGCGACATCGCCTACGGCGACCCGGCCGGCCAGGGCAAGACCACCGACACCGGCTTCGACTCACGCACCTGGGACCAGTTCCTGTACCAGACCGAGTCGGTCGCCAAGCAGATCCCGTGGATGGTCTCGTACGGCAACCACGACATGGAGGCCTGGTACTCGCCCAACGGCTACGGCGGCGAGGAGGCCCGCTGGACCCTTCCGGACAACGGCCCGGACGCGAAGAACCTGCCCGGCGTCTACTCCTTCGTCCACGGCAACACCGCGGTCATCTCGCTGGACCCGAACGACGTCTCCTTCGAGATCCCGGCGAACCTGGGCATATCCGGCGGAACTCAAACCAACTGGTTCGAGGCCCAGCTGAAGAAGTACCGGGCCTGTGAGGACATCGACTTCATCGTCGTGTTCTTCCACCACTGCGCGTACTGCACGTCCACGGCGCACGCCTCGGAGGGGGGCGTGCGCCAGGAGTGGGTGCCGCTGTTCGAGAAGTACCAGGTGGACCTGGTCATCAACGGCCACAACCACCAGTACGAGCGCACCGACGTCATCAAGGCCGGCCAGGTCACCAAGAAGCTGCCGATCGGCGGCACCGCCTACCCCGAGACCGAGGGCGTGGTCTACGTCACGGCGGGCGCGGCGGGCCGCAGCCTGTACGCCTTCTCCGCCCCGGACTCCTACGAGGGCCACGAGCACGAGGTGGACTCGGTCGCCTCCTTCATCAACACCAAGGACGGCAAGGTCGACGAGACCGTCACCTGGTCCCGGGTGCGCTACCTCAACTACTCCTTCCTGCGCGTGGACGTCACCCCCGCGCCGAAGGGCCGTCAGACCACCCTGACGGTGTCGGGCATCGCCGAGACCGGCGACCGCATCGACCACTTCACGGTCTCCCGCACGGCGAAGTGAGTCATCCGGCGGGCGGTCCTCACCTCCGCTTGAGGACCGCCTGCTCGGCCAGGGCGAACCCCTCCCCGGCTCCTCCCCGGTCAGGGCCTCGTAGCGCTGGACCAGCGTCCGGGGCCGCCCCTGCTCGCAGGGGACACCGGCCAACGTCCCCAGCGGCAAGGCGAGTTCGCGCCCAGCTCACGGCGGAGCAGGCTCACGTTTCTTCTCCCGGCCCGGGGTGAGCCGCAGGGCATCGCCGTCGAAGGTCCGGGTGCCGTCCTTCTGGATGATTTCCGCCGTGGAGGGATTGTTTCCCCGGATCTGCGGGAGAGTGGTCTCGACCACATCTGAAGGGAGCGCATGTGAGACGCACGCACAGCACGACTCCCCGCACCACCCGCCTGCTCGGATCACTGCTGCTGCTGGTGGCGGCGGCCGGTGTGTTCACGCTCGGCGCCGCCCCCGCGGCGAGAGCGGCCGCCCCCACCCCGCTGGACCGGGTGATCCCGGCACCCGCCTCCGTCACGCCCGGCGGAACGCCGTACCGCATCACGCGGGCGACCGGCGTCCGGGTCGACGACTCCGCCGAGGTCCGCCGGATCGGCGCGTACCTCACCGGCATCCTGCGGCCCTCCACCGGCTACCCGCTGCCGCTCACCGACCACGGCACCGGAGGTATCCGACTCCGCCTCGCACAGGGCGACTTCGGTGCCGAGGGCTACCGGCTGCACAGCGACGCGGGCGGCGTCACCATCACCGCGAGCGCCCCCGCAGGCCTCTTCCACGGCGTGCAGACCCTGCGTCAGCTCCTGCCGGCGGCGGTCGAGAAGAGGACCGTGCAGACCGGCCCCTGGCAGATCGCCGGCGGCACCGTGGAGGACCGCCCCCGCTATTCCTACCGGGGCGCCATGCTGGACGTCTCCCGGCACTTCCTCACCGTCGACCAGGTCAAGCGGTACATCGACCAGTTGGCCCTCTACAAGATCAACGAGCTGCATCTGCACCTCAGCGACGACCAGGGCTGGCGCATCGCCTTGGACTCCTGGCCGCGTCTGGCCACCTACGGCGGCTCCACGGAGGTCGGCGGCGGCACGGGCGGCTACTACACCAAGGCGCAGTACCAGGAGCTCATCCGGTACGCGGCCTCCCGCTATCTGGAGGTCGTCCCCGAAATCGACATGCCCGGCCACACCAACGCGGCCCTCGCCTCCTACGCCGAGCTCAACTGCGACGGCGTGGCACCCCCGCTGTACACCGGTACGAAGGTCGGCTTCAGCTCGCTGTGCGTGCCCAAGCAGGTCACCTACGACTTCGCGGACGACGTGATCCGGGAGCTGGCCGCCCTCACCCCCGGCCGCTACCTCCACATCGCCGGCGACGAGGCGCACTCCACCAGTCACGCCGACTACGTGGCGTTCATGGACCGCGTGCAGCCGATCGTCGCCAAGTACGGCAAGACGGTCATCGGCTGGCACCAGCTCACCGGCGCCCACCCGGTCCCGGGCGCCCTCGCCCAGTACTGGGGCCTGGACAGCACCAGCGCGGCGGAGAAGGACCAGGTCGCCAAGGCCGCCCAGAACGGCACCGGCCTGATCCTCTCCCCTGCGGACCGGATCTACCTCGACATGAAGTACACCAAGGACACCAAGCTGGGCCTGGACTGGGCGGGCCTGGTCGAGGTCAAGCGGTCGTACGACTGGGACCCGGGCGCCTACCTTCCGGGCGCGCCGGCTTCGGCCGTCCGGGGCGTGGAGGCGCCCCTGTGGTCGGAGACCCTGCAGAAGTCCGCCGACATCGAGTACATGGCGTTCCCCCGCCTGCCCGGCGCCGCCGAACTGGGCTGGTCCCCGGCGGCCACGCACGACTGGGACACGTACAAGGTGCGACTGGCGGCCCAGGGCCCGCGCTGGGACGCCCTGGGCATCACCTACTACCACTCACCCCAGGTCCCCTGGCCGGCGAACTGACCACACGCCGACGGACACCCCGGAGGACCGCACTCCGGGGTGCCCGTCCGTCTTCGGAGCCGGCTGCCGAAGCAGGCCGGCTGGAGCTCGTCTCTCACGCGCGCCCAGGTATGGGTGTCCAGGGCGTCGTGGGGTCCGAGGCGGGAGAGTTCGGTGCCGTCGCGGGCCAGGGCCGCGATGACGGGACGGACTCCGCGGCCGGTGGCGCGGGGAGACGTCCAGACGGCGATGAGCCTGCGCTGCTCGGGAGCCTCGATCCGGCGGGCACCGATGAGAACATGGCCCACGTCCGGCCCGAGGCGCACGATGTCGCAACCGATCCATGGGGCTGCGGCGGGGGAGTCAGGAGGGTCGAGGCGGTGGGTGAGGCTGAGGGAGCCCGCGGTGTGGCGGACGTCGAGCACATCGACGTCGGCACCGTCGTCTCCCTCTCCATCGCCCCAGCCGCCTCCCAGGTACTGCCACTGCTCGTCGTGCCACTCCAGGAGCTCGGTGTGCTCACGCGTCCGCGATGACTTCGGGCGCCACAGCGCCCAGATCGCCGCGACTCCCGAAGCGGCGTCGACATCGGCCGACACCACGGTCAGCACGCGCCGCGGCATCCACCACGGCTGCGGATCGGCCCTCGCCTGCACCCGCCTCACCACGCCCAGCATGAACGCCTCCCACCAGGGCCCCGCCCACACCGCCGCTCCCCATGCCCGCATGCGCCTGCGATACCCGATGCGCGGGGCCATCAAGCCCCACGCTCAGAACCCGGCGATCGGGTTCTTCAGTGTGCCGATCAGCTGGAGGGCGCCCGAGGGGTCGGTCAGGTCCACCATCTGCTGGTTGTTGCGCAGCTGGAGGCGGTTGAGGCAGGACAGTGCGAACTCGGGGGCGAACATGTCGTACTGGCGGAACCGGTCGGCCAGTTCGGGGTTCGCGTCCTGGTACTCGTGGGTGACCTCGGCGACCGTGCGCCAGAAGGCGTCCTCCTGGAGGATTCCCTCGGCGGCGAGGTGGGCGGCGAGGAAGCGGAAGAAGCAGTCGAAGACGTCCGTGAAGAGCGACAGCAGCTTCTTGTCGTCCGGGACCTCGACGCGGATCCGCCGGACCTCCGGCGGCAGGACCGCGTCCGGGTCCATCACCGCTATCTCCTCGGCGATGTCCTTGTAGACCGCCCGCTGGACCACCCCGTCCTTCAGCACCAGGATCACGTTCTCGCCGTGCGGCATGAAGACGAGGTCGTAGGCGTAGAAGCTGTGCAGGAGCGGGGTGTAGTACGCCCGCAGGTACCGGCGCAGCCACTCCGCCGGCGTAAGTCCCGAGCGGGTGATCAGTGCGCCCGCGAAGGAGGCACCGGTGTGGTCCACGTGCAGCAGGGAGGCCATGGTGGCCAGGGACTCGCCGTCCTGGAGTGAGGGCACCGGGCTCTCCCGCCACAGTGCGGCCAGCATCTTGCGGTAGGGCGAGTAGCGGTCGGTGGCCCGCTCGTACTCCAGATGGCGGTAGCCGACGGCCGCCCGCTCCCGGATGATCGTCAGACCGGTCGACTTCAGCACGGCGTCGTTCTCGATCAGCTGGGCCAGCCAGTCGTTGATGGCCGGGGTCGCCTCCATGTAGGCGGCCGACAGCCCGCGCATGAAGCCCATGTTGAGGACGGACAGGGCCGTCTTGACGTAGTGCTTCCCGGGGTGCGAGGTGTTGAAGAAGGTCCGGATGGACTGCTGGGCCAGGTACTCGTCGTCGCCCTCGCCGAGGCAGACCAGGTGCCGGCGTGCCACCTCGGCGGCGAAGGTGACGGACAGCTTGTTCCACCACTGCCAGGGGTGGACGGGGATGAGGAGGTAGTCGGCGGGGTCGAGGCCCTGGTCGGTCAGCCGGCCGTGGAACCGCTCCACGGTCACCGCCCCCAGCTCCTGCCGGATGAAGTCCTCGTAGGCGATCCCGGCGCCCGCCGTGAACGCGGCCCGCGAGCGGTGCGCGGCCAGCCACACCAGCCGGACGGGGCTCGCGGTCTCGGGGGCGTAGGAGAGGTACTCGTGGATGCCGAATCCGAGCCGGCCGTTGTTCGCGACGAAGCAGGGGTGGCCCTCGGTCATCCCGGTCTCGATCGCCTGGAAGCCGCCGTCCGCCAGCTCCGCGGAGGTAATGCGGGGCTTGGTGAGCTTGTAGCAGGTGCCGGAGAGGGTGGAGGAGATCTCCTCCAGATAGACCGGCAGGATCTCGTCGCTCAGCCCCAGGGACTCCTTCAGCTCGATGAAGAAGTCCAGGGCGGCCGGCGGGAGTTCGGCGCCGTCGCGGTGCCGGGTGATGGACTCCGCGTCGACCTGCCAGTGGTCGAGGGCGCGTCGGACGGCGGAGAAGCGGTAGGAGGTCAGGCCGTCGTCGCTGCGGACGACGTACCCGTCACCCTCCTGCGCGGGCGTGATCAGGCGCTCGTGCGTGAACTCGGCGAGCGCCTTGCGTATCAGCAGCCGGTTGGCGGTCTCCCAGCGCTCGGGGGAGAGGTGGGCCACGGCGTCGGCGACGGTCATGCGGCCACCCCCGTCGCGGCGGCGAACTGCTCGCGCGTGCAGAAGCTCAGCAGCGCCTTCTTCTCCGGCTTCCGGACCTCCCGCTCGGCCACGAACCCGACGGCCTCGTTAAGTGCGTGTACGGCCGTGTTGCGCACGTCCGGCTCGACCACGACACGCTCCACCGCCGGGTCCTCGAAGAGGTGGGCCAGCACCGCGGTGATGACGGACCTGGTGAAACCATGGACGGGCGTGTCGGTCGCCGGGGTGAGGAAGTGCATGCCGATGTCCCCCGGCTGTGCCTCGTACAGGCCGGCCAGCTCGCGGTGCGCGGGGTCGTACTTCTCCATGAGGAAGGCGGGTTCGCCGTCGCGCAGTCCGAGCAGGGCGTGGTGGTGCTCGTCCGCCGCGATCTGCATGTAGGCCCGCTCGACGTCCTCCAGTTTCGCGTCCTGCATCATCCAGAAGGCGGCCTTGGGGTGGGTGACCCAGGAGTGCAGGAGCCCGGCGTCCCGCAGCGGGTCGACGGTGCGGAACGTGAAGGTCGTGTTCGTGCTGGTCATACGGCGAACTCCTGGAATGCGACCGTCTTCTCGACCGGGTAGTACTCGCTGCCGAGCAGCTCGCGGATGATGTACGCGTTGCGGTACGCGCCCATGCCCAGGTCGGGGCTGGTGATGCTGTGGGTGTGGACGCCGGCGTTCTGCAGGAAGACACCGCGGCCGGTGACGTCGATGGCGTAGTTGCGGGCGACGTCGAAGCGGCCGTGGCCGTCGAAGCGGAGGCGGTCCCGGATCGGGGCGAGGAAGGCCGGGGGCTCGTAGTGGTAGCCGGTGGCCAGCAGCAGGCCCTCCGTGCGGATCTCGAAGTCCTTGTCCTGCTCGTCCTGGTGGAAGCCGAGGGTGTAGGTGCCGCTCTCGTAACGCGCGCTCTTCAGTGTGGAGTTGGTGAGGAGGCGGGTGGGGACCGGGCGGTCACCGCTGACGGCGTTCTTCTGGTAGAGCAGGTCGAAGATCGCGTCGATCAGATCCGAGTTGATGCCCTTGAACAGGCCCTTCTGCTGCTTCTCCAGCCGGTAACGGGTCTCCTCGGGCAGCGCGCGGAAGTAGTCGATGTAGTCCGGGGAGGTCATCTCCAGGGTCAGTTTGGTGTATTCGAGGGGGAAGAACCGCGGGGAGCGGGTGACCCAGTTGAGCTGGTAGCCGTGGACGTCGATCTCGGCGAGCAGCTCGTGGTAGATCTCTGCGGCGCTCTGGCCGCTGCCGACGATCGTGATCGACTTCTTCGTCTGCAGCTCCGTCTTGCGGTGCATGTACTGGGAGTTGTGCAGGACGGCGTCACCGCCGAGCCCCGCGCAGGCGGGCGGTACGTGGGGGACCGTGCCGGTGCCGAGGACCAGGCGCCGGGCGCGGTAGGTGCCGCCGTTCCCGGTGCGGACGACGTACAGCTCGTCCTCGTACGTCACCTCCGTGACCGTCGTGTCGAACCGGACGCTGCTCAGCTTGCTCGCCGCCCAGCGGCAGTAGTCGTCGTACTCGACCCGCAGCGGATAGAAGTTCTCGCGGATGTAGAACGAGTACAGTCTGCCTTTCTCCTTCAGGTAGTTGAGGAAGGAGTACGGCGAGGTCGGGTCGGCGAGGGTGACCAGGTCCGACATGAACGGGGTCTGCAGGTGGGCGCCGTCCAGGAACATCCCGGCGTGCCACTCGAAGTCCGGCTTGGAGTCCAGGAAGACGCCGTCCAGACCGGCGATGGGTTCGGTGAGGCAGGCGAGGCCGAGGTTGAAGGGGCCCAGCCCGATCCCCACGAAGTCATGAACACGGGTGGCTTCAGGAAGCGCGGTCAAGGGACTCTCCCAGGTACTGCTCGGCGTGGTCGGCGATCAGGTCGAGGACGGCGGCGATGTCGGCCGCCCGTGTCTCGGGGTTGAGCAGGGTGAACTTCAGGTAGTGACGGCCGCCGACCCTGGTGCCGGCGACCACGGCGTCGCCGGAGGCGAACAGGGCCTTGCGGGCGTAGAGGTTGGCGCGGTCGATCTCGGCCGGGTCGGTGACGGCCGCCGGGATGTAGCGGAAGACGAGGGTGGAGAGGGCGGGCTCGACGACGACGTCGTAGCGGGGGTCGGCGGTGAGCAGCTGCCAGCCCTCGGTCGCCAGGTCGCAGACCGCGTCGAAGAGTTCACCGATGCCGTCGGCGCCCATCACGCGCAGGGTCATCCACAGCTTGAGGGCGTCGAAGCGGCGGGTGGTCTGCAGGGACTTGTCGACCTGGTTGGGGATGCGTTCCTGCACCATGCGGCGCGGATTGAGGTAGTCGGCGTGGTAGGTGGCGTGCCGCAGGGTGGCCGCGTCCTTCACCAGGACGGCGGACGAACTCACCGGCTGGAAGAAGGACTTGTGGTAGTCGACGGTGACCGAGTCGGCGCGCTCGATGCCGTCGATACGGTCCCGGTACTTCAGGGAGGCGAGCAGCCCGCAGCCGTAGGCCGCGTCGACGTGCATCCACACGGCGTACTGGGCGCACAGCCCGGCGATCTCCGGGAGCGGGTCGATGGAGCCGAAGTCGGTGGTGCCGGCGGTGGCGACGACCGCCATGGGCACCAGCCCGTCGCGCCGGCAGCGCTCCAGCTCATGGGCGAGGGCGACGGTCTGCATCCGCTTGTCGTGGTCGACGGGGACGGTGACGACGGAGTCCGGGCCCAGCCCCAGCAGTTTCGCGGACTTCTGCACGCTGAAGTGGCTGACCTCGGAGGCGAAGACACGCAGTTTCGCGAGGCTGTCGCTCTTGGCCTCCTCTCGGGCGAGGAGCAGCGCCTGGAGGTTGGACTGGGTGCCGCCGGAGGTGAACACCCCGTCGGCGGCGGGGCCGAGGCCGATGCGCCAGGCGGTCCAGTCGATGAGCTTGCGCTCGATGAGGGTGCCGCCGGCCGACTGGTCCCAGGTGTCCAGGGAGGAGTTGACCGCGGAGAGCACGGCCTCGCCGAGCACCGCCGGGATGACCACGGGGCAGTTGAGGTGGGCGAGGTAGCGGGGGTGGTGGAAGCAGACGGCGTCCCGGAGGTAGACGTCCTCCAGTTCGTCGAGTGCGGCGGCGGTGTCGCCGAGCGGCCGGTCGAGGTCGATGGCGTCCACGCGGGGGGCGAGGGCGTCCACGGTGACGCCGGTGAACGGACGGTCGGTGGTGGCGAGTTTGGCCGCCACCCGCTCGACTCCTTCGGTCACGGAGCTGCGGTAATGCTCCGCGGTGAGGCCATTGAGCAGGTGCGAGCGCATGTGGGGGTCCTCCGAGGGGACAGTCCGTGCGGGGGTTTCGACTTAGGTTAGCCTAACCTAAGTCATTTGGATCAAGGCATGCCTGACCCGTGACCGGTGTCACTCCAGAGGGAGTTACCCGGCGGCCCGCAGTTGTTCCTCGGTCATCCCCTGCCGCCAGTACCCGACGAAGGTCACCCGCCGCCGGTCGACGCCGCGCTCGCCGACGAAGTGCCGCCGCAGCGCCTTCACGTGCCCCGACTCACCGGCGATCCACACGTAGGGCCGGTCGGCAGCGGGCAGTTGGGCGGCCCGTACGGCATCGACGGCCATGGGGGACCCGTCGTGCCGTACGAGCCACGTGATCTCCGCATCCGCCTCGGTGCGCACGTCCTGGATGTCCCCGGCGTGCGGCACCTCCAGCCAGGCGCGGGCGCGGGCGCCGGCGGGAAGGGATTCGAGGATCGCGGTCGCGGCCGGTACGGCGGTCTCGTCGCCCCACAGGACGACGAGGTCGGCGTCCTCGGGCGGGCGGAAGCGGATCGCGCGGTTGTCGGCGACGGCCGGCCCGAGCAGCAGCACCCGGTCACCGGCGGTCGCCCGGGAGGCCCAGTGGGAGGCGGGGCCCGCCGGGGTGTGCAGGGCGAAGTCGATGTCGATTTCGTCGGGGTCCCGGCGCAGGGACCGCAGTGTGTACGAGCGCATCACGGCCCGTACGTCATCGGGTAGGTCGCGCCAGGCCTGCCACCACCCGTCCCCCAGCTCCAGGGGAACGACGGGCTCCGGCTGACCCGGGTGCGGCAGGAACAGGGAGAGGGACTGGTCCCGTCCGTCGGAGTGGAACCCGTGCAGATCGGCTCCGCCGAAGGTGACACGGACGAGCGACGGTCCCAGCCGCCGGGTCCGTACGACGTGCAGTGAGAAGAAACGGAACGGGGCGGCTACGGCCGTCGTCATCAGGGGCTCCTCAGCTAACCTTCTTGGCCTTCTCCAAGGCCTCGGCCAGGTTGTTCAGCAGCGGCACGCACTTGTCGTACGACAGGATCGGCTCGGGGGAGCGGGGGACGACCTGCCCCGCCTTCACCGCGGGCAGCTTCTTCCAGGTGGGCTTGGTGATGCCGGCGGGCTGGATCGTCGAGGACCGGTCGTCCATCATGATGATGTCGGCCTGGTACTTGTCGACGTTCTCCCAGCTCAGCGACTCGTACCAGCCGCCACTCTGCTTCTTGGCGCTCTCCGGCGGCTCGACGAAGTTCACGCCGAGGGCCTTGAAGTACTCCAGGTCGGCGGAGAGGTTGGTGCCGGAGACGTAGAACAGCTGGTCGCTCGCGCTGCCGGCCATCACCTTGATGCCGGGCTTGGCTTTGGCGGCGGCGCGCAGCCGTGCGGCGGCGGCCTCGAACCGCTTCCTGGCGTCGGTGACCTTCGCGGCCTTCATGTCCGCGCCGAGCGACTCGGCCAGGTCCCACATGCGCTGCAGCGGCTCGGTGAGCTGACGGTCGTAGACGGAGATGCCGACGCTCGGCGCCAGCTGGGCGATCTTCTTCTTGGACTCCTCCGGTACGTACCACAGCGTGCCGGCGTCGTCGAACATCGTGGAGATCAGCACGTCCGGCGCGAGCGACGCGTACTTCTCGATGCTGAACTGGCCCCAGGTGTTGCCGAGGACCGTCACCTTGCTGACGTCCATGTCGCCGGCCTGGACGTCGGGCTTGCCGTCCTTGGTCGTCGTCGGGCCGAAGACGCCCTTGACCTGGATGCCGTAGTCGTAGAGCGCGGCGCCGACCCCGGTGAAGGCGACGATGTCCGCGGGGACCTTGCCGAGCTTCACGGCCGTGCCGCGGTCGTCCTTGAAGGACCAGGGGCCGGACCTGGCCGCCTTCGACCCGCTGCCCGTGCCACTGTCTTTGCCCTTGTCCTCCCCGCAGGCGGTGAGCGCGGCGGCCAGTCCGACGGCGCCGCCCGCGGTGAGAAGGCCGCGGCGAGTGAGGTGGGTGGCACGGGCGTGGGGCATGGGTACGACTGCTTTCGAACGGGGCGAAGCGCCCGCCGGACAGGTTGAAGGTAGGTTAGCCTAACCTCATCTGTTGTCCAGGGGGGCTCTGTTCCTCTGTTCGATGCCCGACGTCTCAGCTCACCCGGAGGGTGGCCTTCCACGGCGCGAGGGTGCGGGGACACGCGTACCCGGGGTCGGCGTGGCACTTCCGTACGACGGAGATGGTGCCGGTACCCGGGCTTTCCGCATGCAGGACCGCGTAGGCGTCACCCGTCGGCCTCATGCCTGCGACCGTCCGGCCCAGGACGCGGGCACCGCCGGCGTTCGGCATGCCCCATGTGTACGTCAGACCCCGCTCGCGGTAGGCCGTCAGCCGGATCTCGGTGTCGTCACCGACCGACCGGGCCACGCTGCGGCCGTTGTCGGCATTGGTCAGGACGAGACGCCCGGCCAGAGCGGAGTGCGGCGCGGCGGAAGCCGCCGTGGTGACCATCGCAGCGGTCACCGCCAGCCCCAGCATCACTCCGGTCGCACACTTCGCGGCTTTCACGGTTACCTCCACAGACAGATGACGGACGCGCTGACCAACGTCGGGCACGCCCGTCACGCAATGCTCTGCCCGGAAAACCACCTGATTCGCCGAACCATGTGCGCGGGTGTCGCCGGCGGTCAGGCCGTGGCGGGCTCGGATTCCCGTTCGCAGCGCGGTAGGAGGCTGTGGCCATGAGCCGTTCCGCGTCGGTGATGGCCCGGGCGCGGAATGTCTGGACTCGGACCAGGACGACACCCGAGCAGAACTCGTCCCTGACGAATTCCGCGAGCACCAGCAGCAGTCCCCTGGTGCCGCCCATATACGCTCCGAGCCCGATCACCGTATAGGCGCCGACCGCCCCGCACCCGAACAAGGAGGTCGCCCAGCCGCTGCGGAGCGCCCGCGGAAGCCGGTCGGCCAGATAGGCGCCGAGAACGGCGACGAGCACCGCGCAGCTGCGGATGTCACCGAACGTCGCTGCGGACAGTGGCGTGGTTTCGGGCGGCGCGTTGTGCGTCCTGCTGTGCGGGTGGCTGGGTGGCTGGGTGGCTGCCCTGGCGCCGGGGCCGGCCCCCGAACACCCGTAACTCCGAAAGCGCGGGGCCGTCTCAGCTCACCAAGCCCAGCTCCCGGGCGATCAGCATCCGCTGGACCTCGCTCGTGCCCTCGCCGATTTCCAGGATCTTGGAGTCGCGCCACATACGGGCCACCGGGTACTCGTTCATGAAGCCGTAGCCGCCGTGGATCTGGGTGGCGTCGCGGGCGTTGTCGACGGCGACGGTGGAGGAGTAGAGCTTGGCGAGGGCCGCCTCCTTCTTGAAGGGTTCGCCGGCCACCAGGCGGGAAGCGGCGTCGCGCCAGGCGAGGCGGGCCGTGTGGGCCTTCATCTCCATGTCGGCGATCTTGAACTGGATGGCCTGGTTGGCACCGATCGGCCTGCCGAAGGCGTGGCGCTCCTTCGCGTACTTCACCGACTCGTCGACGCAGCCCTGCGCGAGGCCGGTCGCCAGCGCCGCGATCGCGATACGGCCCTCGTCGAGGATGCGCAGGAACTGGGCGTAGCCGCGGCCCTCCTCGCCCAGGAGGTTGGCCGCCGGGACGCGTACGTCCTGGAACGACAGCTCACGGGTGTCCGAGGCGTTCCAGCCGACCTTCGAGTAGGGGGCCGCGACCGTGAAGCCCGGTGTGCCGGACGGGACGATGATCGACGAGATCTGCGGCTTGCCGTCGGGCTTGCGGCCGGTCACGGCGGTCACCGTCACCAAGCCCGTGATGTCCGTGCCCGAGTTGGTGATGAAGCACTTCGTGCCGTTGATCACCCATTCGCCGGTGTCCGGGTCCAGGCGGGCCGTCGTACGGGTCGCGCCCGCGTCGCTGCCGCCGTCCGGTTCCGTCAGGCCGAACGCGCCGAGGATCTCGCCCGCGCACAGGCGGGGCAGCCACTCGCGCTTCTGCTCGTCCGTGCCGAAGAGGTGGATCGGCATGGCGCCCAGGGAGACGCCCGCCTCCAGGGTGATCGCCACCGACGAGTCGACCCTCGCCAGTTCCTCCAGGGCGATGCCGAGGGCCAGATAGTCGCCGCCCATGCCGCCGTACTCCTCCGGGAACGGCAGCCCGAACAGGCCCATGCGGCCCATCTCGCGGACGATCTCGTACGGGAACTCGTGCCGCTCGTAGAAGTCGCCGATCTTCGGCGCCACCACGTCGTGCGCGAACTCCTCAACTGTACGGCGGAGTTCCTCCAGCTCGGGGCTGAGACGGTGGTCCATGCTGATCACTGGTCCTTGTGGGGCTGTGTCGTTTTACCGAGTGCGCGGACGGTGCGGGACGGGCTGGGCCGGTCCAGGTGGGCGGCCATCCACACGCTGGTGGCGGTCAGACGGCCGAGGTCGACGCCGGTCTCGATGCCGAGGCCGTGCAGCATCCAGACGAGGTCCTCGGTGGCGAGGTTGCCGGTGGCGGACTTGGCGTAGGGGCAGCCGCCGAGTCCGCCGGCCGAGGCGTCGATCGTGGTCACCCCGTGCTCCAGGGCCGCATAGGTGTTGGCGAGCGCCTGGCCGTAGGTGTCGTGGAAGTGCACGCCGATCATGTCGGTCGGCACGCCCTTCTCGTTGAGCAGGTTGAGCAGTTCGAGCACATGGCCCGGTGTGGCCACGCCGATCGTGTCGCCGAGGCTCAGCTCGTCGCAGCCCATGTCCCTCAGGGCCGTGCAGACGCGGGCCACCTGGTGGAGGGGGACCGCCCCTTCCCAGGGATCGCCGAAGCACATGGAGACATAGCCGCGTACGTGCACACCCGCGTCCTTCGCCTGCCGCACCACCGGCTCGAACACGGCCAGCGACTCGTCCAGCGTGCGGTTGAGGTTGGCCTTCGCGAAGGACTCGGTGGCGCTGGCGAACACCGCGATCCGGCGGGCGCCGAGTGCGAGCGCGCGGTCCAGGCCACGCTGGTTCGGCACCAGGACGGGCAGGTCCACGTCGAGATCGGAGACCTGCGAGAACAGCTGCTCGGCGTCCGCTAGTTGGGGCACCCACCTCGGGTGCACGAAACTCGTCGCCTCGATCGTCGTCAGGCCCGCCTCGGCCAAGCGGCGGATGAACTCCTCCTTGACCGACGTCGGTACGGCCATCTTCTCGTTCTGCAGCCCGTCACGCGCGCCGACCTCGTGGATCCGCACCCGCGCGGGCAGGTCGCCGGCCGGTACGACCATGGGCAGTCCGTGGTCACTCACTCCGCCACCACCCCTTCCTCGTCGTGCGGCGCGATCACGGCGAGCACCTGGTCCATGGCGACCGTCGTGCCCGGCGTCACGTCCAGCTCGGCGACCGTGCCGGCGTGCGGGGCGCAGATGACGTGCTCCATCTTCATCGCCTCGACCACCAGCAGGCTCTGGCCCGCGGCCACGTCATCGCCGACCGCGACCTTCACGACGGTCACCGTCCCGGGCATGGGCGCGGTCAGCGAGTCCGCGCCCGCGTGTCCGGACCGGGTGAGGGATGCGGCGACCGGGTCGTGGTCGCGCACGTGCCAGGCGTCGCCGTCCCGGCCGATCCAGTCACCGGCCCGGTGGAAGGCGTGACGGACGCCGTCCAGGGTGACCGTCACCCGGTCGTCGGTGACGGTGTGGGTGCCCCGGGGGGTGTACGTCACCGGTTCCTGCAGCCGCAGGTGGAAGGCGGGCGGCTTCGGGGTGCCGCCGAGGCGCCAGCCGCTCGGCACCGAGAAGGGGTCGGTCCAGCCCTCCGCACGGGGCTCCAGTGCCTCCAGGCGTACGGCGGCCGCCGCCTCGTACACCGCCTCCGGCACGTCGGCGGGGACCAGCTCGTCCACCACCCGCTCCACGAGCCCCGTGTCCAACTCGCCCGCCACGACCGCCGGATGCCCCAGCAGGCGGCGCAGGAAGCCCGCGTTGGTCTGCACGCCCAGCGTGACCGTCTCCGCGAGGGCCGCTCGAAGCTTCCTCAGCGCCGTCGCCCGGTCCGGGCCGTAGGCGATCACCTTGGAGAGCATCGGGTCGTACAGGCTGCCCACCTCGGTGCCCTCGCTGAGCCCGGAGTCGGTGCGGATGCCGTCGCCCTGCGGTTCGTCCAGGAGCAGGACGGTGCCGCCGGACGGCAGGAACCCGCGTGCCGGGTCCTCCGCGCAGATCCGCGCCTCCACCGCGTGGCCGGTCAGCGTCACGTCCTCCTGCGCGAAGCCCAGCCGCTCCCCGGCCGCCACCCGCAGCTGCCACTCCACCAGGTCCAGGCCGGTGATGAGCTCGGTGACCGGGTGCTCGACCTGGAGACGGGTGTTCATCTCCATGAAGTAGTACTGCGTCGGGTCCCCGCCCGGCACGATGAACTCCACCGTGCCCGCGCCCCGGTACCCGCAGGACCGGGCCGCCTGCACGGCCGCCTCGCCCATCGCCGCGCGGGTCCGCTCGTCCAGCAGGACCGAAGGCGCCTCCTCGATGATCTTCTGGTGCCGCCGCTGGAGCGAGCACTCGCGCTCGCCGAGGTGGACCACGTTCCCGTGGCCGTCGGCCAGCACCTGGATCTCGATGTGCCGGGGCCGGTCGATCCACCGCTCCACCAGCAGCGTGTCGTCACCGAAGGAGGCGCGGGCCTCGCGACGGGCGGCGGCGATCTCCTCCTCCAGCACGGTCATGTCCCGCACCAGGCGCATGCCCTTGCCGCCGCCGCCGGCGGAGGGCTTGAGCAGCACGGGCGCGCCCAGTTCGCGGGCCGCCGCGGCGAGGTCGGGGTCACGGCCGCCCGGCACCACCGGCACCCCGGCCGCCTGCACCGTCTCCTTGGCGCGGATCTTGTCGCCCATGAGCGCGATCGCGTCGGCCGACGGGCCGATGAAGACCAGCCCCGCCTCCTCGCACGCGCGCGCGAAGCCCGCGTTCTCGGCGAGGAAGCCGTACCCGGGGTGCACGGCCTGGGCGCCGGTGCGGGCGGCGGCCTGAAGCAGCCGCTCGACGGACAGATAGCTCTCGGCCGCGGGCGCCGGCCCGATCCGTACCGCCGTGTCGGCCTCCCGGACGTGCCGCGCGTCGGCGTCGGCGTCGGAGAAGACCGCCACCGAGCGCACGCCCAGTGAGCGGAGCGTACGGATGACGCGTACGGCGATCTCGCCCCGGTTGGCGACCAGCACTGTGTCGAACACGGTTCCCCTCCTCACATCCGGAAGACGCCGAACTGGGGCTCTCCCAGCGGCGCGTTGGCACAGGCCGTCAGGGCGAGTCCGAGCACCTGACGGGTTTCCAGCGGGTCGATCACGCCGTCGTCCCAGAGGCGGGCCGTGGCGTAGTAGGCGTTGCCCTGGCGCTCGTACTGCGCGCGGATCGGCGCCTTGAAGGACTCCTCGTCCCCGGCGGGCCACTCCTCGCCGCGGGCCTCCAGCTGGTCCCGCTTGACGGTCGCCAGCACGGATGCGGCCTGCTCGCCGCCCATCACGGAGATCTTGGCGTTGGGCCACATCCACAGGAAGCGGGGGGAGTAGGCCCGGCCGCACATCGAGTAGTTGCCCGCGCCGTACGACCCGCCGACCACCACGGTCAGCTTCGGCACGCGTGTGCACGCCACCGCCGTCACCATCTTGGCGCCGTGCTTGGCGATGCCGCCCGCCTCGTAGTCCTTGCCGACCATGAACCCGGAGATGTTCTGCAGGAACACCAGCGGGATGCCGCGCTGGTCGCACAGCTCGATGAAGTGGGCGCCCTTCTGGGCGGACTCGGAGAAGAGGATGCCGTTGTTCGCGACGATCCCGACCGGGTGGCCGTGGATGCGGGCGAAGCCGGTGACGAGCGTCTGTCCGAACTCGGCCTTGAACTCGGCGAACCGGGAGCCGTCGGCCACGCGCGCGATGATCTCGCGGACGTCGTAGGGAGTGCGGGAGTCGACCGGGACGGCGCCGTACAGCCCGTACGGATCCACCTTCGGCTCGACCGCCGGCTGCACCTCCCAGGGCAGGGGCCGCCGGGCCGGAAGCGTGGCGACGATGTTCCGGACGATCCTCAGGGCGTGCGCGTCGTCCTCGGCGAGGTGGTCGGTGACACCGGAGACCCGGGAGTGGACCTCGCCGCCGCCCAGCTCCTCCGCCGTGACGACCTCACCGGTGGCGGCCTTCACGAGCGGCGGGCCGCCGAGGAAGATCGTGCCCTGGTTGCGGACGATCACGGCCTCGTCGCTCATCGCCGGGACGTACGCCCCTCCGGCCGTGCACGAGCCGAGGACGGCCGCGATCTGCGGGATCCCGGCGCCGGACATCCGGGCCTGGTTGTAGAAGATCCGCCCGAAGTGGTCCCGGTCGGGGAAGACCTCGTCCTGCATCGGCAGGAAGGCGCCGCCGGAGTCGACCAGGTAGACACACGGCAGCCGGTTGTCGAGGGCCACCTCCTGGGCGCGCAGATGCTTCTTCACGGTCATCGGGTAGTACGTGCCGCCCTTGACCGTGGCGTCGTTCGCGACGATCACGCACTCGTGTCCGCTGACCCGGCCGATCCCGGCGATCACCCCGGCCGCCGGAGCCTGCCCCTCGTACATCCCGTCGGCCGCCAGCGGGGCCAGCTCCAGGAAGGGCGAGCCCGGGTCGAGCAGCGTGTCCACCCTGTCCCTCGGCAGCAGCTTGCCGCGCGCGGTGTGCCGGGCCCGTGCCTTCTCGCCGCCGCCGAGCGCCGCCGCGGCCAGCTTGCCGCGCAGCTCCTCGACCAGTGCGAGATGAGCCCGTTCATTGGCCCGCCAGGCCTCCGACGCGGGATCTGCCGCGCTCCGGAGCTCCGGTGCCTCCTGCATCCTGCGGTCCCCTCACCGGTGATCGAACCTGTTGGTCGAACGTGTTAATGAGCGTTAACCATTTCCTTCAGGTTAACGACCGCTAACCCCGCTGTCTAGAATTGCCTGCATGGTCACCAGAACCGACGCCCCGACCCGCCGCGAGCAGATCCTCAAGGAGGCCGCCCGGCTCTTCGCCGAGCGCGGCTTCCACGGCGTCGGTGTCGACGAGATAGGCGCCGCGGTCGGCATCAGCGGCCCCGGCCTGTACCGGCACTTCCCGGGCAAGGACGCGATGCTCGCCGAGCTGCTGGTGGGCATCAGCGGCCAGCTGCTGACCGGGGCCAAGCGGCGCCTGGCGGAGGCGGACGGCCGGATGGGCTCCTCCGCCGTCCTCGACTCCCTGATCGAGGGACACATCGACTTCGCCCTGGACGACCGTCCCCTGATCACCCTGCACGACCGCGAGCTGGACCGCCTCCGCGACAGCGACCGCAAGCTGGTCCGCCAGCTCCAGCGGCAGTACGTCGAGCTGTGGGTGGAGGTGGTCCGCGAGGTGTACCCGGGCCTGTCGGAGCCGTCGGCCCGCTCGGCCGTCCACTCCGTCTTCGGCCTGCTGAACTCCACGCCCCACCTGGGCCGCGCGGGGACGTTGCCCGGCCGCGGGGCGACGGCGGCGCTGCTGCACCGGATGGCAAGGGGGGCGTTCGCGGCGGCGGGGGAGTAGTGGCGCGGGTCACTATCATCGGGATATGGACTACGCGAAGATGCGCGTGATCGCCGAGGAGCTCGATGCCTGGGCCGAGCGAGTCGAAGGGGCCTGGAGCGTCGAGATCGGGCCGTCAGGACCCGTACTGGCCATGAAGCGGCCGCCGATGCGGCATCAGGGTGCCGCGCACCGCATCCGCGAACAGCTCGACGGGCAGGTGCCGGCCACTCACCCCGGCTACGTCTGCGCGAACGGCCCCCAGATCGAGCACCCGGCGATCGGCCGTATGCGCCGCCCGGACGCGGTGGTCATCCCCGAGGCGGCCCTTGACGAGGAGGGCTTCGCCGTCGATGCGACGCAGGTGCCGGCGGTCGTCGAGGTCGCTCCGGTGAGCCCGCACCACGAGTTCGGTGAGAGGCTCGCCGACTATGCCGCCATGAGCATCCCGCACTGTCTGATCGTCGACCCGCGCACCGCCACCGTCGAGGTCCACTCCGACCCGTGCAAGGGCCGCTACGTCCGCAAGGAGTCGTACATCTTCGGCGACTGGGTGTCGTTCGGCCCCTGGACTGTGGACACCTCCGGCTTCCGCCGGTACGGCAAAGCCGGAAACTGACCGGACCGCGTGGTCAAGCTCACCCTGGACGCCGTAGCGTACTCGCCGGTATCTTCGAGTCTGAGCAAGCGCTTAGACAGGGTACCTGGAGGTGGGCGGCGTGCGCCGTACGGTGTTCAACGAGGATCACGAGGCGTTCCGGGAGACCCTGCGCGCCTTCATCGAGGCCGAGGTCGTCCCCGTCTACGACGAGTGGTTCGCCGCCGGCCAGGCGCCGCGCGACTTCTACTACAAGCTCGGCGAGCTGGGCATCTTCGGCATCAGCGTCCCCGAGGAGTTCGGCGGCGCCGGCCTGGACAGCCACAAGTTCGAGGCCGTCGTCTACGAGGAGACCGCCCGCGCGGGCGTGAACTTCGGCGGTTCCGGCGTCCACGTCCTGCTGGCGCTCCCCTACATCAAGATGCTCGCCACCGACGAGCAGAAGAAGCGTTACCTGCCGAAGTTCGCCACCGGCGAGGAGATGTGGGCCATCGCGATGACGGAGCCGGGCACCGGTTCCGACCTCGCGGGCATGAAGTCCACCGCCAAGCTCTCCGAGGACGGCACGCACTACGTCCTCAACGGCGCCAAGACCTTCATCACCGGCGGCGTCCACGCCGACCGCGTGATCGTGTGCGCCCGCACCGCCGCGCCCACCGCCGAGGACCGCCGGCACGGCATCTCCCTGTTCGCCGTGGACACCAAGTCCGAGGGCTACTCCGTCGGCCGCAAGCTCGACAAGCTGGGTCTGAAGACCTCCGACACCGCCGAGCTGGCCTTCGTCGACGTCAAGGTCCCGGTCGAGGACCTGCTCGGCGAGGAGAACAAGGGCTTCTCCTACCTCGGCCACAATCTGGCCTCCGAGCGCTGGGGCATCGCCTTCGGCGCCTACGCGCAGGCCAAGGCCGCCGTCCGGTTCGCCAAGCAGTACGTCCAGGAGCGCACCGTCTTCGGCAAGCCGGTCGCCCACTTCCAGAACACCAAGTTCGAGCTGGCCGCCTGCCAGGCCGAGGTGGACGCCGCCGAGGCCGTCGCCGACCGCGCCACCGAGGCCCTGGACGCCGGTGAGCTGACCCCCGCCGAGGCCGCCAGCGCCAAGCTGTTCTGCACCGAGGTCGCCCACCGTGTCATCGACCGCTGCCTGCAGCTGCACGGCGGCTACGGCTACATGAACGAGTACCCGATCGCCCGCCTGTACGCGGACAACCGCGTCAACCGCATCTACGGCGGCACCAGCGAGATCATGAAGACGATCATCGCCAAGGACATGGGCCTGTAAGGGCCGTGTGACCGGGCGCGATCCACCGGCCGGTACAACAGAAACCCATGAGCCAGGCACTCCAGGATCTCCTCGATCTGCTCGACCTGGAGCAGATCGAGGAGAACATCTTCCGCGGCCGGTCCCGCTCCGCCGTCGTCCCCCGCGTCTTCGGCGGGCAGGTCGCGGCACAGGCGCTGGTCGCCGCAGGCCGGACGGTCCCCGCCGACCGCCCCGCCCACTCCCTGCACGCCTACTTCCTGCGCCCGGGCGACCCCGGCGCACCGATCGTCTACACCGTCGACCGCATCCGCGACGGCCGGTCCTTCACCACCCGCCGCGTGGTCGCCGTCCAGCACGGCAAGCCGATCTTCCACCTCTCGGCGTCCTTCCAGACGTACGAAGAGGGGCTGGAGCACCAGGCGCCCATGCCCGCCTCGCCCGACCCGGCGACCCTGCCCACCTCGCAGGAGCGGCTGCGCGGCTACGACCACCTCGCGCCCGAGGTCGTCGAGAGGTTCCTGCAGGCCCGCGAGGCGATCGACCTCAGGTACGTGGACGAGCCGCCGTACGGGCAGTTCGGCGCGCCCCGCGAGCCGCACTCGCAGGTGTGGTTCCGCACCAACGGCAAGCTCGACGACGACCCCCTCCTGCACGTCGTCCTCGCCACCTACGTCTCCGACATGACCCTCCTCGACTCCGTGCTGCTCGCGCACGGCCGCGGCGGCTGGGCCGTAGGGGATGTCGTGGGCGCCTCCCTGGACCACGCGATGTGGTTCCACCGGCCCTTCCGCGCCGACGAATGGCTGCTGTACGACCAGGAGTCGCCGTCCGCACACGGCGGCCGCGGCCTCGGCCAGGCCCGTATCTACACGCAGGACGGCCGGCTCGCCATCACGGTCATCCAGGAGGGCGTGGTCCGCGTCCCGCGCTGAGCCCGGGCGCGACCATGGTGATCACGGTGACCGTGGTGATCACGGTCCCCGGCGCGTACCGCGTTACGCCATTCCGGCCTCGGCCAGCAGATACGCCGTCAGGGGGTCGTAGTAACGCGGGCTGACCACATGGTCGTCGAGGGGTACGGCGACCTGCAGGGTGCCCTCGGACTCGGCGAGGAACAGCGCCGGGTCGTTGCAGTCGGCGTACCCGACCGCGTCCAGGCCGTGCTGTCCGGCGTACCCGGCCCAGCCGTGGTCGGCGACCACCAGGTCCGGCAACGGGCGGCCCTCCCGCTCAAGTCCCGTCAGAATGGCCCGCATCGGCTCGCCCGAGTGGGTGTGCCACAGCGTCGCCCCGTGCTCCAGCACGGCCACGTCCGCGAACTGCATGACGTACCCCTCGTCCGTCTGCAGCCCGTCCGGGATGACCACGATCTCGCAGCCGGCGGCGCGCAGCGCGGCGGCCGTGGCCCGGTGCACGTCCAGCAGGCCGCCCGGGTGTCCGGTCGCGAACAGCACCCGCTGCTGCCCCTCGGCCGCCTTGCGCAACCGCGCCGCCATCCGCTCCAGCGCGTCCACGGTCAACTCGGGGTCGATGGTGTCCTGCCCGTACCGGTATTCGGGATCGTCGCTGACACCCACCCGCTCGGCCATCACCGCGAGCACGTCCTGCTCGTCGGTCCAGCGGTCGCCGAGTTCCAGACCGAACCAGAAGTTGCGGTCGCCGTTGGCCAGCCTGCGGTAGTGGGAGAGGTTGTTCTCGCGGGGCGTGGCGACGTCTCCCGCGATACGGGTCCTCACCAGGTGGTCGACGAGCTGGGCGCGGCTGGGTGTCCCGGATATCGGCATGCCTCCCATTGTGGGGCAGCGTCCTGTGCGCGTCCTCGGCATATCGCACGCTGGGACGGGGGTCACTTGCCGCCGCGCAACGCGAACCACAACTCCATGCGTACGTCAGGGTCGTCCAGGTCGGCGTCCAGCAGCGCCGCGCACCGGGCGATCCGCTGCCGCACGGTGTTGCGGTGCACCTGGAGCGCCACCGCCGTACGGTCCCAACTGCCGTGCAGCGACAGCCAGGTACGCAGGGTCTCGGCGAGCGGCGGATGGGCGCCGAGCGGTGCGAGCAGCGCCCGGGCGTGGGCCTCGGCCTCCTCCCGCGGCACCAACTCCGCCAGCCCGGGCCGGGCCCGGTGCCGGACCAGCGGCGTACGGGTGGCGCGGGCGCGGGCCAGCGCCCGCGCCGCCTGGCCGTCGGCGGCCGGCCACTCGGGCGGCTCGACGGCAGAACTGACCCCGAGGGTCCAACCGGCCTGCGGCTGCGGCTCCCGCCCGGCCGGCACCAGCACCCGTACGGCATCACGGGCGAGGTCGACCAACGGCGACCCCAGCGCGGCCCCCAGCGCGGAGGCGGCCACGGCATCCGGCAGCTGGCCCTCCGGCCGGGCGTGCACGACGACCCACCGCCCGGCTCCGAGGAGCGGCGCGACCGCCTCGGGCGCCGAGCCGAGCAGCAGCCGCACGAGCGCGGAGGACCGGGCCGCCCCGGCACCGCTCTGGTGCTCGCCGGTGAGGAGCGACAGCAGGACGGAGGCGACGGAGGCGATGGTGTGGTCGCCGGGTTCGCGGTGGGGGGTGGCGACGCCGAGCACGAAGCCCTCTCCGGCACCGAGGGCGTAGGCGGCGAGGTGGGTGTCGCCGAGGGTGTCGGTGGCGGAGGTGGGAGCCGGGCGCCCCGTGGGTCGTACCACCTCCGCCAGACCCGTCAGTGCCTCCCGCGCCTCTTCCGCCGGCTCCCGTCCCGCGCCCGCGATCTGCGTGCCGTCGGGGCCGTACAGCACCGCCCGGCCGCCCAGGCGCCGGGCCAGCTGGCGCAGGACCGAGGGGACCGGATCGGGTCGGGAGGCGGCGGAGGCCAGGCTTTGCTGGGCCTCCGTGACGCGGCGGAGTTCGGCCAGGCGGGCCTGGGCCATCAGCTGCCACACCGCGCGGGCCACACCGGAGAACGTGGTCCGGGGCGGGACCTCCAGCAGCGGAAGGCCGTAGGAGTCGCAGGCCGCGACCAGCGCACGCGGGACCGTGTCGTGGACGGGGGCGAGACCGAACCCGAGGGCCGCGCCGCCCGCCGCCACGATCCGGGAGACGTAGTCGTCGAAGTACGTCCCCGATCCCGCCGCCTCCGGGACGTGCACCCCCGCCGTCAGCAGCAGCTCGCCGCCCAGCAGGTACGGGTACGGGTCGGCCATCTCCGAGGTGTGCGCCCAGTGGATGACGATGCCGGGGTCGGAGGGGCCCGCGATCTGGCGCAGGGCGAGGTCCTCGCGGGCCAGCAGAGCCGTGAGAGACACCGGTGGCGTGGGGGGAACAGTGGGATCCGGCATGGTGTGCGTTCTCTCCATATCGTCCCGCTCGAATGGATGAAACCTACACTTCGCAGTCGCTTTCCGGCCACCTACTGTCGATGGACGTCACCCGCCGGCGACCCCCAGTGCGACTACGAGTGAAGGAGGGCCCCATGGCCGTCGACTACACAGTGATCGTCGTCTATCTGGCCGGCATGCTGGCCATGGGCTGGTGGGGCATGCGCCGTGCCAGGTCCAAGAGCGACTTCCTGGTGGCGGGCCGCCGCCTCGGCCCTGCGATGTACTCCGGCACCATGGCCGCCATCGTCCTCGGCGGCGCCTCCACCATCGGCGGCGTCGGCCTCGGCTACCGGTACGGCCTCTCCGGCGCTTGGATGGTCTTCACCATCGGCCTCGGCCTGCTGGCCCTCTCCGTCTTCTTCTCCGCCCGCATCGCCCGCCTGAAGGTCTACACCGTCTCCGAGATGCTGGACCTGCGCTACGGCGGCCGGGCGGGCGTGATCTCGGGCGTCGTGATGTGGGCGTACACGCTCATGCTCGCGGTGACCTCGACCATCGCGTACGCCACCATCTTCGACGTCCTCTTCGACATGAACCGGACCGTCGCGATCATCCTCGGCGGCTCGATCGTCGTCGCCTACTCCGCCCTCGGCGGCATGTGGTCGATCACGCTGACGGACATGGTGCAGTTCGTCGTCAAGACGATCGGCGTCCTGCTCCTGCTCCTGCCCGTCGCCGTGGTCAAGGCGGGCGGCTTCTCCGAGATGAGGGCCAAGCTGCCGACCTCGTACTTCGACCCGCTGGGCATCGGCGGCGAGACCATCTTCACCTACGTCCTGATCTACACCTTCGGCATGCTGATCGGCCAGGACATCTGGCAGCGCGTGTTCACCGCCCGCAGCGACAGGACCGCGAAGTGGGGCGGCACGGTGGCCGGAACCTACTGTCTGGCCTACGCCCTCGCCGGAGCCGTCATCGGCACGGCGGCCAAGGTCCTCTACCCCCGGCTGGGCAGCCCCGACGACGCCTTCGCCACCGTCGTCAAGGACGAACTCCCCATCGGCGTACGGGGACTGGTGCTGGCCGCCGCCCTGGCCGCGGTGATGTCGACGTCCTCCGGTGCGCTGATCGCCTGCGCCACGGTCGCGAACAACGACATCTGGTCGCGGCTGCGGGGCGTGGTCCGGCGTGACGGGGACGCGCACGACGAGGTGAAGGGCAACCGCGCCTTCATCCTGATCATGGGCGTGGCGGTGATCGGCACCGCGATCGCGCTGAACAACGTCGTGGAGGCCCTGACGGTGGCGTACAACCTCCTCGTCGGCGGCCTGCTCGTGCCCATCCTCGGCGGGCTGCTGTGGAAGCGCGGCACCGTGCAGGGCGCACTGGCCTCCGTGATCGTGGGCGGCCTGGCCGTCATCGGCCTCATGGCCGGGTACGGCATCCTCGCCGACGAACCCGTCTACTACGGCCTCCTGGCCTCCCTCGCCGCCTACGTCGCCGTATCCCTGGCGACCAGGCCCACCGACGAGGCGGTCCTGACCGCCTGGCGCGAGCGTCTCGCCGGACGGTCCGCCGAACTCGTGTCCGAACCGGTCCCCGCTCCCCAGTAGAGTCGTAGGGAAAGCAGTACATGCGCGACGAAGCGCAGGAAAGAAGGCATTTCATTATGAGCAGCAACGAGACGCCCCGCGGCCCCGTCGACTCCTCCCGCATCCCGCGGTACGCCGGCCCCGCGACCTTCGCCAGGCTGCCCCGCCTCGACGAGGTCGGCACCGCCGACGTCGCCGTCGTGGGCGTGCCGTTCGACTCCGGCGTCTCGTACCGGCCGGGCGCCCGCTTCGGCGGCAACGCCATCCGCGAGGCGTCCCGGCTGCTGCGCCCGTACAACCCCGCGCAGGACGCCTCTCCCTTCGCCCTGGCCCAGGTGGCGGACGGCGGCGACATCGCCGTGAACCCGTTCAACATCAACGAGGCCGTGGAGACCATCGAGGCGGCTGCGGACGACCTCCTCGGCACTGGCGCCCGCCTGATGACCCTCGGCGGCGACCACACCATCGTCCTGCCCCTGCTGCGCTCGGTGGCGAAGAAGCACGGCCCCGTCGCCCTGCTCCACTTCGACGCCCACCTGGACACCTGGGACACCTACTTCGGCGCCGAGTACACGCACGGCACCCCGTTCCGCCGCGCGGTCGAGGAGGGCATCCTCGACACCTCCGCGCTCTCCCACGTCGGCACCCGCGGCCCCCTGTACGGCAAGCAGGACCTCACCGACGACGAGAAGATGGGCTTCGGCATCGTCACCTCGGCGGACATCTACCGCCGGGGCGCCGACGAGGTCGCCGACCAGCTGCGCCAGCGCATCGGCGACCGCCCGCTGTACATCTCGATCGACATCGACTGCCTCGACCCGGCGCACGCGCCCGGCACCGGCACCCCGGAGGCGGGCGGCATGACCTCCCGCGAGCTGCTGGAGATCCTGCGCGGTCTGGCGTCCTGCAACCTGGTGTCGGCGGACGTCGTCGAGGTCGCTCCCGCGTACGACCACGCGGAGATCACCTCGGTGGCGGCCTCCCACACGGCCTACGAACTGACCACCATCATGAGCCGCCAGATCGCGGCGGCCCGGAAGGACGCGGAAGCGAAGTGACCCACGACCACGACCTGGTACTCCGCCCGACGGCGGCACAGATCTCGACCGCGCTGAACCCGCCCCCGGGCCGGAACGGCGGAGACCTGGTCGTGGAAACGCTGGCCGGGCTCGGCGCGACCACCGTCTTCGGCCTGCCCGGCCAGCACGCCCTCGGCATGTTCGACGCCCTGCGCCGCTCCTCGCTGACGTATGTCGGCCTGCGGGTGGAGAACAACGCGGGCTTCGCGGCGGACGCGTACGGCAGGATCACGGGAGAGGCGGCCCCGCTGCTGCTCTCGACGGGGCCGGGCGCGTTGACGTCCCTCGCGGCGCTCCAGGAGGCCGCCTCCGCCTCCGCCCCCGTACTGGCGATCAGCAGCCAGATCCCGACGGCGGGCCTGGGCGGCGGCCGCCACGGCTACCTCCACGAACTCCCGGACCAGGCCGCCTCGTTCCGGGGCGTGGTGAAGTCCGTCCACACGGTCCGCACCCAGTCACAGATCCCGTCCGCCATCGCGGCGGCCTGGAAGTCGGCGCTGACGGCACCGCACGGCCCGGTGTGGGTGGAGATCCCGCAGGACGTGCTGCTGGCTCCGACCGCGCTGCCGGTGGTGACGGCACCGGACGCGACCCCGGAGGACCTGGTGCCGCGCCCCGAACTCACGGCAGTCGCCGCGGACCTGCTGTCGCGGGCCGCCCGCCCGGCGATCATCGCGGGCGGCGGGGTCGTACGCTCCGACGCATCGGGCAAGCTGCTCCAGCTGGCCGAGAAACTCCAGGCCCCCGTCGTGACGACCTTCGGCGGCAAGGGCGCGTTCCCGTGGCACCACCCGCTGTCCCTCCAGTCCTGGCTGGAGGACCGCCACACCACGGACTTCCTGGAGGACGCGGACGTACTCCTGGTGGTCGGCTCGGGCCTCGGCGAACTCTCCTCCAACTACCACACGTTCAAGCCGCGTGGCCGAGTGATCCAGATCGAGGCGGACCTCGGCAAACTGGAGTCCAACCACCCGGCCCTCGGCATCCATGCGGACGCCCGCCTGGCCCTGCAGGCGCTGCTGGAGACGGTGCCCGAGCGGGTGGACGCCGAGGCCCCGGAGCGCGTACGGACCCTCCTCGGTAAGGTCGCCGACCGCATCTCCTCCCAGGAACTCACCCTGGAACAGCACGTGTTGGCCTCGGTGCGCAGGGCCCTCCCCGCCCACTCCCCGTCCTTCTGGGACATGACGATCCTGGCCTACTGGGCCTGGTCCGCCTTCGACCCGCAGGGCTCCAACCACATGCACTCCGCCCAGGGCGCCGGCGGCCTCGGCTACGGCTTCCCGGCGGCCCTGGGCGCGGCGGCGGCCGACCCGAGCCGCCCGGTACTGGCCGTCTCCGGCGACGGCGGAGCCCTCTACTCGATCGCCGAGCTGGCCACGGCCCGCCAGTACGACCTGCCCGTCACCTGGCTCATCGTCGACGACGGCGGCTACGGCATCCTCCGCGAGTACATGACGGACACCTTCGGCCAGGCGACGGCGACGGAGCTGTCCCGCCCGGACTACGCGGCCCTGGCGGAGTCCTTCGGCGTCCCCGCGGTCCGTACGACCCCGGAGACCCTGCAGGAGGACCTGGCGAAGGCGCTGGCGGCACCGGGCCCGTCGGTGGTCGTGCTCCCGGCGGTGCTGCGGATGTTCGCGCCTACGCATCTGGGCACGAGCTGATCACTCCTTGCGGTCGCTCTTCCAACTGCCCATGCACCTGGTCGACTACGTCATCGTGCACGAATTGGTGCATGTGAGGGTGCCGGGGCACGGAGCCCGATGGCCGCCGCCTCCCGGTCCGACCTGGACCACGTACGCGCCTGCCTCGTACGCGACCGCGAACGGCGCTGCTTCGGTACGCAGGGTAGCGACACATCCGCGGACGTTCGGCGTTCCTCAGGCGTTCCCGTCCGGTGCCAGGACCGCGGCCGCCAGATGGTCGCGGAACCAGCGGTGGCCCGGGTCGGCCGCGTTGCGGGGGTGCCAGGCCATCCCGAGGTCCAGGGGTGCCAGGTCGAGGGGGACCGGGAAGGTGCGCAGGCCCAGCGCGGCGATGGTGCCGGGGAGCCAGTCGGGCAGGGTGAGGGCGACGAGGTCGGTGTCCCGGGCCAGCATCAGCGCGGCCGTGTAACCGGGCACGACCACCGCGGTCCGGCGCCGCAGTCCGAGGTCCGCGAGCGCCCGGTCGATCGGCCCGGTGCGCTTGCCCAGCCGGGAGACGCCGATGTGGCCGGCCGCGGCGAAACGGCGGGCGTCTATCCGCCCGTGGAAGAGGGGATGACCGCTGCGGGCGACACCGACCAGGTGCGCGCGCCTGAGCTGGCGGGTGTGGATCTCGGGATCCAGATGGTCGAGGACGCCCAGTTCGACGTCGACCAGCCCCTGCCGCAGCGCGGGGCCGCCCTCCACCGCCTCCGGCAGGAAGACCACGTCCACGTGCGGGGCCTCCGCGTGGACCCGGTCGGTCAGGGTCCCCGCCAGCCCCGTCAGCAGCAGGTCGGTGGCCTGCACCGTGAACGTGCGCCGCAGATGCACCGGTTCGAAACCGGCCCCCGGCCGAAGGACGTCGTCGCAGCCGCGCAGCAACACGGCCACCTCCTCGCGGAGTTCCAGCGCCCGCGGCGTCGGCACCATCCGCTGGCCCGCACGGACCAGCAGCGGATCACCGACGGCACGGCGGAGCCGGGCCAGCGTACGGCTGACCGCCGCGGGTGAGGTACCGAGCCGCTCGGCGGCACGGGTCACGCTGTTCTCCTGGAGCAGGGCGTCCAGGGCGCGCAGCAGATTGAGATCCATGGACGCTCCTGAGCTGTGTTCTTACGTCTGAGGCAATGATTGCGTGCCGATCTTTGCATTGCCGCGGAACTCCCTGGTGCGGAGGGTGGGAGTGTCCACGAAAACCGGATGAGCCCAGTGACGAGGAGTCACCTGTGCATCAGCAGTCACCCCGTGCCGGTCGAGAAGGCGATGTGCTGGCCGTGGTCAGCCAGAGCGGCCCGGCGGTCGCGTTCTACGACGCCTCCTGCGACCGGCACCTCGGTACGACCGAAGTCCCGGCCGAGCCCCATGAGTTGTGCTTCGACCCGGCGCAGCGGCTGCTGTGGTGCAGCAGCACGTACCGCTCGGGCTACTACCACGCCAACACCGGCCGCAGCACCGAGCTGACCGCCATCGACCCCGGCACCCGCCGGATCGTGGAGGTCGTCGACCTCGCTCCCGAACACGCCCCGCACGGGCTGGCCCTGGACGCGGCACGCGGCCGTCTCTACGTCAGTGTGGAGGGCGGGGCGGACCGGCCCGGCGGCGTCGTGGTGATCGACACCGCCACCCGCCGGCCCCTGGGCAGGATCGACACCGGCGCGCCCGGACCCCACTGGTTCGCCGTCGATCCGACGGGGCGGACGGGCTACGCGGCCAACAAGGAGGCACCGTTCGTGTCGGTGGTCGACCTCGAACGCGGCGTACTCACGGGGAAGGTGGAGGTGCCGGGCAGCGAAGGGCTCGCCGTCTCCGCCGACGGGGCGCACGTCTTCGTCGCCGCCCCGTACGCCGGTGCCGCCGAGGGACAGACCCCCGGCATCCGGGTGGTCGACACCGGCACGCTGTCCGTGACCGCCACCCTGCCGACGGAGCACGTCGTCATGCCGGTGCACCTGACCTCGACGGGCAAACTGCTCACCGGCGAGGTACGCACACAGCCCGCCCCTGACTCCGGCCCTGACTCCGGCACCGGCCGCCAGATGCCGGGGCGCCTCACCGTGTTCTCGGCCGCCACCCACGAGCGCCTCGGTGAACTGGAGGTCGGAGTGATGCCGTTGACCGTCCGATCCTCCCCTGACGGCCGGCTCGCCTATGTGGCCTGCGTCGTCTCCTCCACCGTCCATGTGATCGACCTGGATACCCTGAGCACCCTGACCCGGCTCGACATCGCCAAGCGCGGCGTACCGGGAGCACACGGGCTGGCGTACATCCCGCGCCCGGCCTGAAGACGGCGTTCCCTCGTCCGCCGCCCGGAGATGCCCCGCAGCCTCGACGCCCGTCCCGACCGCCGGCCGCGTCCACGGGCTCATGGTCGACCTCGGCCCCACGCACGTGCCCCAAGAGCGACGACCTCCGGGGTCTGGACAACTTGTTGTTGCGGAGGGCAGGGCGCGAGTCCGAAGGGGTCGGGGGTGAGATACCGGGCGGCTTCGGGGTCGTAGTGACGGAAGTAGTTGCGGTATTACCGGTATTGCCCACCCCGGTTCCGGACGGAACCAATCATCGGCCCCCGCCGGACACGTGGAACTTGCGCCCTGGGAACATGCGTACAACTTCCGGCCGCCCCGGTGAGTCCACCCCACAGGCGCCGGTATCGCGCCCACACGACGTTCCCAGGGGGACCTTCCATGACCCACCGCATGACCCGACGCGCCAGAGTGCTGACGGCATTCCTCGGCGCGGGCGTGCTCATACCCACCGTGGCCGCCGCCACCCCGGCCGCCGCGACCACGCCCACCGTCAGCTGTACGTCCGCCAAGGCGGGCCTCGCCGCCAAGCTGCAGAAGGACATCACGGCCGCCCTCGCGAACCGCAAGGGCACGGTCGCCATCGGCCTGTACGACCGCAGCACCAGCACCACCTGCACCCTGCGCGCCACCAGCTCCTACGACTCGGCCAGCACCGTCAAGGTCACCGTGCTCGCCACGCTGCTGTGGGACGCCAAGAAGCACAACCGGTACCTGACCGACCGTGAGACCTCGCTCGCCAAGGCCATGATCACCCAGTCGGACAACGACGCGACGACCGCGCTGTGGAAGCAGCTGGGCGTGACGAAGATCAAGGGCTTCCTGGCCGCCGCCGGGATGACCAGGACCGTGCCGGGCGCGGACGGCTACTGGGGCCTGACCCAGGAGAACGTCACCGACGAGCAGAAGCTGCTGGGGCTCATCACCGCCAGGAACAGCGTGCTGAGCGACAACGCCCGCGCCTACATCCTGAAGCTGATGAGCCAGGTCGTCTCCGACCAGCGCTGGGGCACCCCGGCCGGCGCGCCGTCCACGGTCTCCGTGCACGTCAAGAACGGCTGGCTGCAGCGCGCGACGCACGGCTGGCGGGTGCACAGCCTCGGCACCTTCAACGGCGCCGGCCACGACTACATGATCTCGGTGCTCACGCAGGACGACAGCACCATGGACTACGGCGTCACCACCATCCAGAACGTCGCCAAGGCCATTCACAGGGACCTGGTGCCGACCACGTCCGGCACGGCCGTCTACACCCCGACCAGCAGGCCCAGCGAGGCGTTCGTCGCGGTGCCGCCGCAGGGCTGACGCCGCACGAGGTGGTTCACGGGGCGGAGTCCCGCAGGACACCCGTCCGCCCTACGGTGACCGGCATGCGCCTGAGAACCGTACTCGCCACCCTCACCGCCGGCCTGGCGGCGGCCACCTCCCTGACCGCCGCCGGGCCCGCGACCGCCGCCAACTCCGCGAGCGGGCATGCCTGTTCACCGGCCGTCTCCATCGACCACTTCTCCGACGCGCTCGACAAGACGACGTACGACGGCACCTTCGTCGGCAACTTCTCCGCCCTCGCGGTGGACCGGGACGGATCGCTCGCGGCCCTGGAGGACCGCTCGTCCCTGTTCGGCCTGGACCCGACGACCCTTCAGCCGAAGGCGGCCGTCCACCTCGCCGACGAGAAGGGCGCCGACCTCGACTCCGAGGGCCTGGCCGTCGACGGGGACGGCACCCGGCTGATCACCTCCGAGACGGAGCCGTCCGTCCGGCGGTACTCCGTCGACGGCAGGATCCTGGACCGGCTCCCGGTCCCCTCCTCCCTCCTCGTCGCCCCGGCCGGCCGTGCCACCCCCAACCAGACCTTCGAGGGCCTGACCCTGCTGCCCGGCGGCCACACCCTGCTGGCCTCCATGGAGGACGCGATCTCGGGCGACGCCGCCGGGATCGTCCGCTTCCAGACCTGGACCCGCCACCACGGCCGTTTCCGCCTCGCCGCCCAGTACGCCTACCGCACCGACGCCGGCCTCGGCGTCCCCGAGGTCCAGGCCACCCCCGACGGCCGCCTCCTCGTCCTGGAGCGCGGCTTCACCGCCGGCGTCGGCAACACCGTCCGCCTCTACCTGGCCGACCTGCGCCACGCGACCGACACCAGCGGTGTCGAGCACCTGACCGGCCGGCCGGACGTCCACCTGATCAGGAAGACCCTCCTGGCCGACATCGCCGCTTGCCCGAGCCTCGGCGCCACGGCCAGGCAGCCCCAGCCGAACCCGCTGCTGGACAACATCGAGGGCATGACGATCACCGGACGTGATCACTCCGGTCGCCTGAAGGTGCTGCTGGTGAGCGACGACAACCAGAACGCGGCCCAGACGACCCGCTTCTACTACCTGCGTGTACGCGTGCCCTTTGTTGCGGAGGGATGAAATCCGCATCCGCTGACGTTGGTGCCTTCCGGTAGAGCAGGTCGACAGGAAGGCACCGGCGTGACAGCGCAACGGGGATGGGCACGACGTCTGGCGGCATACGCCTGGCGGTATCCGAGGGACGTCGTCCTCGCCCTCGGCTCGTCCCTCGCCGGTATGGCGGTCATGGCCATGGTCCCGCTGATCACCAAGGTGATCATCGATGACGTCATCGGGAACCACACCCGCTCGATGGGCCCCTGGGCCGGCGCCCTCATAGCCGCCGCCCTGCTCGTCTACGTCCTCGCCTACATCCGCCGCTACTACGGCGGCCGGCTCGCCCTCGACGTCCAGCACGACCTGCGGACCGAGATGTACGGCACGATCACCCGCCTCGACGGCCGCCGCCAGGACGAGCTGTCCACGGGACAGGTGGTCGGCCGGGCCACCAGCGACCTGCAGCTGATCCAGGGCCTGCTCTTCATGCTCCCGATGACGCTCGGGAACGTCCTGCTCTTCCTGATCTCCCTGGTGATCATGGCGTGGCTGTCGCTGCCGCTGACCCTGGTCGCCCTCGCCGTGGCACCGGCCCTGTACGGGATCGCCAAGCGCAGCCGCAGCAGGCTCCACCCCGCCACCTGGTACGCCCAGGCCCAGGCCGCCGCCGTCGCGGGCGTGGTCGACGGCGCCGTCAGCGGCGTACGCGTGGTGAAGGGCTTCGGGCAGGAGGAGCAGGAGACCGGGAAGCTCCGGGAGGTCGGCCGCCGCCTCTTCGCGGGCCGCCTGCGCACCATCCGGCTGAACAGCAGGTACACCCCCGCCCTGCAGGCCGTCCCCGCCCTCGGCCAGGTCGCCATGCTGGCCCTCGGCGGCTGGCTGGCCGTACGCGGGCACATCACGCTCGGCACGTTCGTCGCCTTCTCCAGCTATCTCGCCCAGCTGGTCGGCCCGGTGCGCATGCTCGCGGTGGTCCTCACCGTCGGCCAGCAGGCCCGGGCCGGCACCGAGCGCGTCCTGGAGCTGATCGACACCGAGCCGACGATGCGGGACGGCACGAAGACGCTGCCCGCCGACGCGCCGGCGGCCGTCGAGTTCGACGACGTGGCCTTCGGGTACGACGACGGGTCCAAGGTCCTGGACGGGCTGAGCTTCGAGATCCGGCCGGGCGAGACCCTGGCCGTCGTCGGCTCCTCCGGCTCCGGCAAGTCCACCCTCTCCCTGCTGCTCCCGCGCTTCTACGACGTCACCCACGGCGCCGTCCTGATCGGCGGCCACGACGTCCGCGAGCTGACCCTGGACTCCCTGCGGGCCGCGATCGGGCTGGTGCCGGAGGACTCCTTCCTCTTCTCGGACACCGTCCGCGCCAACATCGCCTACGGCCGCCCGGACGCCACCCGGGAGGAGATCGAGGCCGCCGCCCGCGCCGCCCAGGCGGACCGTTTCATCGCCGAGCTTCCCGAGGGCTACGACACCAAGGTCGGCGAGCAGGGCCTGACCCTCTCCGGCGGCCAGCGCCAGCGCATCGCGCTCGCCCGCGCCCTGCTCACCGACCCGCGCCTGCTCGTCCTGGACGACGCCACCTCGGCCGTGGACGCCCGTGTCGAGCACGAGATCCACGAGGCGCTGAAGCACGTCATGGCGGGCCGTACGACCCTGCTCATCGCGCACCGCCGCTCCACCCTCAACCTCGCCGACCGCATCGCCGTACTCGACGGCGGCCGGCTCGCCGACCTCGGCACCCACGAGGAACTCCAGCAGCGGTCCGCGCTGTACCGGCGGCTGCTCACCGACCCGGACGAGCTGGGCGGGGTCTCCCCGGGCCACGCCGAGCCCGCCCTGCCACGCGAGGACACCTCCGTCCGCGAGGAGCTGGACGCCGAGTTCGACGCCGAGCGGGGCGTGACCCCCAGGCTGTGGACCGGTGACCGCACACCCAAGGACCAGGCGCTCAGCGGCACCCCCGCCACCCCGGAACTCCTCGCCCAGGTGGAGGCGCTGCCGCCGGCCACCGACACCCCGGACGTCGACGAGGCCCAGGCGGTGCGCCGCGAGGACTCCTACGGCCTGCGCCGCCTGCTGCACGGCTTCGGCGCGCCCCTCCTGGTCAGCCTGCTGCTGGTCGCCGTGGACGCGGGCGCGGGCCTGCTGCTGCCGGTGCTGATCCGGCACGGCATCGACTCGGGCGTCAGCAAGATGGCGCTCGGCGCGGTCTGGGCGGCCTCGCTGCTCGCGCTGCTGACCGTGGCGGTGCAGTGGACCGCGCAGATCGGCGAGACCCGGATGACCGGCCGTACCGGCGAGCGGGTGCTGTACACGCTGCGGCTGAAGATCTTCGCGCAGCTGCAGCGGCTGGGGCTCGACTACTACGAGCGCGAGCTGACCGGCCGGATCATGACACGGATGACGACGGACGTCGACGCCCTGTCGACCTTCCTGCAGACCGGGCTGGTCACGGCGTTCGTCTCGGTCGTCACCTTCTTCGGCATCATGGCCGTCCTGCTGGTCCTCGACCTGCGGCTCGCCCTCGTGGTCTTCGCGACGCTGCCCCCGCTGATCGTCGCGACCTTCTTCTTCCGCCGGGCCAGCGTGAAGGCGTACGAACTCGCCCGGGAACGCGTCTCGTCGGTCAACGCCGACCTGCAGGAGTCGGTCGCCGGGCTGCGGATCGTGCAGGCCTTCCGGCGCGAACGGGACGGCGGGCGGCGGTTCACCGAGCGCAGCGACAGCTACCGGCGCGCCCGCGTCCGCGGCCAGTGGCTGATATCCGTCTACTTCCCGTTCGTCCAGCTGCTGTCCTCGGTGGCGGCGGCGAGCGTGCTGATCGCCGGCGCGCACCGCATCGAGGCGGCCACGCTGACGACCGGCGCCCTGGTCGCGTACCTGCTCTACATCGACCTGTTCTTCGCCCCGGTCCAGCAGCTCTCCCAGGTCTTCGACGGCTACCAGCAGGCCACGGTGTCCCTGGGCCGCATCCAGGAGCTGCTGCGCGAGCCGACGTCGACGAAGCCGGCGGTCGAGCCCCTGGAGGTGCTGTCCCTGCGCGGTGACATCGCCTTCGAGGACGTGCACTTCGCCTACGGGGGCGAGGAAGAGGCGCTGACCGGCATAGACCTGACGATCCCCGCCGGCCAGACGGTGGCCTTCGTCGGCGAGACCGGCGCCGGCAAGTCGACCCTCGTCAAGCTGGTCGCGCGCTTCTACGACCCCACCGCGGGGCGGGTCACGGTCGACGGCACGGATCTGCGCGCCCTGGACCTGACCTCGTACCGGCACCGCCTCGGGGTCGTCCCGCAGGAGGCCTACCTCTTCCCGGGCACGATCAGGGACGCCATCGCCTACGGCCGTCCCGACGCCACCGACGCCGAGGTGGAGGCGGCGGCGCGGGCGGTCGGCGCGCACGACATGATCGCCACGCTGGACGGCGGCTATCTGCACGAGGTCGCCGAGCGCGGCCGCAACCTCTCGGCCGGCCAGCGCCAGCTGATCGCGCTCGCCCGCGCCGAACTGGTCGACCCCGACGTCCTGCTGCTGGACGAGGCCACGGCTGCCCTGGACCTGGCCACCGAGGCCCAGGTCAGCCAGGCCACCGACCGCCTGGCCGGCCGCCGTACGACGCTGGTGGTCGCCCACCGCCTGACCACGGCGGCCCGCGCGGACCGGGTGGTGGTGATGGACCACGGCCGGGTCGTGGAGGACGGCACCCACGACGAACTCCTCGCCCGCAACGGCCGGTACGCCGCACTGTGGCGCACCTTCGTCGGCCGCCCCGAACCGGAGGAGCCGGTCACCGCGTCCCGCTGAGGACATTCCCGGGACCCTGTCGACGCGTGGTGCTGACGGTCGTGCAACCATCCGACATACGTCGTGCGTCCGTACATCAGTACGGCATTCGGGGGTGCACGACCGCATGCGGGGAGGACGACAGTGGACAGTGGTGGGATACGCCGGCGTCTGGCGCTCGGCGCGGCAGTGCTGGCCGCGGCCGGAGTGCTCGGTTTCGTGGCATCCGGTACCGCCGAGGCGGGCACGGTCAGTGGCTGCGCCGGGAGCGAGGTGTGGACGCGGCAGTTCAGCAGCGGGGTCACACACGTCTACCGGCGCGACGGCTACATCTGTGCCGTCACCGTCGCCCGGCACTCCGGCCCTGCCCGGACGATGTCCGTCAGCGTCCAGGTCCGTGGCGGCCGCCCGGTCGTCGACAAGGGGCGCTACCAGCAGCTCGCGGGCCCGGTGACGGTCCACGCCGGCCACCGCTGCGTGTGGGTCAAGGGCTCGGTGGGATCGAGCGGATCGGTCGACTCGGGCTGGATCCTGTGCTGACGGCCGGCCCGCCGGGGTCGTCGTAGCCGGGGCCCGGGGTGCGCGGGCCCGTCTCAGCGGTGGCGGCACCGCCTTCTCACGTGCCACAGGTATCCCCGGGCCAGCACCTTGCCTGGGAGCCGCCAGCGGCCCAGCGGGCGCAGCAGGTTACGCACCGTCCTGGCGGGCAGGCCGTGCACCAGGATCTCGTCGTCGGTCATGTTCACGAGCTCCCTCAGGCGAGCCCTCATGTACTCGACGGGATCACCCTTCCCGGGCGGGGTCTCCGCCCGCAGGATCGCCTCCTGGAGCCGTCGTTCGGTCTCACCGCCGTCCGGCTGCCCGCCCAGGAGGCCGAGCAGGTGATGCGCGGCGTCGAGGCGGCCCCAGGTGAAGTCGTAATGGCGCCATTTCCTGCTCATGAACGCGGCGAAGTGGTAGCAGCGCAGCCCGTACAGCTTCCTGCCGCCCAGGTCCGCCGACCAGTCCTCGTCGAACAGGGGACCCATGTCGTCCGGGCCGAGCCGCAGGAACCGGAACGCGGGGGAGAGTTTCTCCATGGCCCGCGCGGGAGGGGCGAAGGCCTGGGTGAGGACCTCCACCGCCAGCATGGCGGCCACCACGTCCTCCGGCCGCTCCCATCGCCCGTAACGGCCCTCGGCGTGCGCCGTCTCCAGGAAGCAGCCCGCGGCCTCCCGCACCAGCCTCCCGGTCTGTGCCGGGACCGAGAGATCCGTGTACACCTTGTCGAGCCGCTGCGCCTCCTCCCAGGGGCCCGGCGGGCACCCGTCCCATCGCGTCCTCTCGCGTACGGCCTCGTTGACGGCGATGACCTTCAGCAGGCTGTCGTTGACGAGGCGGATCGCGGCGGCGGCCCTGTCCTCCTTCGTCCGCTCCCCGGCCCCGCGTGCCGCGTCGAGCAGCCGATGGAGCTGGAACAGCAGGCCCTGCAGCAGGCGTTCCGCGGGGGTGAGGCCCCAGCGCCACTCGTGGAGGCCGGGCTCGGTGAGGCTCGTCGCGTCGGCGGGCGGCAGCCACAGCAGGTTCTCCGCGAGGATGTCGCGCAGGGTGCGCTCGTCGGGAACCTCGGCGGTTCTCAGTGACGTCACCCGCGCATTGGTGACGGCGAGCCGTTTCCGCACGGCCATGACCCGGCCCCTGCGGTACTCGGCGTACAGCGCCTGTGCCGCCTCCCGCATGCCGCGCTCCTCCTCATGGCCCCGGCCGGGGTCGAGAAGCCGCTCCAGCAGTTCGTCCTGGGATCTCGGGCCGCTGAGCTCCAGCCGGAGCCGCACGTCGTCGATCCCCGAACGGAAGTCGACCTCCTGGGGGTAGTTGAGCGCACTCCAGGCCGCCGTCACGATGCCGGTGTCGGGGCACCGCTGGTTCTTGACCGCCTCGTCGGCCAGTGCTCCGCCGGAGGGGACCACGAACATGAGGACACGCTCGGCCGGGCCGCCGCGACGTTCGGTGATCTCGTCGAGCACGGGGGTGAACGGCGCGTTGTCGAGGACACCACCGTCCATCACACAGCTCGCGGGGACGTCGAGCCGTTTGTCCGGGTGGACCCGGTAGTCGAGGAGGGGATGTTCGCTGACCGGCTGGAAGGCGACCGGATAGCCCGCCGTGGCGCGCGCCGCCCTGGCCAGGACCTCGACGTTGGTGTCGGCGAAGTCGTCGAAGGCGGACTTCACGACCTTCCACGCGGTCCCCTTCTCCGCATAGGCGAACGTCTCGCGCTCGCTGCGGAACCGGTACATGCGGCGGTGGTCGCGCACGCCGAAGGCATTGCCGGCACTGTCCTCGTAGGCGCGGTGACGGCCGTCCAGCGCGGTGGCGGTGACGAAGAGAGTGACGCGTTCCGAGAGCGTCTGCCGTCCCGGAAGCAGGCCGGCGAGGGCCTCCGTCACCTTCTTCTCGAACCAGCTTCCGTCGAGCAGGGTCTTCCTGGGCGCCCGGCGCCCGGTCCGGCACAGCTTGTCCAGCGAGGCGGCCTCGAGCCACAGGTCGCGGAGGTTCACGAGCCGGGATCCACGGGCGATGGCCGTGGCCAGCAGCAGACCGTTGAGGCCGCCCGCCGACGTGCCGGAGATGATGTCGACCTTCACCTCGGCCCCGGCGTTCCTCGCCACCTCCCGCCAGATCCGGAAGACCTCGCGTTCCTCCGGCGGGACACTGCTCGCGGGGTCCCGCCCGGACGCCCGCCGGAGCAGGTCCAGTTCATGGGTGACGCCGCCCATCCACACGGCGAGACTGACGCCGCCGTTCATCACGAGGGCGATGCGGTGTTCGGTGCTCGGCGGGCCGGCGGAGCCGCGCCGTATCACCAGGGCGTGAGCGCGGTGCAGCCGCTCGGAGATCGGCGTGCGCTTCCGGTCGTGCATGCGACCTCCTCCAGCGGGCCGGACGCCCGGACCGGGCCGAGCCTCGCTCGGTGCCATGACGGCCCCAGCCTCACCCTCCCCCCGGGCAGGTGCCACCGAGGCGGTCCGTCCGGGCTACGGCGCGCCCCCCTGCGCGTGCGCCGGTGACGGCCCCTTCTGCGGTTACTGTGCATTCCCTTGACGGAAAGAAACTTCCTGGATATTGGTGACTCCTCGGAAGTTTCCTTCAGCGGTTCTCCTCCGGAAGGAGCGCACGTGCCCGACACCAGCACGGGAAGCGACACCACGGGAAGCACGGGAAACACCGCACGGCCGTCCAGACGCGCCGTCCTCACCGCCACCGCGGGCCTCACCGCCGCGCTGACCGTACCGACGGCCGCCCGCGCCGCCGCACCCGGCGAGGACCGCCGGCTGCGCGCCCTGATCTCCCGGATGACCCTGGAGGAGAAGGTCGGCCAGCTCTTCGTGATGCGGGTCTACGGCCACTCCGCCACCGCCCCCGACCAGGCCGACATCGACGCCAACCTCAAGGAGATCGGCGTCCGCACGGCCGCCGAGCTGATCGCGAAGTACCGCGTCGGCGGGATCATCTACTTCACCTGGGCCCACAACACCCGTGACCCGCACCAGATCGCGGACCTCTCCGCCGGCATCCAGCAGGCCTGTCTGGACCAGCCGCGCGGCCTGCCGGTGCTCATCGCCACCGACCAGGAGCACGGCGCGGTCTGCCGGGTCGGCAAGCCCGCCACCCTCTTCCCCGGCGCGATGGCCATCGGGGCCGGCCGCTCCCGCTCCGACGCGCACACCCTCGGCAGGATCTCCGGCGCCGAGCTGCGCGCGATGGGCATCAACCAGGACTACTCCCCGGACGCCGACGTCAACGTCAACCCGCTCAACCCCATCATCGGCGTACGGTCGTTCGGCGCCGACCCGGACGCGGTTGCCGCGCTGGTGGCCGCCGAGGTGAGGGGCTATCAGGAGTCCCGGGTCGCGGCCACCGCCAAGCACTTCCCGGGCCACGGCGACACCGCCGTCGACAGCCACACCGGCTTCCCGGTCATCACCCACAGCCGGGACCTGTGGGAGAAGCTGGACGCCGTACCGTTCCGGAGCGCGATCGACGCCGGCATCGACTCCGTCATGACCGCGCACATCCAGTTCCCGGCCCTCGACGACTCCGGCGACCCGGCCACCCTGTCCCGCCCGATCCTCAGCGGCATCCTGCGCGGTGAACTCGGCTACGACGGGGTCGTGATCACCGACTCCCTCGGCATGGAGGGCGTCCGCACCAAGTACGGCGACGACCGGGTGCCGGTGCTCGCGCTGAAGGCCGGCGTCGACCAGTTGCTCAACCCGCCGTACCTCGACGTGGCCTGGAACGCCGTACTGAAGGCCGTCCACGACGGCGAGCTGACCGAGTCCCGCCTGGACGAATCGATCCTGCGCATCCTGCGCCTCAAGGCCCGGCTCGGCCTCCTCGACGACCCGTACCCCGACCGGACCCGCATCGAGCGCACGGTGGGCACCAAGGCGCACCTGGCCGCCGCCGACCGGATCGCCGAGCGCACCACCACCCTGCTGGTCAACGAGGACCGCACGCTCCCCTTCGCCCCCCGGACCGAGCCCCGCCTCCTCGTCGTCGGCGCGGACCCCGCCTCTCCCTCCGGCACCACCGGCCCGCCCACCGCCGTGCTGGCGGCCGCCCTCACCGAGCTGGGCTTCACCGCCACGGCCCTGTCCACCGGCACCTCGCCCTCCGCCGCGACCATCGCCCAGGCGGTCGCGGCCGCGCAGGACGCGGACGCGGTGATCGTGGCGACGTACAACGTGACGGCAGGCAGTGCCCAGCAGACGCTGGTGGACCACCTGCTGGCCACCGGCAGCCCCCTGGTGGCCCTCGCCGTCCGCAACCCCTACGACGTGGCCCAACTCCCCGCCGTGAAGGCCTGCCTGGCGTCCTACGGCTGGACGGACGTCGAGGTGCGCGCCGCCGCACGCGTGATCGCCGGACGCGTGGCGCCGCGCGGCAGGCTGCCGGTGCCGGTGCAACGGGCCGACGATCCCACGCAGGTGCTGTACCCGATCGGGCACGGGCTGACGTACTAGCCGTACGCCACACACCGGGCGCAATACACCCAATGGGCGGAAACCCGCCCGCATGGCTGGCGTGGCCACGCCGCCAGGGGCCACGCTGGACCGGGGTGTCAGGGGGGTGCCATGCCTGGGAAGGGTGCTTCAGGACTCGCGTGCCTGCTGCTGGCCGCCCTGCTGGCCGGCTGCCGGGGCCCGGCGGGCGCCCCCGTCGGCGACGCCCGCCCCACCCCCGCCGCGACCAGCGGCTACGGCGCCGAGTTCCTCGCGGTCGGCGAGTGCAGCTCCTTCGGCACGACCAGCTTCACCGAGGTGCCCTGCACCAGCGAGCGGGCGGCGGCGAGGGTCGTCGCCCGCTACGACGGCGCGGCGAGCGACGGCCCCTCGTGCCCGGCGACGACCGACTTCGTGCTGCACATCAGCGCCCAGGCCGCGCCCGGCGACGAGGACGGCGACGGCACCGTCCCCCAGGGCTACGCCTGCATGCGCGACCTGGAGCCCCCGCACCCCGGCGACCCCGGCGGCGGGGGCGGCCCGCGCACGATCCCCGGCGACTGCGTGTACACCTCCGGCGAGGGCCAGGTCCGCGAGACGCCCTGCGACGGCTCCGGCGGACACCGGCCCCAGTACCGGATCACCAGGGCGGCGCCGGACCGCGAGGACTGCCCGGCGTCGACGGCGTTGTACGTCCAGCTGGGCGGGACCAGGCCGGTGGGTTGCGCCAGACGGGTGTGACCGCCCCCTACGGCCTCAACATGGGCTCGCGCTCGGCATCCCGGCCGTCCAGCTCGGCGTCGAACTTCGCCAACGGCCTGGCCCGGGCCACGTCGGCGGAGGAGACCCCGGCCCACTGCAGGACGCGCTCCGTGGCCAGGGACTTCTGATCCGGGACCAGGCCCGCCACGTTCGCGCCGTGGTTCATGCCGGGCGCCGTGAAGACATACGAGTCGCGCGCACCCGAGCCGAGCCGGAACCGCTCCGCACCCCAGGGGTCGTTCTGGCCGTATACGAAGAGCGTGTGCGCGGCGTGGTGCCGGACCCATGTGTCCACGTCCCGCATCGCGTGCGGCTGGAAGCGCATCGGGATGGAGCGGGGCACGAGGTTGCGCGGCGGCTGGTAGCCGTAGCGGATCAACTTCCGCTCGATGTACGGGAAGTGGATGGTCGGCGCGCCGAGCTGGGTGCCCGCCTGGTAGTAGTACGGCGTGAACTGCGCGAGGCCCTGGTCGGTGTAGGCGGAGAAACCGGAGATGGTGTCGACCGAGTTCCAGATCTGCTCGTCGCCCGCCTTGGCCGCGTCCGCCGGGACGGTGTCGCAGTCCTTCAGCAGGCTGTACTGCCAGAAGCCCCACACATAGTCCAGGACGACCGCCTCGTACGCCTTGTCCAGCCCGCCGATGGTGTCGAAGGTGTAGCCCTTGTCGGCGGCGAACCGCGCGTACCGCTGCTCCAGCGGCTCACGGCGCACCAGCGCCTCCCGCTGGACGGCGTCCAGCCGGTCCCGGCACTCCTTGGTGCCGACGTGCGCGAAGAAGCGGTCGTAGGCGGAGTCCTCGTCGTTGACGACGTCGTCGGGGGCGACGTAGGCCACCACGCCGTCCATGTCACGCGGATAGAACCGCTCGTAGTACGTCGCCGTCATACCGCCCTTGGAGCCGCCGGTGGCGAGCCAGTTGCCGCCGTAGACCGGCTTCAGCGCCTCATAGACCCGGTGCTGGTCGCCGGCGGCCTGCCAGATGTCCAGCTTGGACCAGTCGGCGGGATCGGGGCGGGACGGAGTGAAGAAGCGGTACTCCAGGGAGACCTGGTTGCCGTCCACGATCTGGGTGGGCTCGCGGCGCGAGGGGGTCGTGGAGACGTTGTAGCCGCTGGTGTAGAAGACCGTCGGGCGGCTGGTGTCCTTGTGCAGCACGGTGATCCGCTGCTGGAAGGTGCCGCGGTCCGGATGCCGGTGGTCGATCGGCTGGGTGTAGTTCAGGACGAAGAACCGGTAGCCGGGGTACGGCTTCTCCTCGATCAGGCTCATGCCCGGTATGGACAGCAGCCGGTCCTTGATGTCGGTGGGCTCGGACCGTGCGGCGGTGGCCGCGCCGGCCGCTGTGCCGCTCAGCGTTCCTATGAACACCGTGAGCGCCAGCAGCCATCTGAGCACCTTGCGCATGCGCACTCTCCCCTGTGTGACTGTTGTGAGACACATGTGCGCCGGAAGCTATCGGAGCAACTGGCGTCACGCCAGGCGGAATTGCGCGAGGAACCGGGAGGGTGGGTGCCCCGGCGGCTGCCGGTGGTCAGTCAGCTGCTGTCAGCCCCCTCGGGGACGCCGACCGCTCCCGCAGCTCGGGTGTCGTCGCGGCGACCGCCGCCACCGCCAGCAGGCACAGCAGACCGCCCGAGATCAGCGAGGCCGCGCCCGAGGTCCAGCCCGCGACCAGGCCGCCGCGCACATCGCCGAGGCTGGGGCCCGCCTGGCCGACGATCTGCTCGGCCGCGGTGACCCGGCCGAGCAGCGCGTCCGGGGTGCGGGTCTGCACGATCGTGGACCGGGACACGACCGAGAGGCTGTCTCCGGCGCCCGCGAGGACGAGCAGGGCGAGGCCGGTCCACGGGTTTGTCGTCAGCCCGAAGAGGACCAGCGCGGCGCCCCAGCCGGCCGCCGCGCCCAGCATGACCGCGCCCGGCCGGCCGAGCCGGGTCACGGCCCCCGACAGCGCCGTCGCCGCGATGCCGCCCACCGCCAGAGCCGACAGGAACAGGCCGAGGGTACGCGGGTCGTTGCCGAACCGTTCGGCGTTGACCAGCGGGAACACGCTGACCGGGAAGGACAGCGCGGTCGCGGCGAGGTCGGTGATCAGCGCGCCGCGCACCACCCGGTGCCCGGCCAGGAACCGCAGCCCGTCCAGCACCCCGTGCACGCCCGCACGCGAGGGCTCGCCCTGCGGCGGGAGCGCGGGCAGCCCGAAAGCGCCGTAGAAGGCGAGGCCGACGCTGAGGGCGTCCAGCAGATAGCAGGTGCCGAGACCCAGCCGGCCCAGCAGCACACCGGCCAGTGCCGGGCCGAGGAGCATCATCGACTGGCCGGCGATCTGGTGGAGGGCCAGACCTGCGGCCACCTGGTCCTTGGGCAGCAGCCGCGGCACGAAGACCCCGGCCGCCGGGGCACCCAGTGCGCCGAACGCCGACCGCGCGGCGACCAGCGCGAGGACGGCCACCACCGGGACATGCCCGGTGAAACCCTGCAGGGCCAGCAGCAGGGAACAGGCCACCTGGCCCACGGTCGCCGTCAGAAAGACCCGCCGCCGGTCCGCCCGGTCCACCCAGGCCCCCGCGAACAGCCCGAGCCCCACCAGCGGCAGCGCCTGCGCGAGCTCGACCGCGCCGGTCCAGGCGGTGCTGTGGGTCACGTCCCACACCTGGTACATGACCGTCACCACGGTCATGAACCCGCCCAGCGTGGACAGGGTCCGCCCGATCAGCAACCGCCGGAAGACGGGCGAGGTGCGCAGCGGCCGTACGTCGATGAGCGCGCCCTGAATCACCGCTGGAGGCTAACGGGGCACCCACACCCCGGCCACCGAATTACCAGCAGCCCGAGCTCGTAGCCGGACTACGCCGCCTCGTCCAGCAAGCGCAGCAAGTGCTCCCGACCCGCCCCCAACAAGCCCGCAAGCGGCGCAGCCGACTCGTACCACCGCTTCTCGTACTCCCAGCACAACCATCCGTCCCAGCCGTGCCGCAAGAGCACATCCACGCACTCGGTGAGCGGCAGCACCCCCGAGCCCAGCGGCAGCGGCACCGTGTCGTCGGCCGACGCGATGTCCTTGACCTGCACATACCCCAGGTGCGGAGCGAGCGCCGCGTATGTGTCGGAGGGCTGTTCGCCGCCCAGCCAGGTATGCATCACGTCCCACAGCGCGCCGACCTGCCGGTGTCCGACCGGTCCGAGGACCCGGATCGCGGCGGCGCCGGTGCGGTGCGAGTCGTGCGTCTCCAGCAGGATCCGGACCCCGAGCGCGGCGGCGTCCTCGGCCGCGGTGCCCAGCCGCCGGGCGGCGAGCGCGTCGGACTCCTCAGCGGGACGCTCGGGGTCGGCGCCGGGGAAGACCCGGACGAAGGGCGCGCCCAGGTCGTGGGCGAGGTGGAGGAGGTCCCGGATCTCCGCCAGTACGGGTGCGTCCGCACCGGGCGCGGCGACGCGCGCGTATCCGGCGAGGCCCAGCACCTCGACCCCGGCCGCCTTGAACAGGGCGGCCGTCTCGGCGCGTTCGGCGGGGGAGAGACCGGGATGCACCGGCTCCTCCGGGTGGGCGCGCAGTTCGACGCCGTGGTAGCCGTGCGCGGTCGCGAGCGCGAGGACCTCCGGGACGGGCAGGCCGGGGACACCGAGAGTGGAGAACGCCAGCTTCATGGGGCGGACCTTACTCGTCACGAGCCCGGTCCGCGCAGATCCAGTCGCCAGTCCTGGCCGATCAGGTCCTTGCCGAAGGAGCGGTGGGGTTTCTCGGTGGTGAGGGTGAAGCCGTGTCGCTGGTAGATGCGGCGGGCGCCGTGCAGCACGTCGTTGGTCCACAGCACCAGGTCGCGGTAGCCGGCCCCGCGCGCGAAGTCGATCACGGCCCGCACCAGCCGGTCCCCGATGCCGCGCCCGCGCGCCCCGGGCTCGACGAGCAGCAGCCGCAGCCGCGCGGTACCGGGCGCGTCGTCCCGTACGCACATCACACAGCCCACCGGCCGCCCGCCCTCCTCGGCGATCCACACCCGCTCCAGATGCGGGTCGTGATCCTCGGCGAAGTCGGCGACGATCCGGGCGACCAGCCCTTCGTAGCCGGCGTTCCAGCCGAACTCGGCCGCGTACAGCGCGGCGTTGCGCTGCACGATCCAGCCGAGGTCCCCCGGGAGCGGCTCACGCAGCTCCACCTCGCCGGACCGGGCGCGCCCCTCGCCGAGGAGGTCCCGGATGGTCCGCATGGCCTCCGCGAGCCGCGGCCGGTCGGCCGGGGCCACGGTGGCGAGCATGGCCCCGACCGTCTCCCGGGCCCGCTCGTCCAGCAGCCCGGCGGCCTCCCGCCCCCGCGCGGTGAGCCGCACCCGCCGCCGGCGCGGATCGCTCTCGGAGGGCCCGCGCTCGATCAGCCCGGCCTCCTCGAACCTGTTCAGGATCCGGCTCAGATACCCGGCGTCCAGGCCGAGCAGAGTGCGCAGGTCGGCCGCGTCCAGGTACGGGACCTGGGCGAGTTCGTACAGCACCCGGGATTCGGTGAGGGTGTACGGGGCGTAGAGATGGCGGCCGTGGTCGAGGGCGCCGATGACGCCCGTGTAGAAGCGGTTGAAGGCGCGGACGTCCTGGACGGTCATGATGCCCCCGGATGCTTGACTCCGTCAGAGATGCCGTCCCTCCGAGCGTAGGCCCCCGGCCCGCCCGCGTCCACGGCTGTGGAAACGGCTTGTCGGCACGGGAAGTTGAGCCTTCCTGCTGCTCTTTTCCCGCGCCGCCGCTTCTTTTGACTTCGTCGCATTCTCGTCGTAGTTTAAGAACAAACGTCACATTTATCCGTTTCGCACCGGAAGTGACGGTCCGCCGCCCGGGAGCGCATCGTGAGCGGCGAGACGACGCACGGAGCTATGCACAGGTTCCGCAGCGCAGACTGACGGCTCGTCACGGCCGCCGGAAATCAATCACACCCTCTTGAGAGGGGCTCATCATGCGCGCGCACACCACTCGCATCAAGAGAGTGGCCGTCGCGGTCTGCTCGGCACCGCTCCTGGCCATCGCCGCCGGAGCCGGAGCCGCCACCGCGGCCACCACCGCTGCCGCCCCCGTCCATGTCGCAGCCTCCGACCACGGTGGTGGTGGGGGCGGCGACCACGGCGGTGGGGGCGGCGACCACGGTGGTGGTGGGGGCGGCGACCACGGTGGCAACCGGGGCGGAGACGACCACGGCGGCAACCGGGGCGGAGACGACCATGGCGACAACGGAGGAGGGCACGACCACGGTGGCTGGGGCTGGGGCGATGACGACGACGAGTACTGAGTCGACAGTCGCGCTCGCCGCCCTCTGACAGCGACCGCGGGCCCGGGTGCCCCCGACCATGGGGCGCCCGGATCCATGTCAGGACATCTGCGGTGCCCGGCGGGCCCACGACACCGGGCAGCGCTGGTACCGGGACCGCCGCAGGGGCGAGGCCCCGCTGCCGCTGCTGGGCCGGTCACTTCCCGGCCGGCGGTGAACGGGACGTCTTACGGCACGTCAGAGCGGGGCACCCCGGAGGACCCCCGCACCATCAACTCCCCCTGGACGGCCGCGACACCCCCGGGCGGCGGCTCCTCCCGCCCCATGGCGATACGCCCGGCCCGCGCCCCCGCCTCGGCGAGAGGCAACCGCACCGTCGTCAGCGAAGGCACCGCGTCGATGCTGAACGGCAGGTCGTCGAACCCGGCCACCGACACGTCCTCCGGGATCCGCAGCCCCGACTCCCGCAACGCCGCACACGCCCCCAGCGCGACGGAGTCGTTCGCGGCCACGACCGCCGTCAGCGACGGATCCCGGCGCAACAGCTCCATCGTGGCCTCGTAACCGGACTGGCGGTCGTAGCGCCCGTGCACCGTCCGGCGCGGGTCCTCCTCGATGCCCGCCGCGGCCAGCGCCGCCCGGTGGCCCTCCAGGCGGTGCCGGGTGGTCGTACGCTCCTCGGGGCCCGCGATGTAGCCGAGGCGGCGGTGGCCGAGGCCGAGGAGGTGCTCGGTGAGCCGGCGGGCACCGCCCCGGTTGTCGAAGGTGAGCGCGACGGCGCCGGTGTCGGGCGCCGGCGGCCGCCCGCACAGCACCACCCGGGTCCCGGCCTCCGTGAGCTTGCGCAGCTTCGCCGCGACCGCCGCCGCGTGCGGCGCGTCCTCCACGGCCCCGCCGGTCAGCACCACGGCCGCCGCCCGCTGCCGCTGCAGCAGGGTCAGGTACGTCAGCTCCCGCTCGGGCGAGCCGCCGGTGTTGCAGACCACCGCGAGCCGTTCCCCGCCCGCCCGGCCGCCCCCGACGCCCCCGATCTCGGCCTGGATCGCGCTCGCCATGATGCCGAAGAACGGGTCGGCGATGTCGTTGACGAGAATGCCGACCAGATCGGAGGTGGCGGCGGCGAGGGAGCTCGCCGGGCCGTTGAGGACGTAGTCCAGCTCGTCCACCGCCCGCAGTACCCGTTCGCGCGTGGAGGCGGCCACCGGGTAGTTGCCGTTCAGCACGCGCGACACCGTCGCTGGGGAGACCTGGGCGCGGGCCGCCACATCCGCCAGGGTCACCGTCATGTCGTCGTCCTCCGGTCGCGCAGTGTGTCGTACGCCCTCGTAGACAGCCAGGTCCTGCTCCTGGTTCCGAGCGGACTTCCAGCAGACCTTAAAGCCGAGGACCGTTTTTGTTCGCCCCCTCGAACAACTCGAAGGGGACACGGCCTTGTACAGACACGGCCCAGAGGCTAGCTTCTCACCATGTAGAAAGCGCTTGCTGCATGGTGTGTCGATGCTGTGCGAAGGGAAGAGACGTGACACGCAAGACGGTGCGTATCGCCATGAACGGCGTGACCGGGCGCATGGGCCACCGCCAGCACCTCGTCCGGTCGGTCCTCGCCCTGCGTGATCAGGGCGGCCTCCATCTCGGCGACGGCACCGTGCTGTGGCCGGAGCCGGTCCTGCTCGGCCGCCGCGAGCACGCCCTGCGGGAGATCGCCGACCGGCACGGCCTGGAGCACGTGTCCACCGACGTGGACGCCGTCCTCTCGGACCCGGCCGTCGACATCTACTTCGACTCCCAGGTCACCTCCGCCCGCGAGGAGTCGATCAAGAAGGCGATCGCCGCGGGCAAGCACATCTACACCGAGAAGCCGACGGCGACGGGACTGGCGGGCGCCCTCGAACTCGCCCGCCTCGCCCACGGGAAGGGCATCAGGCACGGTGTCGTCCAGGACAAGATCTTCCTGCCGGGCCTGCTGAAGCTGAAGCGGCTGATCGACGGCGGCTTCTTCGGCCGGATCCTCTCCGTCCGCGGCGAGTTCGGCTACTGGGTGTTCGAGGGCGACTGGCAGCCCGCCCAGCGCCCCTCCTGGAACTACCGCGCCGAGGACGGCGGTGGCATCGTTGTCGACATGTTCCCGCACTGGGAATACGTCCTGCACGAGCTGTTCGGCCGGGTGACCGCCGTCCAGGCCCTGGCCACCACCCACATCCCGAAGCGCTGGGACGAGGACGGCAAGCCGTACGACGCGACGGCGGACGACGCGGCCTACGGCATATTCGAGCTGGAGGACGGCGTCATCGCCCAGATCAACTCCTCCTGGGCCGTGCGGGTCGACCGCGACGAACTGGTCGAGTTCCAGGTCGACGGCACCGAGGGCTCCGCGGTGGCGGGCCTGCGCACGTGCCGTGTCCAGCACCGCTCGGCGACCCCCAAGCCGGTCTGGAACCCGGACGTCCCCGCCACGGACGTCTTCCGTGACCAGTGGCAGGAGGTGCCGGACAACGGGGACTTCGACAACGGCTTCAAGGCCCAGTGGGAGCTGTTCCTCAAGCACGTCTACGCCGACGCCCCGTACCACTGGGACCTGCTGGCCGGCGCCCGCGGCGTGCAACTCGCCGAACTGGGCCTGAAGTCCTCGGCGGAGGGCCGCCGCATCGACGTACCGGAGATCGGACTGTGACGATCCAACTCCCCGGCTTCCAAGGGGGTCTTCGCGCCTACGAGCCCCGCACCGAACCCCTGACGGTGACACCGGGCACCCCCTTCACCTCCCGTACGGTGTTCTCGGCGGCCCACGTCGTGGCCGACCCGTACGCGGACACGACCCCCGACTCGCCGGCAGCCGTCGACTGGGACGCCACCCTCGCCTTCCGCCGCCACCTGTGGTCCCACGGACTCGGCGTCGCCGAGGCGATGGACACCGCCCAGCGCGGCATGGGCCTGGACTGGGCGGGCGCGGCCGAGCTGATCCGCCGGTCGGCGGCGGAGGCGAGGTCGGCCGGCGGCCGGATCGCCTGCGGAGCCGGCACCGACCAGCTCACGAGCGGTTCGCCGGCGGAGATCCGCGCGGCCTACGAGGAGCAGCTGTCCGTGGTGGAGGAGTCCGGCGCCCAGGCGATCCTGATGGCGTCACGGGCGCTCGCATCGGCGGCGAAAGGCCCCGAGGACTACCAGGAGATCTACGGCCATCTGCTCCGCCAGGCGGCCGGGCCGGTGATCCTGCACTGGCTGGGCCCGATGTTCGACCCGGCGCTGGAGGGCTACTGGGGCTCGTCCGACCTCGACGCGGCGACGGACACCTTCCTGGAGGTCATCGCCGCCCACCCCGACAAGGTCGACGGCATCAAGGTGTCCCTGCTGGACGCGCGGCGCGAGATCGACCTGCGCCGCCGCCTCCCGCAGGGCGTGCGCTGCTACACCGGCGACGACTTCGACTACCCCGAGCTGATCGCGGGCGACGACAAGGGCTTCAGCCACGCCCTGCTCGGCATCTTCGACCCGCTGGGCCCGCTGGCCGCGCAGGCGGTACGGGTCCTGGACACGGGCGACACGGCCGGCTTCCGGAACATGATGGACCCCACGGTGGAGCTGTCCCGCCACCTCTTCCAGCCGCCCACCCGCTTCTACAAGGCGGGTGTCGTCTTCCTGGCCTGGCTCGCGGGCCACCAGTCGCACTTCACCATGGTCGGCGGCCTCCAGTCGGCCCGCTCCCTCCCGCACTTCGTCCGGGCCTACGAACTCGCCGACGGACTGGGCCTGTTCCCGGACCCGGAACTCGCCGAGGAACGGATGAAGAACCTGCTGTCGCTGTACGGGGTGAACCAGTGAGCAACCCGGATCTGAGCCGCTTCTCCCTCAACCAGATGACGGTGAGGCAGCTGTCGATGCCCGAACTGGCCGACGCCTGCGTGGATTTCGGCATTCCGGGTGTGGGCCTGTGGCGCGAGCCGGTCCAGGCATATGGCGTGGAGGAGACGGCCAAGCTGGTCCGCGGGGCGGGCCTGACGGTGACGACACTGTGCCGGGGCGGCTTCCTCACGGCGATCGACCCGCACGAGCGTGCCCGGGCCCTGGCCGACAACCGCCGGGCGATCGAGGAAGCGGCCACGCTCGGCACCGACACACTGGTCCTGGTCTCGGGCGGCCTCCCGGCCGGCTCGAAGGACCTGCACGGCGCCCGGGAGCGGATCGCGGACGCGCTGGGCGAGCTGGGCCCGCACGCCGAATCCCACGGCGTACGCCTCGCCATCGAGGCGCTGCACCCCATGTACGCCTCCGACCGTTGCGTGGTCTCCACGCTGGCCCAGGCACTGGACCTCGCCGAGCGCTTCCCCGCGCACCAGGTGGGCGTCACCGTGGACACGTACCACATCTGGTGGGACGACCAGGCGCCCGCGCAGATCGCCCGCGCGGGCGCGACCGGCCGTATCCACAGCTTCCAGCTCGCGGACTGGGCGACTCCGTTGCCGGAGGGCGTATTGACCGGCCGTGCCCAGATCGGCGACGGCGTGATCGACATGCGGGAGTGGCGGGGTCACGTGGAGGCGGCCGGCTACACCGGCCCGATCGAGGTCGAGCTCTTCAACGACGGACTATGGGCCAGGGACGGCCGGGAGGTGCTGGCGGAGACGGCGGCGCGGTTCGTGGAGCAGGTGATCCGCCGGTAGTCCATCACCGTTGTGCTGCCCTTGCCGGTGACCTGCCGCGTCACGGTGCGGGTGGCCTTGTCGGCTGTGTTGGCCGCTGCCTCGGACGCCGCCGATCCGCCCCCGTGCCCCAACTGGGCCGGCGCCCCGGCGCGGCCGGCGGTTGAGGATCCCCGCCTTCTTCACAGGGCGCCGACCTCCTCCGCCGTGGGATACGACTCCTGCGCGCCCCGCTTCGTCACGGCCGCCGCGCCGACCCGCGCCGCATAGGCCGCCGCCTCGGCGAGAGGGAATCCCGACCCCAGCCTCCAGGCCAGCGCGGCCGTGAACGCGTCCCCGGCACCCGTGGTGTCCACAGCGTCCACCTTCACCGACTCGACCCGCGTCACCCCGGAGTCGTCGCACACCAGCGCCCCCCGCGCGCCCAGCGTCACCACCACCGAGCGCGGGCCCTTGGCCAGCAGCAGCCGCGCCCAGTGCGCCGGATCCTCGCTCACACAGGCCTCGCCGAGGACCACCCGCGCCTCGTGCTCGTTGACGATCAGTGGATCGCAGGCCGCGAGCACCTCCGTGGGCAGGGGCCGGGGCGGGGACGGGTTCAGTACGAAACGGCTGTCCGGGGACAGGTGCCGTACGACCTCCACGACCGTCTCCAGCGGAATCTCCAGCTGCGCCGACACCACCCGCGAGGCCAGGAACAGGCTCACCGCCGCCCGGACGTCCGCCGGGGCGAGCCGGGCGTTGGCACCCGGCGACACCACGATGCTGTTGTCCCCGGAAGGGTCCACGGTGATCAGCGCCACGCCGGTCGGCGCCCCGCCCACCAGCACACCGACCGTGTCGACGCCGGCCGCGCGCAGGGAGTCCAGGAGCAGCCGGCCGTGGCCGTCGTCACCGACCCGGGCCAGCAGGGCCGTACCGGCGCCGAGCCGGGCCGCGGCAACCGCCTGGTTGGCGCCCTTGCCGCCCGGGTGCACGGCCAGGTCGCCGCCGAGCACCGTCTCTCCGGCGGCCGGCCGCCGCTCGACGTCGATCACCAGGTCGGCGTTGGCCGAACCCACCACCAGCAGGTCGTAGCCGTACATCTCGTGACTCCCCATGACTCCCCCAGACTTCCTGGACAGCTGACCGGATGACCGGATCGGACCGGATGACGGAGGTGCCAATCGGCAGATCTGGACCACCTCCGGGGCCCATCCCAGCCTCCCACCCCGGGGTTTGCTCCCGCCGGACGGCTCGAATCTGCCGATCGTTCGCTTGCGGCCTCGGCCTTCAGGCCGCTCCTCATGTGGTCCAGGAGCCCTTGTCAGACGCCGCCGGTACTGTCGGATCATGGCTCAACAGGCGGAGACCCAGACCGGCGAGCGGCGGCTTGCCGTTGTCGACGGCGTGCTGGAGAGGATCACGTACGCCAATGAGGAGAACGGCTACACGGTCGCCCGGGTCGACACCGGAAGAGGCGCCGGCGATCTCCTCACGGTCGTCGGCGCGCTGCTCGGTGCCCAGGTCGGGGAGTCCCTGCGGATGGAGGGCCGCTGGGGGTCGCATCCGCAGTACGGCAAGCAGTTCCATGTCGAGAACTACACGACCGTCCTGCCCGCCACCGTCCAGGGCATCCGGCGCTATCTGGGCTCCGGGCTGGTCAAGGGGATCGGGCCGGTCTTCGCCGACCGGATCACGCAGCACTTCGGGCTGGACACGCTGCGGATCATCGAGGAGGAGCCCAAGCGGCTGATCGAGGTGCCCGGCCTCGGGCCCAAGCGGACCAAGAAGATCGCCGACGCCTGGGAGGAGCAGAAGGCGATCAAGGAGGTCATGCTCTTCCTCCAGACCGTCGAGGTGTCCACGTCCATCGCCGTGCGGATCTACAAGAAGTACGGCGACGCGTCGATCCAAGTCGTGAGGGAACAGCCGTACCGCCTGGCCGCCGACGTCTGGGGCATCGGCTTCCTGACCGCCGACAAGATCGCCCAGTCCGTCGGCATCCCGCACGACAGCCCGGAGCGGGTGAAAGCCGGGCTGCAGTACGCCCTGTCCCAGTCCGCCGACCAGGGGCACTGCTTCCTTCCCGAGGAGCGGCTGATCTCGGATGCGGTGAAGCTGCTCGCCGTCGACACCGGGCTTGTCATCGAGTGCCTCGCCGAGCTGGCCGAACCCCCGGAGGACGGCGGCGATCCCGGTGTCGTACGGGAGAAGGTGCCCGGACCGGACGGTGCCGCCGACGAGCCCGTCACCGCCGTCTACCTCGTCCCTTTCCACCGCGCCGAGCTGTCCCTCTCCGCCCAGCTGCTGCGCCTGCTGCGCACCGGCCAGGACCGGATGCCCGCCTTCCGGGAGGTGGACTGGGAGAAGGCCCTCGGCTGGCTGAAGGGCCGTACCGGCACGGATCTCGCCCCCGAGCAGGAAGCCGCCGTCAAGCTCGCGCTCAGCGAGAAGGTCGCCGTGCTCACCGGCGGGCCGGGCTGCGGCAAGTCCTTCACCGTCCGCTCGATCGTGGAGCTGGCCCGGGCCAAGCGGGCCAAGGTGCTGCTGGCCGCCCCGACCGGGCGTGCCGCCAAGCGGCTGGCCGAGCTGACCGGAGCCGAGGCCTCCACCGTGCACCGGCTGCTGGAGCTGAAACCGGGAGGGGATGCGGCGTACGACCGGGACCGGCCGCTCGACGCCGACCTCGTCGTCGTGGACGAGGCCTCCATGCTGGACCTCCTTCTCGCCAACAAGCTGGTCAAGGCCGTGCCGCCGGGTGCTCATCTGCTCTTCGTCGGGGATGTGGACCAGCTGCCCAGCGTCGGCGCCGGTGAAGTCCTCAGAGACCTCCTTGCCGACGGCAGCCCCGTCCCCGCCGTTCGGCTCACCCGGGTCTTCCGGCAGGCCCAGCAGTCCGGTGTCGTCACCAACGCGCACCGGATCAACGCCGGGCAGCATCCGCTCACCGACGGGATGAAGGACTTCTTCCTCTTCGTCGAGGACGACACCGAGGAGGCTGGGCGGCTCACCGTCGACGTGGCCGCGCGGCGGATTCCGGCCAGGTTCGGGCTGGACCCGCGCCGTGATGTGCAGGTGCTCGCGCCGATGCACCGGGGGCCGGCCGGGGCCGGTGTGCTCAACGGGCTGCTGCAGCAGGCCATCACGCCCGGGCGGCCCGATGTGCCGGAGAAGCGGTTCGGGGGCCGGGTGTTCCGCGTCGGCGACAAGGTGACCCAGATTCGCAACAATTACGAGAAAGGGAAGAACGGTGTCTTCAACGGCACCGTCGGCGTCGTCACCTCGCTCGACCCGGTCGACCAGCGCCTGACGGTGCTGACGGACGAGGACGAGGAGGTTCCGTATGAATTCGACGAACTGGACGAACTGGCACATGCGTACGCGGTGACCATCCACCGTTCGCAGGGGAGTGAATATCCCGCTGTGGTGATTCCCGTCACGACCGGAGCATGGATGATGCTGCAGCGGAATCTGCTCTACACGGCGGTCACCCGGGCCAAGCGGCTGGCCGTCCTCGTCGGCTCGCGCAAGGCGATCGGACAGGCGGTGCGCACGGTGTCGGCCGGACGGCGCTGCACGGCCCTGGACTTCAGGCTGGTGTAACCGGCCGTACGGACGGCGGACGGCATCACAAAAAATGATCGATCAAATGAGTCGTGAAGGTCACAGAGCACTTCCAGATGCCGTTCGGAGGGGGCAGGATGAGCAGGTTGGCGGCACTGAGTGCCGCCGATAGGCCCAATGGTCGACCCCGAGTGCACTCTCCTGAGCCAAATGGGGGATGGTAGAGACAGTCAGGGCACCTCGAAGATGAGGCACTACGTCGGTGAGGGAAGACGTGAGCGACAACTCTGTAGTACTGCGGTACGGCGACGGCGAGTACACCTACCCGGTGGTCGACAGCACCGTCGGCGACAAGGGCTTCGACATCGGGAAGCTCCGCGCCCAGACCGGTCTGGTGACTCTGGACAGCGGTTACGGCAACACGGCCGCCTATAAATCCGCGGTCACCTACCTCGACGGCGAGGCGGGCATCCTCCGCTACCGCGGCTACCCCATCGAGCAGCTGGCCGAGCGCTCCACCTTCCTCGAGGTGGCGTACCTGCTGATCAACGGCGAGCTGCCCACCGTCGACGAGCTGACGACGTTCAAGAACGACATCACGCGGCACACCCTGCTGCACGAGGACGTCAAGAACTTCTACAAGGGCTTCCCGCGCGACGCCCACCCGATGGCCATGCTGTCCTCGGTCGTCTCGGCGCTGTCCACCTTCTACCAGGACAGCCACAACCCGTTCGACGAGAAGCAGCGCGACCTCTCCACGATCCGGCTGCTCGCGAAGCTGCCGACGATCGCGGCGTACGCGTACAAGAAGTCGATCGGTCACCCGTTCGTCTACCCGCGCAACGACCTCGGCTACGTCGAGAACTTCCTGCGCATGACCTTCTCCGTCCCGGCGCAGGAGTTCGAGCTGGACCCGGTCGTCGTCTCGGCGCTGGACAAGCTGCTGATCCTGCACGCCGACCACGAGCAGAACTGTTCCACGTCGACGGTCCGCCTGGTCGGTTCCTCGCAGGCCAACATGTTCGCGTCGATCTCGGCCGGCATCAGCGCACTGTGGGGCCCGCTGCACGGCGGTGCCAACCAGTCCGTGCTGGAGATGCTGGAGGGCATCCGCGACTCCGGGTCCGACGTCGACACCTTCATCCGCAAGGTGAAGAACAAGGAGGACGGCGTCCGCCTGATGGGCTTCGGCCACCGGGTCTACAAGAACTTCGACCCGCGCGCCAAGATCATCAAGGCCGCCGCGCACGACGTGCTCTCCGCGCTGGGCAAGGAGGACGAGCTCCTCGACATCGCCCTGAAGCTGGAGGAGCACGCGCTGTCCGACGACTACTTCGTCGAGCGCAAGCTGTACCCGAACGTCGACTTCTACACCGGTCTGATCTACCGGGCCATGGGCTTCCCGACCGAGATGTTCACGGTCCTGTTCGCCCTCGGCCGCCTGCCGGGCTGGATCGCCCAGTGGACCGAGATGATCAAGGAGCCGGGTTCGCGCATCGGCCGCCCGCGCCAGATCTACACGGGCGTGGAGCTGCGCGACTTCGTACCGGTCGAGGAACGCTGACACCTGCCGGTGAGGGGCGCCATTTCGCTGGTGCCCCTTGTGGGCAGCTTGCCGTCGGCTCGGGGGTGCCGGCTGGTTTCCCGGGTGTCGCCGACGGCTGCGGGTGCGGCCCGGAGCCCGGGTGTCCCCCGGTCGGCACGGCCCCGGGCGTGGTCGAGCGTGACTTCGTACCGGTCGAGGAGCGCTGACACCTGCCGGTGAGGGGCGCCGTGTCCCGGCGCCCCGTTGCTGGAGTTGTTCGACGCACAAGCGGAAGGCGCCCTGGCGCCGGTCCCCCCACGGGCCGACGACCAGGGCGCCTTCCCATGTCCCGGTGCGGATTCCCCCCACGGGATCCGGCCGGGCGCTCGGAGAGGACAGCGCCTGAATCGCTGTCTGTGAGCAGAACGAGCAAAACTCGTCCTGCCCCAGTGATGCGGTGCGATCTGCCGGGACAACGCACGCGGGGAGGGCCGCTCAAAGCTTCCCGGTGTGCGTGCCCCGGCAACGCATCTCTGAGGAAGTCCCCCAAGACATCCTCAGATGCCGGCTGACGCCCCCCAAGACGCCGAACCGACATCGCCAACTTAGACCTTCGAACCCCTTCGATGGTTACGTTCGCATCACTGTGATCTGCGTCTCTTGCATATGTCCCTTAGGTACGCAAGAGCCCCGATACGGCGATCGAGGCTCAAGCGTAAGGATGATGCGCGAGCCTTGTGAAGAGCTTATGTGAGGCTCGCGCCGGACTCTAGAGGGTCTCTTACTTCGGCTATGGGCGAACCGCCGGTAACCCCGCGGTACTTCAGTGGAACCGGCGCAGTCGCAGACTGTTGGTCACCACGAAGACCGAGGAGAAGGCCATCGCCGCACCGGCGATCATCGGATTGAGCAGCCCGGCGGCAGCCAGCGGCAGCGCGGCCACGTTGTAGCCGAAGGCCCACACCAGGTTTCCCTTGATGGTGGCCAGCGTCCGCCGGGACAGCCGGATGGCGTCGGCGGCCACCCGCAGGTCCCCGCGCACCAGCGTCAGATCGCCGGCCTCGATCGCCGCGTCCGTGCCCGTACCCATGGCCAGTCCCAGGTCGGCGGTGGCGAGCGCGGCCGCGTCGTTGACGCCGTCGCCGACCATCGCCACGGTCCGCCCCTCGCGCTGCAGCCGCCGTACGACGTCCACCTTGTCCTCGGGCAGCACCTCGGCGAACACGTCCTCGGAGCCGATGCCGACGGTGCGCGCGACCGCCTCGGCGACCGTACGGTTGTCCCCGGTGAGCAGCACCGGCCGCAGACCCAGCGCGCGCAGCTGCCGTACCGCCTCGGCGCTGGTCTCCTTGACCGCGTCCGCGACGGCGAGCACCCCGCGGGCCCGTCCGTCCCAGCCGGCCACGACGGCCGTAAGGCCCTCCTGCTCGGCCTCGTGTGCCGCGCGGGCCAGCTCCTCGGGCAGCTCGTCGTACAGGCGCCCCACGGCCACCTGACGGCCGTCCACGCGCCCGCGTACGCCCCGCCCCGGGACGTTCTCGAAGTGCTCGACCTCGGGGAGTCGCCCGGCCCGCTCCTCGGCGCCCGCGGCGATCGCGCGGGCGACGGGGTGCTCGGAGGCGTGTTCGAGGGCGCCCGCGAGCCGCAGCAGTTCCTTCTCGCCCTCGCCGTCCGCGACGTACACCGCCTGCAGGGTCATCCGGCCGGTGGTGACGGTGCCGGTCTTGTCGAGGACGACCGTGTCGACGCGGCGCGTGGACTCCAGGACCTCGGGGCCCTTGATGAGGATGCCGAGCTGGGCGCCGCGGCCGGTGCCGACCATCAGCGCGGTCGGCGTGGCGAGGCCCAGCGCGCAGGGGCAGGCGATGATCAGGACGGCGACGGCTGCGGTGAACGCGGCGACCGTGTCACCGGTGACGCCCAGCCAGACGCCGAAGGTGGCGAGCGCGACGAGGATGACCACGGGCACGAAGACGGCGGAGATCCGGTCGGCGAGCCGCTGCACCTCGGCCTTGCCGTTCTGTGCGTCCTCGACCAGCTTCGCCATTCGCGCGAGCTGGGTGTCGGCGCCGACCCGGGTGGCCTCGACGACCAGCCGGCCGCCCGCGTTGACCGTGGCGCCGGTGACCCGGTCGCCGGGTGCCACGTCCACCGGCACCGACTCGCCGGTCAGCATGGACGCGTCGACGGCGGAGAGGCCCTCGACCACCGTGCCGTCGGTGGCGATCTTCTCGCCGGGCCGTACGACGAACCGGTCGCCGACGGCCAGGGACGACACCGGGACGCGCACCTCGCGGCCGTCCCGCAGTACCGCCACGTCCTTGGCGCCCAGCTCCATCAGCGCCTTCAGGGCCGCCCCGGCGCGCCGCTTGGAGCGGGTCTCCAGATAGCGGCCGAGCAGGATCAGCGCGACGACTCCGGCGGCGACCTCCAGGTAGATGGTGGAGGTCCCGTCCATCCGCGAGACGGTGAAGCGGAACTCGTCGTGCATGCCGGGCAGGCCCGCGTCGCCGAAGAACAGCGCCCACAGCGACCAGCCGAACGCGGCCAGCGTGCCGACCGAGACCAGGGTGTCCATGGTGGCGGCGCCGTGCCGGGCGTTGGTCCAGGCGGCCCGGTGGAAGGGCGCGCCGCCCCAGACGACGGCGGGTGCGGCGAGGGTCAGGGAGAGCCACTGCCAGTTCTCGAACTGCAGCGCCGGGATCATCGCGAGCAGGACCACGGGCGCGGCGAGCAGCGCGGAGACGAGCAGGCGGTGGCGCAGGGCGCCGAGTTCGCGGTCCTGCCCGGGGGTTTCCGGTGCCGCCTCGGGTTCGGGCTCGGGCGGCGCGGGCTCCTCGGCGGTGTAGCCCGTCTTCTCCACGGTGGCGATCAGGTCGGCCACCTGGACACCCTCGCCGAAGGCGATCTTCGCCTTCTCGGTGGCGAAGTTGACGGTGGCGCTGACGCCCTCCATCCGGTTGAGCTTCCTCTCCACCCGGGCGGCACAGGAGGCGCAGGTCATCCCGCCGATGAGCAGCTCGACCTCGGCGGCCGTACCCGTGGTTATGGCTGTCTCTGCGGTGGTGCTGGTCATGTCCGGACTCCAGACATCGGACCGGGCCGTACGGATCCAGTATCAGCTGGTCGGCGCGGCCCGGTCGGGGAAGGGGCGGTGTTCAGGCCTTGCCTGCCAGCTCGAAGCCGGCCTCGTCCACGGCGGCGCGTACGGCCTCGTCGTCCAGCGGGGCGTCGGAGACGACGGTCACCTCGCCGGTCGATGCGACGGCCTTCACCGAGCTGACGCCGGGGATCTGGGAGATCTCACCGGAGACGGAGCCCTCGCAGTGGCCGCAGCTCATGCCGGTCACCTTGTAGACGGCGGTGACGGAGCCCGGGGTGTCGGTGTGGGCGGTCATGTCGTTACTCCTCGTCGAGGCGTGTGGGGCCGGTGGGGTCCAGGGGGGAGCCCCACGCTTTCCACACTATACCCCTAGGGGGTATTTCTCCAAGGTGTGTCCCGGCGAACCAGTGAGCGCGCCCACCCGACGCCCGCCAGGGCCACCAGGGCCAGTCCGCCGACCGAGAACAGCGTGAAGAGGTGCCCTTGCTCGGGGCTCGGCCGGACGAGGTACCCCTGGGTGAACAGCCGTCCCTGTATGCCGGTGCCCGTCAGCCGGGCGACCATCCAGATCGCGATGCCCTGCGTGGAGTCCCACAGCGCGTGCAGCAGGGAGACGCCCAGGCCGGTGCCGACCATCGGCGCGGCGAACCGGAAGTGTCCGTTCAGGCGGCGCCGGGACAGCAGCACGCCCCCGGCGATCGCGGTCCACAGGCCGTGCCCGAAGGGGGCGAGCACCCCGCGCAGGAACTCCGTCTCCAGCAGTGCGCGCAGCTCGATGCCTTCGGCGGAGACGGCCGCGGTGAAGGCGTACCCGACGCTCTCCAGGGCCGCGAAGCCGAAGCCGACGGCCGCGCCGAGCACGAGCCCCGCCCGCAGTCCGCGGATGCCCGGCTGCCGGCGCAGCACGAACACCAGCGCCGCGACCTTGGCTCCCTCCTCGATCGGACCGGCCCCGGCGAACATCCCGAGGGAGGGGCGCAGCAGATACGACCCCGTCAGCGATGCTCCGAGCGCGCCGAGGGCCCCGCCGGCCAGGAAACAGCCGAGGATCGCGCTGACGCCCAGGTCACGGCCGTGCCGCTCGTATGCCCACAGCACGAAGGCGACCGGTACGAGAAAACCGCCGAGCAGGATCAGCGTCGGCAACAGCGTGCCGTTCCGCGTCTCGTACGTGACCCACGCGGTCAGCGCCCACAGGGCGAACCCGCCGCCGAGACAGCGCCGCCACAGGCCGGCGGGAATGCGCGGGTACGGCGGTGGCGGTTGCTGCGGGCCAGGTATGCGGGCCTTGGGTGTGCCGGGAGGCGGGGAGTGGCTCACGGGGGTCCCCTCGGGCAGCGGCTGGGCGATTTATCCGCACTCTAGGCAGATGTGCCGAGGGTTGCAGTCCGGGTGATTCCCGGGATCACCCCTCCGGGAGGGCACTCGGATCGCCCCTACGGCATCGCGTCCGGCTGCATCGCATCCGGCGTCATGTGCGGCCCGGCCGGTCGCCCACCAGCGGTTCCAGATAGCGGATCAGGACATCCTTGATCTCCTGCACATAGGCCGCCCGCTCGGCGCCCCCATGGGCGAGGACCAGCTCCAGACCGGCCTTGTAGACACCGAGGCAGACATGCGCCGTGCGGGTGACGTCGGCCGGGGCGGCGCCGGGCATGAGCGAGGCGAGCAGGCCCTCGATCCGGCCGAGCACGGTCGCGTGCAACTGGTCGTGCTGCTCGGCCATCCGGCCCGGGATGTCGGGGCCGTGCATCAGCGCGAAGAAGACCGGGTGCTCGGTGTTGAAGGTCATGAACCGGTCGATGGCGGACCCGATGGCCTGCTCCAGCGGGGTGGCCGGGTCGACGGGGCCCAGCGCCTCGCCGTAGGCCGCCCGCATCTCGTGCACGAGCCGGTCGCCCAGCTCGATCGCGATCGCCTCCTTGTTCGGGAAGAACTGGTAGAGCGTGCCCGGCGAGACGCCGGCCTCACGGGCGATGGCGTTGGTGCTGGCGGCGGTGTAGCCGGTGGTGCAGAAGACCCGGGCGGCAGCTTCGAGCAGCTGGGCGATACGGCGCTCCCCGCGGGCCTGCCGGCGGCGGGGCTGCTCCTTCTCCTGCGGCTGCCCTGTCTGCTGCGGTTGCTCCTTCTCCGAGGTGTCGGACACGCGTTATCCCCAGCTCTCCCAAGGTCATTGACAAACGCGAGCGGTCGCTCGCATTCTTGAGGAACGCGAGCGATGTCTCGTGTTTGCCAGTTTATGGCAACGACTCCTCCGTGCCGCCTGTCCGTGCGGGCACGGTTCGTGGTGAAGGGGACACCGCAAGATGACCGAAGTCAACACGCCACCGCGGACAGCGCAGGGGGCGCCGGAGGAGGCGCCGCCCCGCACCGGCCGCTACACCCGCCTGGTCACCGCGCGGCCACGCCTGTCGCTGCTGGTGGCCCTGCTGCTCACGGCGCTCGCCGTGCTGGCCGGCGGCGGGGTCGCGGACCGCCTCGGCAGTGGAGGCTGGGAGGACCCGGCCGCCGAGTCGACGTACGCGACCAAGGCGCTGGAGCGCGAGTTCCCCGCCTCCCAGCCGAATCTGCTGCTCCTGGTCGACTCGGGCCGCGCCTCGGTCGACGATCCGGCGGTCGCCGCCGAGGCCCGCGACCTGGCCGGCCGGCTGGCGGGGGAGAAGGGTGTGACCGGCGTCGGCTCCTACTGGCAGAGCAGGTCACCGGCCCTGCGCGCCAAGGACGGCCATGAGGCGCTGATCGCCGCGCACATCACCGGCGACGAGACCGCGATGGGCAGAACGCTCGACCGCATCGCACCCCACTACCGGGGCACGCACGGCCCGGTCCAGGTGAAGCTCGGCGGCATCGTCGCCGTCCGGCACGAGATGCAGACGATCATCAAGGAGGACCTGACCCGCGCCGAGCTGATCGCCCTGCCGATCACCCTCGTCCTGCTCGTGATGGTCTTCGGCAGCGCCGTCGCCGCCCTGCTGCCGCTCGGCATCGGCATCGTCGCCATTGTCGGCACCAATGCCGTCCTGCGCGGCATGACGGCCTTCACCGACGTCTCCGTCTTCGCGCTCAACCTCACCACGGCCCTCGGCCTCGGCCTGGCCATCGACTACGCCCTCTTCATCGTCCGCCGCTACCGCGAGGAACTGTCCACGGGCGCAGACCCGTTGACCGCGGTCGGTGCCACCCTGCGCACGGCCGGGCGCACGGTGCTCTTCTCCGCCCTCACCGTGGCGGTGTCCCTGGCCGCCATGATGGTCTTCCCGCAGTACTTCCTGCGGTCCTTCGCCTACGCCGGCATCGCCGTGGTCCTGCTCGCCGCGGCCGCCGCCCTGATCCTGCTCCCGGCCGCACTGGTCCTGCTGGGCCACCGGGTCAACTCCCTGGATCTGCGCCGCCTCCTGCGCCGACGCCGCGATCCGAAGCCCGCCGAGGGGACGGCCTGGGCACGGACCGCCGGTCTGGTGATGCGCCGCGCCCCGCTCTTCGCCCTCGGCACCACCGTCCTGCTGGTCACCCTCGGACTGCCCTTCCTGGGAGTGAGGTTCGGCACCGCCGACGACCGCCAGCTTCCCTCGACCGCCGAGTCCCACGTGGTGCAGGAGCACATCAGGGAAGGCTTCCCCGGCAGCCCCGGCGGCGGCCTGGAGGTCCTCGCTGAGGGCAGGGCCACCGAGTCCCAGTACGCCGCGTACAAGCAGCGGATGGCCGCCCTGCCCGAGGTGGCCCGGGTCGACGGCCCGCTGGTCAAGGGGAACTCCGCCTACTTCGCGGTGCGGCCGAAGGGAGAGGCCGTGGACGAGGCGGCCCAGCGCCTGGTCGGCGACCTGCGCGCCCTGCACGCCCCCTTCAAGGCCGAAGTGACCGGCACGGCTGCCGTCCTCGTCGACACCAGGCACGCGATAGCCCAGCGCCTGCCCTGGGCGGCGGCGTTCATCGCCGTCGTCACCCTCCTGCTGGTCTTCCTGCTCACCGGAAGCGTGCTGATACCCGTGCAGGCCGTGGTGCTCAACGCGCTCAGCCTGACCGCGATGTTCGGCGCCGTGGTCTGGGTCTTCCAGGACGGCCATCTGTCCGACGCCCTAGGCTTCACCAGCTCCGGCTCCATCGAGACCACCCTGCCCGTGCTGATGTTCTGCGTGGCCTTCGGGCTCTCCATGGACTACGGCGTGTTCCTGCTCTCCCGCATCAAGGAGGAGTACGACCGCACGGGCGACCACGACGCGGCGGTACGGCACGGACTCCAGCGCACCGGCGGGCTGATCACCGCGGCGGCGGTCATCCTCGCGGTGGTGATGGTCGCGATCGGCACGTCCCGGGTGACCAACACGAAGATGCTCGGCCTGGGCATCGCGCTCGCCGTTCTGATGGACGCGATGGTCGTCCGGAGTCTGCTGGTACCGGCGATCATGCGGCTCACGGGGAGGGCCACTTGGTGGGCGCCGGCGCCGTTGCGGCGCTTCCACGAGCGGTTCGGTGTCAGCGAGGGTGACCCTCGAAGGACCTAGTCTTCGCGGAGGTTCCCGAAAGGAGCGCGCATGCGAGCCGTCGTCTTCGAACGACACGGCGCCCCCGCCGAGGTGCGAGAGGTGCCCGACCCCCGACCGGCCGACCACGGAGTTGTCGTGCGGGTCGAGGCGACGGGCCTCTGCCGAAGCGACTGGCACGGCTGGATGGGCCACGACCCCGACATCACGCTGCCGCACGTGCCGGGGCATGAACTTGCCGGTGTCATCGAGGCGGTGGGCTCCCGGGTGACCGGATGGCGGCCCGGCGACCGGGTCACCGTACCGTTCGTCTGCGCCTGCGGCACCTGCCCGGCCTGCGCCGCGGGCGACCAGCAGGTGTGCGAACGCCAGACCCAGCCCGGCTTCCACCACTGGGGCTCCTTCGCCGAGTACGTCGCGCTCGACCACGCCGACGTCAATCTGGTGGCGATCCCGGACGGCATGGCGTACTCCACCGCCGCCGCCCTCGGCTGCCGCTTCGCCACCGCCTTCCGTGCGGTGGTGCAGCAGGGCCGGGTGGCGGCGGGGGAGTGGGTCGCGGTGTACGGCTGCGGCGGGGTCGGGCTGTCGGCCGTGATGATCGCGGCGGCGTCGGGGGCACACGTGGCCGCCGTCGACGTGTCACCCGAAGCCCTCGCCCTGGCGCGGAGGTTCGGCGCCGCGGAGTGCGTGGACGCGACCGATGCCGCCGACCCGGCCGCCGCCGTCCGCGAGCTGACCGAGGGCGGTGCCCATCTCTCCCTGGACGCCCTCGGCTCGGTCGCCACCTGCGCGGCCTCCGTGAACGGCCTGCGCAGACGCGGCCGGCACGTCCAGGTGGGGCTGCTGCCCTCGGCCGACGGCACCACCCCCGTTCCGCTGGCCCGCGCCATCGCCCTGGAGCTGGAACTGCTCGGCAGTCACGGCATGGCCGCCCACACCTACCCCGGCATGCTCGGTCTGGTCCGCTCCGGCGTCCTGCGCCCCGACCTCCTGGTGACGTCCACCATCACGCTCGACGCGACACCCGCGGCCCTCGCCGCGATGGGTACGGCACCGGGAGCGGGGGTCACGGTCATCGCCCCGTGGAACCGAGAGCGGCCCACTCCCGGTCCAGGATCGACATGATCACCTCGTCGGCCCAGGCGCCGTCCCGCTGCTGGACCTCCCGCCGTACGCCCTCGACCACGAAACCGGCCTTCTCGTAGACCCGCCGGGCCCGCGCGTTGTGGCCGTACACGTCCAACTGGACACGGTGCAGGCCGAGTTGCTCGAAGCCGTACCCGACGATCAGCCGGGTCGCCTCGGTGCCGATGCCCCGGCCGCGGCCCCGGGGGCCTATGAGGGTGCGGAAGGTGCAGTTCCGGGCGGCCGGATCGTAGTCGTACAGGACGACCTCGCCCAGGACCTCGCCGGTCTCGGGGTCGGTGACGGCCAGGTCGAGACGGTCGGGGGCGGTGGCCCGGGAGCCGTACCAGGACTGCAGCCGCTCCCGGGTGAGTTCGGTGGACGGCTCGAAGGTGAAGCGGATGACCTCGGGGTCGGCGATGATCTCCCACATGATGTCGGCATCGGCCTCGGCGAAGGGCCGCAGGACGGTCTTCCGGCCGGTCAGGGTGGGTTTGACGGAGAAGCTCATGGCATGACTGTGCCCCACCCGGCAGATGGGGCGCAGTCGAATGACGAGCAGTCAGTCCGGCCGGCGGCCGCGGTTGCGGGGCCGGGAGGCGACCCAGGCGCGGACGGTGTCGGCGTACCAGTAGGGCTTGCCGCCCTCCACATGGTCGGGCGGGGGCAGCAGCCCGTGCTTGCGATAGGACCGTACGGTGTCCGGCTGCACTCTGATGTGCGCCGCGATCTCCTTGTAGGACCAGAGCCTTTGGTCGGTCATGAGTTGCACCTCCCTGCGCGCGCCGCAGCGGCGACCGGGAGCGGTCGTCGGGGGAGCCGGGCACTGCGCTGGCGATCACCAAGCCTGTGTCCGGTGAACGACGCAGAGTGACCGGAGGACAGTGCCTGTCGAGAAGGTGTGACGCACAACCGGCGTACATGTGACATGTGTGACGCGGACGGGGTGTTTGTGACACAGCCGCCGCAAAGGCGTACGCCGGGGGCACTGGCCGCGCCGATGCGGGACAGCGAGGAGGAGGGTGACAATGACATCTGGTCCGAATGTCTGGACAAAACATTGACAGGGCTCGGCGTGCGGGACTAGAAAGCCGGGGAGAGCCACGACGAAGGGAAGCCGATGGCCTACGACCTGATCACCATGGGGCGGATCGGAGTTGACCTCTACCCGCTGCAGACCGGTGTCCCGCTCGCCCAGGTGTCGTCCTTCGGCAAGTTCCTCGGCGGGTCGGCGACGAACGTCGCGGTCGCCGCGGCCCGGCTCGGCCGGCACACGGCCGTGATCACCCGTACCGGCGACGACCCGTTCGGCGCCTATCTGCACGAGGCGCTGCGCGGCTTCGGCGTCGACGACCGCTGGGTGACCCCGGTCCCCGGGCTGCCGACCCCGGTCACCTTCTGCGAGGTCTTCCCGCCGGACGACTTCCCGCTCTACTTCTACCGGCAGCCCAAGGCGCCCGACCTGGAGATCGACGCCCATGAGCTGGACCTCGACGCCATCCGTGCGGCCCGTATCTTCTGGGTCACCGGTACCGGCCTGAGCGAGGAGCCCAGTCGTACGGCCACCCTCGCGGCGCTCGCCCACCGGGCGAAGGCGGGCACGACGGTCTTCGATCTCGACTGGCGGCCCATGTTCTGGACCCACCCCGACGAGGCCCGCCCCTTCTACGCCGAGGCCCTGAAGCACACGACCGTCGCCGTCGGAAACCTGGACGAGGTGGAGGTCGCGACCGGCGTGCGCGACCCGCATGCGGCGGCCCGGGCGCTCCTCCAGGCCGGCGTCGAGATCGCCGTCGTCAAACAGGGGCCGAAGGGTGTGCTCGCCGTCAGCCGCGACGGCGACTCGGCCGAGGTACCGCCCCTGCCCGTCCATGTCCTCAACGGCCTCGGCGCCGGGGACGCCTTCGGCGGCTCCCTCTGCCACGGCCTCCTCGAAGGCCGGGACCTGGAGACGATCATGCGGCACGCCAACGCGGCCGGTGCCATCGTCGCCTCCCGCCTGGAGTGCTCCTCCGCGATGCCCACCCCGGACGAGGTGGCCGCCGCGCTCGACGCCGGAGCGGTGCTGTGAGGGCCGGCCGGGTCGCGGGCACGCACACCGAGGGCGGAGCGGGCACCGACGCTCCCACGGCCCCCCGCCGCGAGGGCGCCGCCGGCTCCTCGCGCTTCCGGGTCGACGTGGCCGAACTCGTCCGCGTCCGCACCCACCACCCGGAGGCGATCGCCGAGGCCGCCGTCCGCCGCGCCCGGCGCCCGCTGCTGAACGACCGCGGCCGGCTGATGATCGTCGCCGCCGACCACCCGGCCCGCGGCGCGCTCGGCGTCGGCGACCGCAAACTCGCCATGGCCAACCGTGCCGACCTGCTGGAACGGCTCTGCCTGGCACTGTCCCGGCCCGGCGTCGACGGGGTGCTCGCCACCGCCGACATCCTGGACGACCTGCTGCTGCTCGGCGCCCTCGACCACAAGGTGGTCATGGGCTCCATGAACCGCGGCGGACTGCAGGGGGCCAGCTTCGAGCTGGACGACCGTTTCACCGGGCACCGCCCCGAGGACCTCCAGCGGCTCGGCTTCGACGCGGGCAAGCTGCTGCTGCGCATCGACTACGACGACCCCGGCTCACTGACCACCCTGGAGTCCACCGCCCGCGCCATCGACGAGATGGCCGCGCGCCGGCTGCCGGTCTTCGTCGAGCCGTTCATAAGCCGCCGCACCCCCGAGGGAAAGGTGCGCAACGACCTGTCCGCCGACGCGGTCACCAAGTCCATCGCCATCGCCTCCGGCCTCGGCGGGTCCTCCGCCTACACCTGGCTGAAGGTCCCTGTCACCGAGAACCCCGACGACATGGCCCGCGTGATGGAGACCTCCACCCTCCCGGCCGTGCTCCTCGGAGGCGATGTCGCAGACGACCAGGAGAAGGCGTACGAGAAGTGGCGCGGCGCGCTGCAACTTCCCACTGTGCGCGGCCTGGTGGTCGGCCGCTCACTGCTGTACCCGGCGGACGGCGACGTGGCCGCCGCCGTGGACACCGCCGTAGGACTGCTGTGAGGGCCGTATGACCAGCACCGACCTGCACCTGCCCCGGGGTGCCACCGCGAACGCCCAGTACGCCGTCGACATCGACCCCAAGGCGGCCGGCTGGACGCACAGCAGCCTGCGCGTCGTCGAGTTGGCGCCCGGCGGCAGCCATACGTTCACCACCGGGGACAGCGAGTGGATCGTGCTTCCGCTGCAAGGCGGATGTACCGTACAAATTGAGCAGAGCGAGTTCCAACTCCTGGGACGGGGCAGCGTGTTCGCGGACGTGACCGACTTCGCGTACGCGCCCCGGGACACCCGGGTCCAGATCGCCTCCGGCGCGGGAGGCCGCTTCGCCCTGGCAGGAGCGAAGTGCGAGCGACGACTCCCCGCCCGCTACGGCCCCGCGCCGGAGGTCCCCGTCGAGGAGCGCGGCAGCGGCACGTGCGCCCGCCGGGTGCGCAACTTCGCCTCCGCCGACTCCTTCGACTGCGACAAGCTGATCGCCGTCGAGGTGATCACGCCGGGCGGCAACTGGTCCTCGTACCCGCCGCACAAGCACGACGAGCACCGGCCCGGCGAGGAGTCCGAGCTGGAGGAGATCTACTACTTCGAGATCGACGGCCCGAACGGTCTCGGCTATCAGCGCGTGTTCCCCTCGCGCGAGGGCGGCGCGGACGTCCTCGCCGAGGTCCGCTCCGGCGACGCCGTCCTCGTCCCCGACGGATGGCACGGCCCGTCCATCGCCCAGCCCGGCCACGACATGTACTACCTGAACGTCATGGCGGGTCCGGGCGAGACCCGGGAGTGGCGGATCTGCTTCCACCCCGACCACGTAGAAAGCACAGGGGGCTACCGATGACGATCAGGCTGACCGTCGCCCAGGCACTCGTCCGTTTCCTCGCCGCCCAGTACACCGAACGCGACGGCGAACGGCGGCGGCTGATCGGCGCGACCTGGGGCATCTTCGGCCACGGCAATGTCGCGGGGATCGGCCAGGCACTGATCGAGTACGCCGATGTGATGCCGTACCACCAGGGCCGCAACGAGCAGTCCATGGTGCACGCGGCCGTCGGCTACGCCCGCCAGTCGAACCGCCTGTCCACGCACGCGGTGACCACGTCGATCGGCCCGGGTGCGACCAACCTGGTCACGGGCGCCGCCCTGGCCACCGTCAACCACCTCCCGGTGCTGCTCCTGCCCGGCGACGTCTTCGCCACCCGCCCCGCCGACCCGGTCCTGCAGCAGCTGGAGGTGCCGTACGCGGGTGATGTGTCGGTCAACGACACCCTGCGCCCGGTGTCGAAGTACTTCGACCGCATCGCCCGGCCGGAGGCGCTGATCCCGTCGGCCCTCCAGGCGATGCGGGTCCTGACCGACCCGGTGGAGACGGGCGCGGTCACGCTCGCGATGCCGCAGGACGTGCAGGCGGAGGCCTTCGACTGGCCGGAGGCGTTCTTCGCCGAGCGCGTGTGGACCGTACGACGGCCGGGCGCGGACCCGACCGAGCTGGCCGAGGCGGTCCGCGCGATCCGCACGTCGAGCAGGCCGCTGGTCATCGCGGGCGGCGGCGTCCACCACAGCCGCGCCGAGGCGGCCCTCGCCGAGTTCGCCGCCGCCACCCGCATCCCGGTCGCCTCCACCCAGGCCGGCAAGGGCTCCCTGCGCTACGACCATCCGCAGGACGTCGGCGGCATCGGTCACACCGGCACCGCGACCGCCGACGAACTGGCCCGTACCACGGACCTGGTGATCGGCGTCGGCACCCGGTACACCGACTTCACCACGGCCTCCGGCACCCTCTTCGAGAACCCGGACGTCCGCTTCCTCAACCTCAACATCGCGCCCTTCGACGGCCACAAGCTGGCCGGACTCCCGCTGATCGCGGACGCCCGCAGCGGCCTGGGCGAGCTGACCGAGGCGCTGGCGATGCACGGGCACAAGGTGCCGGACGCGTACGTCGCCGAGTACAGCGAGGACAAGGAGCGCTGGGAGCAGCGCGTCGACGCCTGCTTCGAGGCCGAGGAGATCGACGTACGGCCGACCCAGCCGCAGGTCGTCGGCGCCCTGGACGCCCTGGTGGACGAGTCCGACATCATCATCAACGCGGCCGGCTCGCTCCCGGGTGACCTGCACAAGCTGTGGCGGGCGCGGTCGGCGGACCAGTACCACCTGGAGTACGGCTACTCCTGCATGGGCTACGAGATCCCGGCCGCGCTCGGCGTGAAGCTCGCCGCGCCCGAGCGGAACGTATGGGCGCTGGTCGGCGACGGCACGTATCTGATGATGCCGACGGAGATCGTGACCGCCGTGCAGGAGGGGATCGCGATCAAGGTCCTGCTGGTGCAGAACCACGGGTACGCGTCCATCGGCGGGCTGTCGGAGGCGGTGGGCGGCGAGCGGTTCGGCACCGCCTACCGCTACACCTCGGACGACGGCACCTTCACCGGCGCCCCGCTGCCCGTGGACCTGGCCGCGAACGCGGCCAGCCTGGGCATGCGGGTGCTGCGCGCGAAGACCGTACGCGACCTGCGCGAGGCGCTCGCCGAGGCGCGGGCCGCCGACACTCCCACATGTGTCTACGTGGAGACCGAAACGTCCGACACTGTGTCGGGCGCGCCTCCGGCGCAGGCCTGGTGGGATGTTCCTGTGGCCGAGACCGCGACCCGACCGTCCGCGGTCAAGGCACGTGAGCTGTACGAACGGCACGTCTCGACCCGACGCCGCCATCTGTGAGAAGGAGTCTCTGGGCATGACGAAGATCGTCAACCACTGGATCGGCGGGAAGACCGTCGAAGGCGCGTCGGGCACGTACGGGCCGGTCACCGACCCGGCGACCGGCGCGGTCACCACGAAGGTCGCGTTCGCGTCGGTCGAGGAGGTGGACGCGGCGGTAGCGGCCGCCAAGGACGCCTTCACGACCTGGGGTCAGTCCTCGCTGGCCCAGCGGACCAACATCCTCTTCACGTTCCGCGCGCTGCTCGACGCCCACCGCGACGAGATCGCCGAGCTGATCACCGCCGAGCACGGCAAGGTGCATTCGGACGCGCTCGGCGAGGTGGCGCGCGGCCTGGAGATCGTGGACCTGGCCTGCGGTATCAACGTCCAGCTGAAGGGCGAGCTGTCGATGCAGGTCGCGAGCCGCGTGGACGTCTCCTCCCTCCGCCAGCCGCTCGGTGTCGTCGCCGGCATCACGCCGTTCAACTTCCCGGCGATGGTCCCGATGTGGATGTTCCCGATCGCCATCGCGTGCGGCAACACGTTCGTGCTGAAGCCGAGCGAGAAGGACCCGTCGGCGTCGGTCCGGATCGCCGAGCTGCTGGCCGAGGCCGGGCTGCCGGACGGCGTGTTCAACGTCGTGCACGGCGACAAGGTGGCCGTCGACCGCCTCCTGGAGCACCCGGACGTCAAGGCCGTCTCCTTCGTCGGCTCGACCCCGATCGCCCGCTACATCCACACCACGGCCTCCGCCGCCGGCAAGCGCGTGCAGGCCCTCGGCGGCGCCAAGAACCACATGCTGGTGCTGCCCGACGCCGACCTGGACGCGGCGGCGGCCGCGGCGGTCTCGGCGGCGTACGGCTCGGCGGGCGAGCGCTGCATGGCCATCTCGGCCGTCGTGGCGGTCGGCGCGATCGGCGACACGCTGGTGGAGAAGATCCGCGAGCGCGCCGAGAAGATCAAGATCGGTCCGGGCAACGACCCGGCGTCCGAGATGGGCCCGCTGATCACCAAGGCGCACCGCGACAAGGTGGCGTCGTACGTCTCCGGGGCCGCGGACGAGGGTGCCGAGGTGGTCCTGGACGGTACCGGCCACACCGTCGAGGGCTTCGAGGACGGCCACTGGATCGGCATCTCGCTGCTGGACAAGGTGCCGACCAGCGCCAAGGCCTACCAGGACGAGATCTTCGGCCCGGTGCTGTGCGTCCTGCGCGTCGACACGTACGAGGAGGGCGTGGCCCTCATCAACGCCTCGCCGTTCGGCAACGGCACCGCGATCTTCACCCGGGACGGCGGCGCGGCCCGGCGCTTCCAGCTGGAGATCGAGGCGGGCATGGTCGGCGTGAACGTCCCGATCCCGGTCCCCGTCGGCTACCACTCCTTCGGTGGCTGGAAGGACTCGCTCTTCGGCGACCACCACATCTACGGCAACGACGGCACGCACTTCTACACCCGCGGCAAGGTCGTCACCACCCGCTGGCCCGACCCGGCCGACGCCCCGGCGGGCGTGGACCTGGGCTTCCCGCGCAACCACTGAGTGGCGTCGCGAGCGCCGCCGAGGCCGTCCGTTATACGGACGGCCTCATTTTTTTACGGCGGGGTGCTGCGGTTCCCGTACGCCCGGAAAAGGCACGGCACCCGGAGCAATTGGCGCGTGATTCGGTTTGTAGATCGCGATTTTGCTGCGGATTCCGTAGGTGAACACCCATTGACGCGGCGGTTTTCGTGGGGGTTCTCTATTCAGCGCCGGGAGCGGACGAGTGAGCGTACGACGATCCGCCGGAGGCGATAGCGCTCCCGGGCCCCACCCTCAGTCACACGAGTCGATCGGAACCGCCGCATGACCGACACGCTCCGCCCTGTCGACACAGCCGTCGTAGACGCTTCTGACAGCCCACAGAAGCTCAAGCGTTCGATCGGCATCGTCGGCGGCACCCTGCTCACGCTCTCGTGCGTCACGCCCGCCTCCACGCTCTTCGTGATCGTGCCCGACCTGTTCTCCAGCCTGGGCACCGCGACGGCGCTCTGTATCGCCATCGGCGCGCTGCTCTGTATCCCCGTGGCGTTCTGCTATTCGGAGCTGGGCACCCTCATCCCCAGCGCGGGCGGCGAGTACGCCATCGTCTCCACCCTGGCCGGGCGGCTCGCCGGCTGGCTGGCCTTCGTGATGTCACTGCTCGTCGTGATGATCGTCCCTCCGGTCATCGCGATGGGCACCGCGGACTACCTCGCCCCGGTCATCCACCTCGACCCGTCCTGGACGGGCGCCGGCGTGATGATCGCGGCCACCCTCGCCGGCCTGCTGGACCTGCGCGCCAACGCCTGGATCACCGGCATCTTCCTGGTGCTGGAGGTCGTCGCCGCCGGTGTGGTGGCCGTGCTCGGCTTCAGTCACCCGCACCGCGGGGTGAGCAGCCTCGGCTCGCTGCAGGTCGCCGGTGAGCACGCGCACGTCAACCCCGTCACGGCCATGATGGTCGTCTCCGGGCTCGCCATCGCCCTCTTCGTCACCCAGGGCTTCTCCACCGCCGTCTACCTCTCCGAGGAACTGGAGAACCCGCGCCGCAACGTCGCCCGTACCGTCCTCGCGACGCTCGCCATCTCCAGTGTGGTCATCCTGGTGCCGGTCGCCGCGATCACCGTGGGCGCCGGTGACCTGAAGAGCCTGACCGGCGGCGACATCAGCAGCATGGTCATCGCCTGGAGCAACTCGGCCGTCGGCACCTTCGTCAGCCTGTGCGTCGCCCTCGCGATCATCAACGCGGGCATCGTCATGGTCATCCAGAACTCCCGCGTCCTGTTCGCCTCCGCCCGCGACAAGGCCTGGCCCGCGCCGGTCAACAAGGCCCTTTCCAAGCTGGGCCGGTTCGGCTCCCCGTGGGTCGCCACCCTCGTCGTCGGCGTCCCCGGCGCCTTCCTCTGCTTCGTCAACCTCGACACGCTCTACGGCGTCACCGGGGTCGCCGTCACCGGCCTGTACCTGCTGGTCGCGGTGGCGGCGCTGCTCGCCCGGCGCGGGGCGCACGGCGGCAGGCAGGCGTGGCGGATGCCGCTGTGGCCGGCCATGCCGGTCCTGCTGATCGCGGTCCTCGTCTACATCCTGGCCGAGCAGGACCCGTCGTACCTGTGGTGGACCGGCGGCATCACCGCCGTCGCCACCCTCTACTGGGCCTTCTACCTCCGCCCGCGCCGCGAGACCCGCTGGCTGGTGTCCCTGCCGGAGGACATGCAGACAGAGGAGGCGGTGGCGTAAGGCTGCCGTACCGCGCCTGCTGTACGCCGGGCCCGCCCCGTAGTCCCCGGGGAGGGCCCGGCATTCAGCCCACCGGCTGCCCCGGTTGTCGGTGGCCGCCCGTACCGTTGAGTGCATGGATCTTCGGGTGCCTTCCGTGCGGGGGCTGCTCAAGGGGCCGCGCCGGCTGTTCGCCGCCGCGGCCGCCGTCGTGGTGCTCGCCGGTGCCGGCACCTGGACGGCCGCCGCATCCGGTGACGCGCCCCCGGTGCACAGGACCGACCAGCTCATGGCGGTGGACGGCGTCCGCCTGGACACGTCGTTCTTCACCCCGGCCACCGCCGGCCGGCACCCCGCGGTCCTGCTGGCGCACGGCTTCGGCGGCAGCAAGGACGACCTGCGCGAGCAGGCCGAGGACCTCGCCCGGGACGGCTACGCGGTCCTGACCTGGTCCGCGCGCGGCTTCGGCAGGTCCACCGGAAGGATCGGGCTCAACGACCCGAAGGGCGAGGTCGCCGACGTCTCCCGGCTCATCGACTGGCTGGCGAAGCAGCCCCAGGTCCGGCTCGACAAGCCGGGCGACCCGCGCGTGGGCATGGCCGGCGGCTCCTACGGCGGCGCGGTCTCGCTGCTCGCCGCGGGATACGACCACCGGGTCGACGCCATCGCCCCGGCCATCACCTACTGGAACCTCGCCGACGCCCTGTTCCCGAACGGCGTCTTCAAGAAGCTGTGGGCCGGTGTCTTCGTCAACACCGGCGGCGGCTGCGACCGCTTCGAGCCGGCGCTGTGCCGGATGTACGACAGGGTCGCCGAGTCCGGCACCCCGGACGCGGCGGCCCGCCAGATACTCGAGGCCCGCTCACCGTCCGCCGTCGGCTCCCGCATCAAGGTGCCCACGCTGCTCATGCAGGGCCAGACGGACTCCCTGTTCACCCTCGCCCAGTCCGACGCGGCGCAGAAGGCGATCCGGGCGAACGGCGCCCCCGTGGACGTCGACTGGATCGCGGGCGGCCATGACGGCGGCGACATGGAGACCGGCCGGGACCAGGCACGCGTGCGTGCGTGGTTCGACCGGTATCTGAAGGGCGACGAGAACACCGGCACCGGCCCGGCCTTCCGGATCACCCGCACCGGAGGCGTGAACTCCACCGACGGCACGGCCCAGCTGCGCGGCGCGAGCGCCGCCGCCTACCCCGGCCTGCGCGACCACCCGCGCGGCATCGCCCTGACCGGCGGCACCCAGCACCTCGCCAACCCGGCCGGCGCCGGCCCGCCCGGCGTCTCCGCGCTGCCCGGTCTCGGCGGCACGGGCGGCCTGAGCCGGCTGTCCGCGCTCGGTCTCGGCGTCTCCCTGGACTTCCCCGGTCAGTACGCGAAGTTCGACTCCGCGCCGCTCACCCGCGACCTGCAGATCACCGGCACCCCGACCGCGACCGTCCACCTCACCTCGACCAGCGACGACGCCGTCCTGTTCGGCAAGGTCTACGACGTCGGCCCCGACGGCACCCAGCAGGTGCTGCCCGCCCAGCTCGTCGCCCCCTTCCGGGTGGCCGGCGCCAAGGCCGGCAAGGACGTCACGCTCACCCTCCCGGCGATCGACCACGAGGTGCAGAAGGGCCACCGGCTCCGCCTGGTCCTCGCCTCCACCGACCTCGGCTACGCCTCACCGGCCGCCCCGGCCACCTACACCGTCTCCCTCAGGAGCGACCTGAGCGTGCCGACGGCCCCGTCCGTCACCACCGCCGCGGCGCCCCTGCCCGCCTGGGTGTGGTGGCTGCCGGTGGCCGCGGCGGGAGCCGCGCTCGCCCTGCTGCTCACCGCCCGCCGCCGTACGGCCGGCCCCGCGCCCGATCCCGAGCTGGCCGAAGTCCCGCTGCTGATCAGGGACTTGAGCAAGCGGTACGCGAAGTCCGCCGACCGGTACGCGGTGCGGGAGCTGTCCTTCCGCGTCGAGAAGGGCCAGGTGCTCGGCCTGCTCGGGCCCAACGGCGCGGGCAAGACCACCACCCTGCGCATGCTGATGGGCCTGATCACCCCGGACGCCGGCGAGATCCGCGTCTTCGGTCACGCCATCCGGCCCGGCGCGCCCGTGCTGTCCAGGGTCGGCGCCTTCGTGGAGGGCGCGGGCTTCCTGCCGCATCTGTCCGGCCGGGCCAACCTGGAGCTGTACTGGCAGGCCACCGGCCGCCCGCCCGAGGACGCCCACCTGGACGAGGCCCTGCAGATCGCCGGGCTCGGCGACGCGCTCGCCCGCGCGGTGCGCACCTACTCCCAGGGCATGCGCCAGCGCCTCGCCATCGCCCAGGCCATGCTCGGCCTGCCCGATCTGCTCATCCTCGACGAGCCCACCAACGGCCTCGACCCGCCCCAGATCCGCGAGATGCGCGAGGTGATGATCCGCTACGCGGCCGGCGGCCGTACGGTGATCGTCTCCAGCCATCTCCTCGCCGAGGTGGAGCAGTCCTGCACCCACCTGGTCGTCATGGACCGCGGCCGGCTCGTCCAGGCCGGCCCGGTCGGCGAGATCGTCGGCTCCGGCGACACCCTGCTCGTCGGCACCGCCGGCCCGGTGGAGGAGCCGGTCGTGGAGAAGGTGGCCGCGCTGCCCGGCGTCGCCTCCGCGGTGCGCACCGACGACGGACTGCTGATCCGGCTCGATCCCGGCGGCACGGCCGAGCGGCTGGTCGTGGAGCTGGTGCGGCTGGAGGTGCCCGTCGCCTCGGTCGGTGCGCACCGCCGCCTGGAAGACGCCTTCCTCACCCTGATCGGAGGTTCCGCATGAGCACGCTCACCGAGGTCGCCTCCGGTTACCGGACGCGGCACACCCTGCCCCTCCGGGTCGAGCTGGTCCGCCAGCTCAAGCGGCGCCGCACCCTGGTCATGGGCGCGATTCTCGCGCTCCTGCCGTTCGTGCTGCTGATCGCCTTCGCCGTCGGCGGTGACCCGGGCGGCCGGAACAACCAGATCACCCTGATGGACACGGCCACCGCGTCCGGCGCCAACTTCGCCGCGGTGAACCTGTTCGTCTCGGCCGGCTTCCTGCTCGTCATCCCGGTCGCCCTGTTCTGCGGGGACACGGTCGCCTCGGAGGCGAGCTGGTCCTCCCTGCGCTATCTGCTCGCCGCGCCCGTGCCGCGGGCCCGGCTGCTGTGGTCCAAGCTGGTCGTGGCGCTCGGGCTGAGTCTCGCCGCGATGCTCCTGCTCCCGGTGATCGCCCTCGCCGCCGGTACGGCGGCCTACGGCTGGGGCCCGCTGCAGATCCCCACCGGAGGCGCGCTGGACCCCGGTACGGCGCTGCAGCGCCTGGCGGTGACCGTGGCGTACATCTTCGTGTCCCAGCTGGTCACCGCGGGGCTCGCGTTCTGGCTGTCGACGAAGACCGACGCCCCGCTCGGCGCGGTCGGCGGCGCGGTCGGCCTGACCATCGTCGGCAATGTCCTGGACGCCGTCACCGCCCTCGGCCACTGGCGTGACTTTCTGCCCGCGCACTGGCAGTTCGCCTGGGCCGACACCGTCCAGCCGCACCCCGAGTGGACCGGCATGATCCAGGGGACGGCGATCTCCCTGAGCTATGCACTCGTGCTCTTCGCCCTGGCCTTCCGCGGGTTCGCCCGAAAGGACGTGGTGTCGTAGCTTTCCCGCGGAATTCCCACACTAGAAGCACCATACGATCAATCGATTCGCCGACCAGATGTGAATACCTCTGTGTAAAACCCGGGAATGCGCTCCTTCACTCCCATGGCATTCATGCGTATGGAGTAGTGCGTCGCTTCGGGCGGACTGCGGACTGCTATGTTCTGCGTCTGTCGGATCAGAGGTAACTTCAAGTGAGGTGAATCATGAAGAAAGCAGTTTTCACAACTGCGGCGTTGGCGATCGGCGCGAGTCTCGTGGGTGGCTCCGCCGTCGCGGCCTCGGCCGCCGGTAAGACGCCGGCCCACGAGACCGGTCCGCTCGGCCTCATGTCCCAGACCGAGGTGACTCCGGCGCTCGTACCCGCGGCCGACACCGTGATGCGGGTGGCCAAGCAGGGCAACCTCACCAAGGGCAGCGCGTTCGACACGAACCAGGCGTCGTCGGTCACCGGCAAGAACAAGGCCGCGAAAATCTCCGGCGTATATCTGGACGGTATGGGGCGCAGCACCAACAAGAAGCCCGCAATTCCGGTGAAAAACCCGCTCGGAACCGGATCCGTTCAGCTCCACCCGCTGAATGGGCCGACCAGTGCCGGGGTCGGTAGCCTGCTCAATCAGGGGTGACGCGGAAACCGTCAGGAGTCGGCGTGACCGGGATTCTGAGACTCTGATCCGGTTCCCTCGCCAGAGACCCGACACCGCAGTGCCGCGCACCCACCCCGGCGCCGATGTCGTGCCGCACACACGCCACAAACCTGTCCGGCCCACTGGATTCCTCCTTGCCAGTGGGCCGGACGCATGTCGGCGTTCACTTCGGGCCCGGGCAGCTCCCTATGAATCGGTGCACGGCCCCGTTCCGCCATCCGGTGGAATCCGCCCGGTATGCCCGGTGTCCGCGTGACTTTTCGCCGCATATTTCGGTTTCTTGCTATGTAAGCGCGGCTTACCGTGAATCCAGGAAGGAACCGAGTTGACCAGGAAGTTCGCGGTCATCACTGCACTCGCCCTCAGCGCCGTCTGCGGCAGCGCTGGCGTTGCCTCCGCCCACTCGAACACGACCAACGCCACTGGTGGCAACGGCTTCTCGGAGTCTCCGGTCGTCGTGAACGCCCCTCAGCAGGGTGTGCTTGTCGTCAACGGCACCCTCATCGATGGTCGCTGCATCGCGCCGTGGTCGAACGGTGCCGTCCTCGGCGGCGTCGTTCCGCCGAACTCGCACTACGCCGCCTGCAACACGGCTGCGGTCGACCAGTCGCAGCGCGCCGCATACCAGGGCGGCCTGCTCTTCTGACCCCTGCTTCGAGCAATTCCGAGCAGGTGAACCCCCCGAAACGCAGTCCGGAAAGGACATCACATGCGTAACAAGGTTACGGCCATCTCCGCCCTCGCCGCGGGTGTCGTCCTGGCGGCCGCCGGTACCGCCGCAGCCGACAACTGCACCACTGTCACGGGCGGCAAGGGCTTTTCCTCCTCCCCGGTCGTCGTGAACGCCCCCCAGCAGGGTGTTGCCGTCGTCAACGGCAACGCCGTCGACCTGCGCTGCGTCGCGCCGTGGTCGAACGGTGCCGTCCTCGGCGGGGTCGTCGCGCCGAACTCGCACTACGCCGCATGCAACACGGCCGCGGTCGACCAGTCGCAGCGCGCCGGCTACGCGGGCGGCCTGCTCTTCTGAACTCCCCACGCTCCGAACGGTTCGGAGCAGGGCAGACGTCCCTCCCCGTCACTCACCCGAAAGGCGCAACTCATGCGTAAGAAGGTTACGGCCCTCAGCGTCCTGGCTGCGGGCATCGTCCTGGCGGCCGGCGGTACCGCTGCTGCCGACAACAGCACCACCGTCACCGGCGGCGACGGCTTCTCGGAGTCGCCGATCGTCGTGAACGCTCCGCAGCAGGGCATCGCCGTCGTCAACGGCTCCCTGGTCGACGGCCGCTGCATCGCGCCGTGGTCGAACGGTGCCGTCCTCGGCGGGGTCGCGGCGCCGAACTCGCACTACGCCGCATGCAACACGGCCGCGGTCGACCAGACGCAGCTGGCACCCTACGTCGGTGGCTTCCTGTTCTGAGCGGTCTAAGCCTGGCGGCCCGCCGAGTCTCGGCGGGCCGCTGTCGGCTTTTCTGTTCGTGTATCTGTTTCGTGTATCTGTTCCGCGTACAAGGAAAGGCCGGCTCCGAGGACAACGGAGCCGACCCGAAAGCCCGGTGGGCGCGTCTTCTACTTGAGGACCGGAAGCGCGGCGGCCGCCTTGCCGTTCTTGAGAACCGGAAGTGCGGCGGGCGCCTTGCCGTTGATGGGGTTCGGCAGGGTGCCGCCGAAGACGGGGGTCTTGACGACACCCGACCTCTTCACGCCCTCCGTCGTGCTCTTGACGTCGCTGGCCAGTTCGCCCGTCGGGAGGTCGGCTGCGTGAGGGAGAGTGCGGGCAACCGTCTTCCCGTCATCGATGAGGCCCTGCGCCGGTACGTCCGCCGCGAAAGCCGGCGCCGCGGCGCCCGCCATGGCCAGGGTGCCGACAACGATGGCGGCAGCCTTCAGACTCTTCATTGTGTTCCTTTCTCTCGCTTCCGCTGGGCTAACGAGAGAGGGGCGCCACGGGAAACTCCGTTGACCACAAGTTCCCCGGAACTCATACATCCTGAACGACATCACAGAGATTCTTATCGGATTATCCGTGCATTACGCCGGTCTGTCGCACCCCCAAGCAGGTGAATTCCTCCGACACGGTTGACGGCTCCGCGGAAAAAGGGACTAGATGCTTTGCGCTGGTCCCAAGTGTTTCTTCGGAAGGGAAGCCTCGGTCATGCGCATTCCCCGTCAGCCGCACGTCCTGCACGTCACTCAGCCGGTCGAGGGCGGTGTCGCACGGTTCGTGACGGACCTGGTGGTGGCGCAGCTCGCCGCGGGGCTGCAGGTCAGTGTCGCCTGCCCGCGCGGGGGCACCCTGACGGACGCACTGCGCGCGGAGGGCTGCAGGGTGCTTCCGTGGAACGCGACCCGCTCATCCGGACCCCGACTCCCCGGCGAAGTGACCTTGTTGGCCCGGGTGCTGCGCGAGGCACGTCCCGACGTGGTGCACGTGCACGGCGCGAAGGCGGGGCTCGCCACCCGGCTCGCGGTGCGCGGCCGGCTCCCCACCGTCTTCCAGCCGCACGCGTGGTCGTTCGAGGCCGTGGACGGCGTCAAGGCACACGCCGCTGTGCGCTGGGAGCAGTTCGGGGCGCGGTGGGCGGCGCGCGTCCTCTGGGTGAGCGAGGCGGAACGGCGTACCGGGGAACAGCACGGCATCACCGCCCAGTGGCTCATGGTCCCCGACGGCATCGACACCCGCAGGTTCCGGCCGGAGGGGAGCATCGCCCGGTCCGCGGCGGGCCCCCTTGTCGTGTGCGTGGGACGGCTGTGCCGGCAGAAGGGCCAGGACGTGCTCCTGCGGGCCTGGCCCGCCGTCGTACGGCAGCTGCCGGACGCCCGGCTGGTGCTGGTCGGCGACGGTCCGGACGCGGGACGGCTGCGCGCGGCGGCGCCCGCGTCGGTGGAGTTCGCCGGCCCGGCGGCCGACGCCGCCCCCTGGTACCGGGCCGCCGATGTGGTGGTCCTGCCGTCCCGCCGGGAGGGCCGGGCGCTCGTCCTCCTGGAGGCCATGGCGTGCGCACGGCCGGTCCTCGTGACGGACGTGGACGGCGTGCGCGAGAGCCTGCCGCCCGGCCATCTGCCGCACTGCCTGGTGCCGCCGGAGGACGCCGACGCGCTGGCGCGGGCGCTGACGGCACTGCTGCGCCGTACGCCGCTGCGCGCGGCACTGGGTGCACAGGGCCGCGCGCATGTGATCGCCGCCCACGACGTCCAGCAGACCCGGGACGCGGTGAGCGAGGTGTACCGCGAACTGCTCGGCAGCGGCAGCACGCCGTTCGTGCCCAGCCAGAGCAGGGAGTCCATCACCACGTGAGGGCACCGTCCCCTCGGCGTCGTCGCCCTCACCGCGCCCCGGCCGGTCACTTGGCGGCGAAGGCGGTCACGTCGAGCGGCGCCGACCGGGGCGTTGTGTTCGTTCCGTCGGTGACGGCGATCGTGTAGCGGTGGTGAGTGCCGGGGGAGACGGAATCCGTGTACGTCATCTCCGGCCGGTCCCACTCGGCCGACCGCTGCTTCCGCGTGGCCACGAGCACCCCGTCCCGGTAGATCCGGTAGGTCAGCTCCGCGTCGTCCCGGTCCCATGCGGCGCGCCAGGTGAGCGTGACCTTTCCGGTGCGGGAGATGTCGCTCGTGAGCCGGGGAGCATCCTGCGGAGCCGCGTCGCGGGGGCCGGTCCCGAAGCGCGTCAGGCCCTGCTGCGGTGTGCCGTTGACCGTGGTGAACTCGCCGCCCGCCCAGAGGATGTCGCCGGCCAGCGCGAGCGCCCGCGGGCCGACCCCCTCACCGATGCCGTCGTCGGTGTCGGGGAACCAGTGCAGGATGCGCTTGTCGCCGGCCGATTGCGCGAGGAAGTGCCTGCGCGGCCCGTCGGGGAAGCCCCCCGGTGTCAGCCCGCAGTAGTGGGCGTGGGAAGCGCTGTACAGGATGCCGTTTCGCACCACGAGATCCTGGGTGGCGCCCAGGCAGGTGTCCTTCCAGACCATCGTGCCGTCGGACAGCCGGCCGGCGATACGGCCGTCGAAGATGCCCGTGCCCGAGCCCTCGGCTCCCAGATAGAAGTGGTCGCCGTTGCGTGCCAGCGACGTCACCGCGGACCGTTCCGGAATCCAGTCCGGAAAGGACCGCACGGTCGCACCGGTTGTGGGGTCCAGGGAGACCAGCGCCTGCTCGGGACGGCCGTTGACGTTGTGGAAGGCGCCGCCGACGAGCACCTGTCCGCGGTCGGGCACCGCCAGGACGGCGCGGACCGGCTCGTCGATGTCCGCACTGAACGGCAGCAGCGAGCCGCTCCGGCTGAACGCCGCGAGGCGCTTCCTGGGCAGGCCGTTGACGACGGTGAACTCACCGCCCAGGTACACCGTTTTGTCCGTGGTCTCGATGGTGCGCACGGTCGCGGCCACGGCGGGGCGGAAGTCCTTGCGCAGCGAGCAGTCGGCCGTGTTCAGCGCGACCGCACTGGCCACGCCGGTGCGGTCGACCCTGCCGAACGATCCGCCGACGTAGAGCACCTTGCCGTCGCGCGATGCCTTCAGCGCCCGTACGGTACCGGCGCCCCCGGTGAAGGAGTGGGCACAGGGCAGCAGTTTGCCGGTGACGGCGTCGAACGCCGCGAAGCTCTTCCGGGCGACCTCCTTCTCACCGCGCTTCGCGCCGGGCGGGCGGACCCTGTCGAAGGTGCCGCCCACGTACACGACACCCCGTGCGTACTCGACCGACCAGACGACACCGTCGGTCTGCCATGTCGCCAACGGGGCGGCCGTCAGGGTCTTTTCGTGGTCGGCCTGCGCGCCGGAAGCGGTCGTGAGTGAGGCGGCTGCAAGGAGGACCACTGCGGAAGCCGTGGTGGCGGTCCTGGAGGTGCTTTTCCTTAGACGCATGGAACATCCCGGGTCGAGGGATACGGGGGCGAGAAGCTTTCCGAAAGTAGACACCCGGCCGCGTATCACCGGATTCGACAAGCGGGCGCTCCACCCTTCAGGCCCTTACTGAAGCTCAAATGGCCTAGGAAAAGGAGTCGTAATGCATAACGGCAGTCCACTCGTGCGAGTGTGGGGGACGCCCGGCGGCGGACACTCGGTCAATCTCGATCTGCCAATGCAAATGGCGTGAGAGTTCGCAGGGCGAGATCAGGTACCCGAGACAGGTACCCGAGGTCAGGTACCCAGGCATTGAGGAGGAGTACTCGTTATGCGAGTAGCTGCCCGAGCGAAGACGCAGTCACGATGGTCGGGTTGGGGGGCGGGGCTCGTCGGCGCCGGCCTGACCGCGACCGTGGCGTTCGGTATCGCCGCCGGCCCCGCGTCGGCCCACGCGGTTCCCCGCGTCATGCAGGCGTGCAAGTCGTGCCCGACGACCGGCACGTCGTCGTGCACGGCGTGCCAGTCGAGCGGCACATCGGGGTGCTCGGCGTGCCAGCCGTCGACGCCGCCCCCGTCCGGCTGCACTCCGTGCCAGACCCCGCCTCCGCCCCCTCCGGTCTGCCCGGCGGGCGCGACCGGGTTCAGCGTGACCAATCCGACGAGCGGACCGGTGGCGATCCCCGGTGACGGAAGCCTCCAGCTCACCGTCAGCAGCGGTACTCAGGGAGAGGTGTTCGGCTTCAGCATCCCCTCGTCCGCTCACCGTGCCGCTGTCCAGGTCACGGCCACGGGCAGCACCGGCGCCAAGGTCTACAAGTACGACAGCTCGACGGGCTTCCCCGACGGCACGGCGGCCGACGCGGGACTCCACGCCCCGGCCAACTCGACCGGGAAGTTCCCGGACGTCACCCGCATCGACTTCTGCGTCAAGCCCACCAAGTACGTCTGACGCGGCGGTGCCCGGCATCGCCTGACCCTGCCGCACCGCCGCACCGTACCCAGATGTGGGGGCCCGGGACACCCCGGGCCCCCACACGCCGGAGGCAGTCGGACGGCTGGGGTTCAGTCCGTGGGGGAGGTGTCACCGGGGGGCACGGGCGGCGTGGCGGGCGTGGCCGGTGCGGGCCTGGCGCCGGCGGGGTCGGCGTCGATGCAGTCGGTGAAGCGTACGAAGGGGGCGGGGGTCGCGCGGGGGCCGTCGGTGACGGCGAACTCGCCCTGCGGCTGGCTCCGCAGCAGGCACATGTCGTAGCGGACGACGGTCGGCTGGCTGTCCTGCCGGCCGGTTGTCCGGTACTGGTGCCGGCCCACGAGCTGGCAGGAGTCGTAGCGGATCAGCGGCCCCCGCGGGCCCACGCTGTACTGGTGCGGACGGATTTCGGCGGAGAACTCCCTGAAGGCGTTCGCGGTGTCGTCGCAGTCGGTGAAGTGGACCGTTCCGCTGCTCCACACGCAGTCGATGATCCGCACATCCGGGTCGCGTACCTCGAAGCGGATGTCCTGGGCGTGGAAGCGCTGCACCGAATCGTGGTGCTCGCTGACCGGGAAGCGGAAGAAGGTGCTGGTGGTGCCGTACTCCGCGGTGCTCGCGGGGCGTTTTCCGGTGATGATGTAGGAGCCGCCCCGGCAGGAAATGGATCCCCCGTAGGGGAACTCCAGGAAGTTGCCCCACTCGTATTCGACCTTCATGTCGGTGAACCAGTAGTTCAGGAACTGGTCCTGGTCGTTCGGTGTGGCCTGTCTGCGTCCCGTGAGCCCCGAGTAGAGAAACGCCTTGCGGTAGCTGCCGGCGACCGTGCAGGCCTGCCACAGCATCTCCGAGTTGGTGTTGGTGCCGTCGAGGGCCAGCCCGTACTCCCATTCCCCGAGCCATTCGCACTCCGAGAACCGGTAGTCCTGGGCCTGTCCGGTGGAGTACGAACGGAAGAAGGAAGCGCCCGGGGTGGCGGAGCGGAACTGCATGCGCTCGAAGGAGAGGTTGGACCACCTGTCCTCGTTCCGGCACAGGTAGGAGCCGGGGCCGGTTTCCGGGCGGAAGACGAGGGCGGTCATGTTCTTGCCCGCCCCGACAAAACGCAGACCGTTCGCGGGCCGTGGCGGGGCGACCCCGTTCAACAGGGCGTACGGACGCGTGATGAGGAAGTCGCCGGCGGGGATCTCCACCACCAGCCGGCCGACACCGTCGCGGACGCGGGCGGCGGCGAGCGTGTACGCGGTCTCGAATGCCTGTGTGTCGTCGGTGCGCCCGTCGCCCACGGCACCGAGATCGGTGACGTTGACCGAGGACATCGGCCCGATGTCCGCACGTCTGGAGGACGCACTTTTGGCGGTCGCACTGTTGGCGGGCAGGGCTGCCGCGACCAGCAGTGATGTTCCGCCGCGCAGAATACGCCGACGATTGCGGGCCATCTCGCCACCCTGTTCTGTCATAGTTGCCTTCCTTTCTCACGTGGTGTGTCACCAAGGAGGGTTATGGCCGAGTTCGCGGAGATGCTGAGGCAACTGTCGACGGCGCAGAAACCGGCGAAGGGGGTGTCGGTCTACAGCCGGTTCGTCAATCGCCCGGCCGGCCGTGTGATGGCGGCGCTGGCCTCCCGGTTCGGTGCGACCCCTGATCAGCTGACGCTACTCGGTGCCTTTTTCACTTTTCCGGCCCTGGCCGCGGTGGCCCTGCTGCGGCCCGAGCCCTTGATGTCGGTGTGTGTCGGCGTGGCCCTTGCCGTGGGTTTCGCCCTGGATGCCGCGGACGGTCAGCTCGCGCGGAGCCAGTGCTCCGCGACCTTGTCGGGTGAATGGCTGGACCATGTGCTGGACTGTGTCAGGGTCGTCACCCTGCACCTGGTGGTGCTGGTGGCGTTCTACCGTTTCTTCGCCCTGCCCAGTCCGCTCTTTCTGCTGGCGCCCATGCTGTTCCAGCTCGCCGCGGTGGTGATCTTTTTCGCCGGAATTCTCACGCAGCAGCTCAAGGGGCGTGTGGTGGAAGGAAGGGGCGGTGGTCCCGCTTCGGTGTGGGGGTCCGTCCTGCTCCTGCCGGTCGACTACGGCACGACCTGCCTCTGCTTTCTATTTCTGGGCAGTCCGGACCTCTTCCTTGCCCTGTACTGTCTGCTCCTCGTCGCTCATGTCCTGTTCATGGGGGCCTTCTTGGTGAAGTGGTTCCGCGAGCTGCATCAGCTCCAGCGCCCGGCGCAGTAGCGTGCTGGACGTGTGCACGGTGTAGGGGAAGTAGACGACGTCGACACCGACCTTCGCGAAACGGCGTTCGAGGATGTCCCATTTGGGGGTGCCCTTCCAGTCGTCGCCCTTGAACACGACGTCGAATCCGACCTGCTTCCAGATCTGCAGTTTGTCCCCGTGCGTCTCCACGACGACGTCGTCGACGTGCCGCACGCTGCGGACGATCTCCAGGCGCTCGGCCAGCGGGATCACCGGTGGCCTGCCTTTGAGGCGCCTGGTCAGCTCGTCGGACGCCAGCCCCGCCACGAGCCGGTCGCAGTGCCGGCGCGCCTCGCGCAGGATGCTGAGGTGCCCGATGTGGAACAGGTCCCAGACGCCGGGCGCGTACCCGATGCGTGTCGCTGTCACAGCTCACGCTCCGCTCGTCCGGCCACTGAGCGCGGGCACCGTCACGGACAGCGCGGCAGAGCGGGGCGAGGTGCGGGCGCCGTTCGTCACCTCGATCGCGTACCGGTGGCGGGAACCGGCGGGCACGGAGTCGGTGTAGCGCATGGCCGGAAGGTCCCAGGACGCGGAGGACGCGGCCTGCCGGGAGACGAGCTTTCCGTCCCGGTAGAGCCGGTACGTCAGGACGGCGGTGTTGCGGTCCCACGCGGCCTGCCAGCCGAGGGTGACCTTGCCCGGGAGCGCGGCCAGGAGCGTGAGAGCGGGAGGCTGGGGCGCGCTTGTGGGGGCGGTGCCGCCGAAGCGGGTGAGCCCCTGCTGCGGGCGGTCGTTGACCTGGGTGAACTCACCTCCGACCCACAGGACGCCCCCGGCCATGGCCAGGGTGCGGGGGCCCACTCCCTCCCCCAGTCCGCCGTCGGTGTCGGGGAACCAGTGCAGGATCCTCCTGTCGGTGACCGACTGGGCCAGGAGGGTGTGCCGGACGCCCCGCTCGGGGAAACCGCCGGGTGTCCGGGAGCAGTCGTGCGCGTGGGAGGCGCTGTAGAGGACGCCGTCGTGGGGCAGCACGGCCTGGGTGGCGCCGAGGCAGGTGTCCTTCCACAGCATGGCGCCGTCGCGGAGCCGGCCCGCGATACGTCCGTCGAACACGCCCAGGCCCTTGCCTTCGGCGCCGAGGTAGAAGCGGGAGCCGTCCTGTGCGATCGACTTGACCGTCGAACCGGACGGCAGCCAGCCCGCAAAGGTGCGGGCCGTCGCCCCGGTGGTGAGGTCCAGCGCGGCCAGGGCGTGGACCCCCCTGCCGTTGACCGACCCGAAGTCCCCTCCGACCAGGAGGGTGCGCTGCGCGGGCACGGCCGACAGGGCGCGGACGGGAAGGTCCACGTTCGCCTTGAAGGGCAGGAGGGAGCCCGCGGGGGTCAAGGCGGCGACGCCGGTCCTGCTCTGGCCGTAGACCTGGTCGAAGTCGCCGCCCAGATACACCGCTCGGCCGGTGGTCTCGATGGCCCGTACGGTCGCGGACACCGCGGGCCGGAAATCCGTGCGCAGGGTGCAGTCGGCGGTGTTCAGGGCCACCGCGTTGGCCACCCCCGTGGACCCGACGTGGCCGAAGGAGCCGCCCACGTACAGCACCCGTCCGTCGGGGGAGGCCTTCATGGCCCGCACCGTGCCGGCACTGTACGGGCCGGCACCGTCGCTGAAGGACGGGGCGCAGGGCAGCAGGGCGCCGGTCGCGGCGTCGAACGCGGCGAAGTTGTGCCGCGGGACCTGCCGGGTGCCGGGGGCGGCACCGGGTGGGCGGACCGCGTCGAAGGTGCCCGCGGCGTAGACGACACCGCGGGCGTAGGCCAGGGACCAGACGATTCCGTCCGTCTGCCAGGTGGCCAGGGGGTCGGCGGTGAGCGTTGCCGTATCGTGCCGCGTGACCGCGGCGGCGGGGGAGCAGAGCAGGGCGCCTGCGCACATGAGGGCTGCGGCGGCCGGACCTGTGACCGCCTTCTTGCGGAGCTTGCTGTGGCGCAAGGGACACCTCGAAGGAAAGGGGCGGGCAGGTTGAGGGGCAATGCCTCATACGGTGCGACGGCGCAGCACCTGGACCAGCTCGCTTACTCCCAGAGGCGTACGGTATCGCCACAAAAAAGTACCAAATACGGACATTCCGACAGTCAGGCTGAGTGCGAGTCCTGACGGGGTGTCACCCGACAGGGTGTGCACGCCTGCCGGCACCACCGAGACGGCCACGGCGATTCCGAAGGCGCGTGTGTAACCGGCGGCCACGGTCCTGAAGCCGAGGCGCAGCCGGACCAGCAGGGCGGCCGAGAGGTTCTCCACCACGATGGCCGTACCCCAGGAGACGGCCGCGCCGAGGATGCCCCACCGGGGCACGGCGAGCAGGCCCACGGTGAGCTGCACCGTGAACGCCGCGGCGGTGCAGGCCAGGTGCCACGAGCTCTTCCCGGCCATGAGCAGCACGGTCTGCGCGTTGCCGACCGCCACGTTGACGACGGCGGCGGCACACAGCATGACCAGCGCGGGCGCCCCCTGGGTGAACTCCGGCCCGAACACCGCGAGAACGGTGCGGGGAAAGCCGGCGATCAGAACGAACAGCGGCCAGGAGAACAGGACGATCCAGCAGGTCGAGGTGCGGTGCAGATGCTGCGCCTCGGCGAACTCGCCGACCGCGAGGAGCCGGCTGAGCTGGGGCGCCACGGCCAGCCGGACGGCGAGCTGGAGGAGGGTGCCCGCGGTGACGACACGGCCGATGGCGGTGTAGATGCCCGCCTCGGCGTCCGTGGCCAGCGCCGACAGCAGCAGGACCCCGACCCATACCGCGCTGATGTCGAAGACGGAGGAGACCGCGCGGGGGGCGGAGAAGGCCCAGAACTCCCGCCAGGAAACGGACGCTCCGCCCGCGAGGGCGGTCCTGGGGCGGGGGGCCCGGCAGCGGCGCAGGCCCAGCCATGCGGCGGCGAGGCCGGCCAGCGCCGGCAGCAGCCACGCCGCCGCCAGGGACAGCATCCCGGGCGCCCAGTACGCCACGGGCACCGCGATCAGCACCCGCAGCACGGGCTTGCCGATCTGCTCCACGGAGACGAACGGCACCACGGTGCTGTACCCCTGGGTGGCGCCGAGCAGGATCAGGCTGACGGTGGCGGCCGGCAGGACCAGTCCGAAGAACCGGATCAGCTGGAGCGCGTCGGCGCGCGGCAGATGCGGCAGCAGCGTGGTCGCCACCGCGGGGCACCACAGCAGCACCAGGGCCGCCGCGGTGGAGGCCGCCAGGGCCGGCAGCACCGCCATGCGCAGCAGGGAGCCCACCGAGCGGCCGTCGTTGAGGGCGAGATCACCGGGGATGTAGCGGACGAGCCCGGTGTCGGCGCCGAGCTTGCAGACATTGCTGGCAATGGTGAACAGGGCGACGCCGGCGAAGATCGCTCCGGCCCCGTGGGCTCCGACCGCCCGGGTGATCAGGCCGACCAGGAGGAAGGCGAACACGGCGTTCGTACCGGAACCCACCGCACCCCACACCCCGCCCCGCGCGGCGGCGGCGACCGTGCTGCGGGCGCCGGCCCCGGCGGTGGCGGGAGGGGCCGTCCCGGGCGCCGTCATCCCCGGGTGACCGTGAGGGTGTCGTGCTGGCCCGCACGCTGCGTGGCCGGCAGGACGCCCTCGGCCCGGGAACGGGGCCTGACCCGGCGGAGCACAGCGGCGGTGAGGCCTCGCCGCGCGCGCCCGGCGTCCACCACGGCGCCCAGCAGGCGTCCGCCGGAGCAGCCGATGAGTTCGCTCACCTGCCGGAGGTCCTCCCGCCGGGTGTCCCGTCCGGTGACGACCAGGACACCGCCGAAGTCCTCGGCGACGGCCAGCGCGTTCGGGTGCTCCAGCAGGGGCCTGGCGGCGACGACCGTGACGGGCGAACCGGTGCCGGATGCCATCTGCTCCATCGTCCGGGACACCTCGGCCTGGAGGGGCACGCCGGTGCTGCCGCTGGAGCAGAGGGCGAACCGTCCCGCGGACCCCGCGTCGACGAGGACACCCCCCTCGGGCAGCGGCGTCTCCTGCCCGGCGCGCTCCGCCTCCGGCACCAGCGGCAGGCGCGCCGCGAGAGCGGGCGCGTCGGGGTCGGCGTCCACCAGCACCGCCTGCCGTCCGCACTCCGCGAAGGCCGCGGCCAGGTTCGCGGCGACCGTCCCGGCGGCGTCATGGCGCCGCGGGGCCACCACGAGGAGGCAGCCGCCACCCCCGGAAAGCCCGGTCCGCGCCAGGCGGTAGGCCACCGAGCGGAAGGCCTGGGCACGGGCGCCGCCCGTACGGCCGACCGTCAGCGAAACGCCCCCCGAGCGGCGCTCGTGGGGCAGGACGCCCAGCACGGGTGCGCGCAGGACGGCCTGCACCTCGCGGGCCGACCGGACCCGGCGGTCGAAGGCCGAGCACAGCCAGGCCAGCAGGATGCCCAGTACGACGCCGCCGGCCAGGCCGGCGACGACCAGGGCCGGTACCCCCGGGCCCGAGGGCCTGGCGGGCGCGGCGGCCCTGCGGACGATGTCGCCGCCGTCGGTGTCACGGGAGCTGATCTCTGACACGCGCTTGCGCAGGCTGTTGATCTCGCTCTTCGCGGGGGAGGTGCCGGCATCGTCGGCCGCTTCCTTCTTCGCCTGCCGGGTCAGCGCCGTGATCTGCTCGTTCATACCGGCGACGGCCCGCTGTACGGCCGCGTCGCCACGGCTCTCGCGGTCGGCGAGGTAGGCCTCGGCGAAGGCGTTGGCGCCGCGCGCCGCGCGCCCCGGAGCGCCGGCGGTGAACTCGAAGCGGAGCACCTGGGACTTGCCCGGGTTGGTGACCCGCAGATGCTTCTGGAGTGCGGCGGCCCGGCTGTCGGGCTGGCCCAGGGTGTGCGCCGCACGGACGGCGACGGTGGCACCGGCGGCGATCTGCTGCTCGGTGCTCATGCTGATCTGGTTGTCGGCGGGCGCGCTGACCGAGCCGAACGGGTCGGCGCCGGCGCGGACGAGGACCTCACTGGCGGAGCTGTAGGTGCCGGCGCCGTACCACGCCACGGCCAGCCCGCCGAGCAGGCCCAGGGCGACTCCCAGCGCCAACGCGACGCGGTGGCGAAGGAGCAGGCGCAGTTGCTCGCGGAGCTGTTCCGGTTCGTCGAAACGGTCGTCGAAGGGGATGGGGCCGGTCACAGGTGTCCTCCTGCGTGCGAGGGTGAGGTGTGCGGGGTGGGGGCGGATGGCAGCGCCGGTGAGGCGAGTCCAACGGCCCGGCGGGCCGGCGTGGAGATCAGCAGCGGGACGGTCAGCAGCAGCAGCATCGGGCCGCTGATGCCGAGCAGGCTGCCGCGCAGGAACATCAACTGGTAGAAGGCGAAGGCGGGTACCAGCAGGACGGCCAGGGTGCCGGGCCGGCCGAGCAGGCGGTCGCGCACCTCGTCCATACGGCGTCCTGCCGCGCCCAGCAGCAGGAACACAAGGGCGACCGCGGGCGGGCCGGCCCACAGGTAACTCTCGATCCACAGGGGCGCCGACAGGTTGAGGAAGTCGTAACCCGCGTACTGCGCCAGCGCGATACCGGTGTCGTCGGGTTTGTCCGGCCATACCGAGCGCGGCACCATGAAGAGGAGCGGGCCGAGCGCCTTTCGGGGCGAGATCCCCTTGTCGTGCGCGTAGTCGAGGCCGGTCTGCACCTGCTGGAAGGCGTCGTAGTCGCCCTTGGTGGTGAACTGCTCGGACAGCGAGACGACGGAGACCGCGTGCCGGTCGTCGTAGCGGAAGTAGTCGCTGTAGGGGAAGACGACGAGCACCGTGGCGAGTACGGCGACGGCGAGCGCGCGGGTGGCCCGGGGCCGGCTCAGCCGGGGCACGTTGAACAGCAGTGTGAGCAACACCGTGCCGGCCCAGAACCTCGGCTTGCTGATGGGGTTGTTGACGATGACGTTCACCGCGGCGAGCAGGGGCAGCAGCAGCCACCGCAGGCCGCGCAGCAGGCGGTCGCCGTCCGGCAGGCGCGGCAGGCGCAGCAGGCTCAGCAGGCCCCAGAACGCGGGCACGGACAGGGACCAGCTGCGCAGCGGCTGCAGGAAGGCGTCCGGTGCCTCGTCCAGGGCGCCGGTTTCGTTGATGGCCTCGCGGCTGGTGAAGTAGGCGCCGATTCCGCCTGGTTGGCCGTGCAGCAGCAGCGCTGCCAGTGCCAGGGCGCATCCGCACAGCACCAGGACGCGCCAGGGGGCCAGGCGGCGGGTCAGCAGCCGTTCCAGCAGGCCGGGCCGGGCGGCGTGCAGGTGTGCACGCCGGGCGGCGAGGGCGGTTCCGGCGCTGTAGGCGAGCAGCCCCAGCTCGACCACCGCCACGGCCCGCAGGGAGGTTTGCGCGTCGGCCCGGTACGGCCAGGGGTAGGTGTCCGAGGTGAGCATCGGCAGGGGGGCCAGCCCGAACCAGATGTAGGAGAACATCCAGAAGCCGAGGCCGACGAGCCGGACCCTGGGTGCGGTGAGCACGCGGGTGAGGGCGCCACCGGTGTGCGCCACGACGACAGCCTGCAGCGCGAGCGCCGTCGGAACAGGTCCGTTGTGCGGTCGCAGGACCAGCACCGGCAGCAGGACGGTCAGGACGACGGCCCAGACGCAGACCGCGGGCACACTGCGCACGCCCGTGTCCCGCATCGGGACTTTCGTGGTCGACGACTGCTGCTGCGGAAACCTCACTGGCCGATATATAGCGCCGTTATGCCGTAAATCATCCAGGGCGCGCCAATGCGGGGCAAATAGGACAGAAATGAATACTCTGGGCGAGCGGAAGCCGGGTGCCGGCACGGCCGGCCCTCCCTCAGGTCCCCCCTTCACCAGAGGAGTTGTCCATGAACAAGCAGGTCGACGCCGTCGTTGCCGGTGGCGGGGGATTCATCGGCGGGCACCTCGTGGGCGCCCTCCTGGCCCAGGGACTGACGGTCCGCTCCATCGACATCAAGCCCCTGCGCGCCTGGTACCAGGTCCACGAGGACGCCGAGAACGTGATCGCGGACCTCTCGCTTCTCGACGGCGCACGCAGCGGCGTCCAGGGCGCCCGGTGCGTGTACATGCTGGCCGCGGACATGGGCGGCATGGGCTTCATCGAGAACAACAAGGCCGCGTGCATGATGTCGGTGCTCACCAGCACCCACATGCTGCAGGCCGCGCACGAGGCCGGTGCCGAGCGCTACTTCTACTCCTCCTCCGCCTGCGTCTACGCCGCCGGCAAGCAGACGGACCCGAACGTCACCGCGCTGAAGGAGCAGGACGCCTATCCGGCACAGCCGGAGGACGGCTACGGCTGGGAGAAGCTCTTCTCGGAGCGCATGTGCCGGCACTACGCGGAGGACTACGGGTTCACCACCCGCGTCGCCCGCTACCACAACGTCTACGGCCCGCACGGCACATGGGCGGGTGGCCGCGAGAAGGCCCCGGCCGCGGTGTGCCGCAAGGTGGCCCAGGCCGTGCTCAGCGGTGACCACCGGATCGAGATCTGGGGCGACGGACAGCAGACCCGCTCGTTCATGTACATCGACGACTGTCTGCACGGCACCCAGATGATCATGCGTGGGGACAGCGGCGTACCGGTCAACCTCGGCTCCTCGGAACTCGTGACCATCAACCAGCTCGTCGACCTCGCCGAGCAGATCGCGGGCATCCGCTGCGAGCGCAGCTACCGGCTCGACGCCCCGCAGGGCGTGCGTGGCCGCAACTCCGACAACACCCTGATCCGCGAGATCTACGGCTGGGAACCCTCGGTCCCCTTGCTCAACGGCCTGGAGCGGACCTACGCCTGGGTCTACGACCAGGTGAAGCGCTCGCACGGCTGAGCCGACGGTGCGAGGACGCGACAGGCCCATGAGGATCTTCGTTCACGACTACAGCGGTCATCCCTTCCAGGCCCAGCTCAGCCGGGAGCTGGCACGCCGCGGGCACGCGGTGGTCCACTCGACCTGCGCGGCCTATCTCAGCGGCAAGGGCGACCTCGGGGCGGACGTGGCCGGCCTGCGCTTCACCACCATCGGGGAGCGCACGGTGCTGAGGAAACAGGCCTATGCGCACCGGCTCTGCCAGGAGACCCGGCTGGGCGTCGAGCTGGCCCGGCAGGTCGCACGGGCCAGGCCCGAGGTGGCGCTGCTGTCCAACCTGCCGATCCCGGTCCTCGTGGTGACCGCGGCGGTCCTGAAGCGGCTGCGTGTCCCCTGGGTGCTGTGGCACCAGGACATCACCGCGGTCGCGCTCCAGCGCTTCGCCGCCGCCGATGTGGCGGGCGCGATGGGTGTCGCGGCGAAGGTGTTCGGCGCCGGCGAGAAGTGGGCGGCACGGCAGGCCGCGGCCATCGTGGTGATCGCCGACTCCTTCCTGCGGGTGCACCGGCAGTGGGGCACCGCCGACAAGGCCACGGTGATCCCCAACTGGGCGCCGCTGGACGAGATCGTCCCGGTGGCCAGGGCCAACGCATGGTCGGACGAGCAGCGGTTGAGCGATGTGAAAACCCTGCTCTACGCCGGCACGCTGGGCCTGAAGCACAACCCCGTGCTGTTGGTGCGGCTGGCGGAGCGTCTGCGGCAGCGGGGCGAGCGGGTGCGTCTCGTGGTCGTCAACGAAGGCCCGGCGGTGCCCGTCCTCAAGGAGGCCGCCGCCGCGCGCGGGGTCGAGCTGACGCTGCTGCCCTTCCAGCCGTACCGGCGGCTGCCCGAAGTCCTGGGCACCGGCGACGTACTCGTCGTCCTCCTCGAAGGGGACGCCGGGATGTTCTCGGTCCCGTCGAAGACTCTGTCGTACCTGTGTGCCGGGCGGCCGGTGCTCGGTCTGATGCCCGCGGACAATCTGGCCGCCCAGCTGCTGCGTGAGGCCGGCTCGGCGGTCTTCCCACCGGACGAGTCCTCGTTGGAGGGTGCCGCCGCATGGGTCCGGGACGTCCTGTCCGACCCCGAACACGCCGCGTCCCTGGGCAAGCGGAGCCGCGTCCTGGCCGAGCGGGAGTTCGCCCTGGATGCCTCCGCCTCCCGCTTCGAGCACATCCTCAGAACGGCAGCCACCACCTCCGGCCGGCGCGGCGGGGCACCCGGCACCGTCCCATCGGACGGATGATCCCAGGGGTCAGGGGACCCCGCCCCGGCAGCCCGCGCAGGCAGTACCGCCCTGCCGTCAGCAACCCTGCCGTCAGCAACCCCGCCGGCAGAGCCCCGGCCGAGCGCCCCCCGGCAAGCAGCCCCCCCGCAAGCCCCCGGCCGCGCGATCCTCCCACCAGCAGCGACGTCTCTACCGGGATGGGTCCCGGTAGAGACCCTCCAAGCGGTCCGTCACCGCGTGGATGGAGAAGGTCTCCTCGATGGCCCGGTGGCCGGCGTGGGTCAGGCGGTGGCGCAGGGCTTCGTCGGTGAGGAGGGTGCTCACCGCCTCGGCCAGGGCCTCCGGGGTGCCGTCGGTGACCATCGCGGCCTGCCGGTGCGCCAGTTCCTCGGCGATGCCGCAGCTGCTCGTGCACACGACGGGCGTTCCTTCGGCCAGTGCTTCCAGAACCGTCATGGGGAAGGGCTCGTGCACACTGGGCAGGACGTACACGGCCGCCCCGCGGTAGGCCTCCAGCGCCGCGGAGTGTTCCAGCGGGCCGCCGTAGCGGACCACGTCGGTCAGCCCCCGGTCGGCGATGAGCTGGTGCACCTGCCCCAGCGATCCCTCGTCGGCGCCGTAGAGGGTGAACCGCGCCTCCGGGATCTCCTTGTGGACCAGGGCCGCCATTTCCACGAACGCCTCGGGGCGTTTGCGCGGGTGCAGCCGGGCCAGGAAGATCACCTCGTGGGTGTCGCGTGGCTGCTCGTGGCGGGCGTGCGGGGATACCCGCATACCGTTGGCCAGCGTCACCAGCGGCGGGTGCCCGGTGCCGAGGACCGTGGACAGGGACCGCCGTTCCCGCTCGGTGAGGATGAGACAGCGGCGCGCCCGCCGCAGCAGGGGGACGTAGACGCTGTCGAAGACGCGCGCGACCACACCGGTCCGGGGCTCGACCATGCCATGCGTCTGGACGACGAAGTCGACGCGCCGCAGCCGGGCGACGGCGAGCGCGGCCAGGGACACGAGGTCCCTTCCCACATGGAGGTGCACGGCGTCGGCGCGTCCCATGGCCCGCCACAGGTCCCACGGCAGCAGGGGGTGCATGAGGCCGAGGCACCCCTGACCGGGGACGAGGGTCCGCGCCCGGCGGGAGACGAAGGGGACGGTGCCGATGCGCGGCGGAGCCGGCGCCGCACCCCGCCACAACGACACCAGCCGTACGTCGTGACCGCGTCCGGCCAGCTCCTGGAGCTGGGCGAGCGCCACGCTCGGCGGGCCGCCGAAGGTCCCGTCGTCGCTGACGAGCGTGACCACCTGGACCACTCTCATGCCCTGACCTCCTTCATGGATGCGGACGCGGTCGCCCCCTGCGTGCCGCCCGCCGTCAGGACGGTGCCCGGCGCCAGGTCCCGGTGGGCCACGGCGCCGGCGCCCACCACGGCGCCCCGGCCCACGGTGACGCCGCGCAGGACGACCGCCCGCGCGGCGACCCAGCTGCCCGGCTCCAGGCGGACGGGGCCGTTGTCGTACTCGAACGTGGGGGAACGGCGCAGATGACTGCCCGTGCACAGCAGCGCGTCCTGCGAGACGCAGCAGTCGCTGCCGATGGTGACGGGCTCCAGGTTGATGATCCAGGCCGAGTCGCCGATCCACACGTCGTCGCCGATCTCCAGTTTCCAGGGCCAGTGCACTCGCACCCCCTGCCGGATCAGCACCCGCTGTCCGATGCGGGCGCCGAAGGCCCGCAGCAGCGGCGGCCGCCAGCGGTCCGGGCACCACCACTTGACGAAGACGAGGTGCTGGACGGCGAACCAGGCGGCCTGGACGAGCAGGGGCCGCCCCTTGTCGTATCCGGCACCGGTGAAGCCGCGCAGAGACCATGTCGCTGCCATGACGCTGTACCTTTCAGTAGGCGCCCTGGCCGTCCAGTACCGCTCGCACGGTGCGGGCCATCACGTTGACGTCCCCGGCCAGGGACCAGTTGTCGATGTACCGCAGATCGAGCGCGACGGTCTCGTTCCAGGAGAGGTCCGCTCGTCCGCTCACCTGCCACAGCCCCGTCAGACCCGGTTTGACGGTGAGCCGGCGCCGCTCCACCGGGTTGTACTTGACGACCTCTTCGGGCAGCGGAGGGCGCGGCCCGACCAGGGACATATGGCCGAGCAGGACGTTGAACAGCTGGGGCAGCTCGTCGAGCGAGTAACGGCGCAGGACGCGCCCGACGGGGGTGATCCGCGGGTCACGACGCAACTTGAACATGTGCCCGTCGTTCTCGTTCGCCTCTTCCAGCTCGCTCTTGAGCCGGTCCGCGCCCACCACCATCGTGCGGAACTTCCACATGGAGAAGTGCGTGTTGCACCGGCCCACGCGCGTCTGCCGGTACAGGGCGGGACCGGGTGAGCCGAGCCGCACCGCCAGGGCCACGCCCAGCAGCAGGGGGGAGAGCAGGACGATCAGCAGCAGCGCGCCCACCCGGTCCACGACGGCCTTGAACAGGGCCGCGATCCCGCGGCGCGCGGGCGGTGCGATGTGCAGCATCGTCAGCCCGGCGGCAGAGGTCGCCCGCAGCCGGCGCCGTGCGACGTCGACGATGCCGGGCAGCACGACGAGGGGACAGCCCCGGTCGTGCAGCGCCCAGGACAGCCGGCGCAGCCGCTCGCCCGACATATGGCGGCTCACCGCCACGAAGACCAGGTCGGCCGCCAGTTCGTCGACGGCGCCGAGCACCCCCGCCGCGTCCGTCTCCGGTGGCTGCGGCGCTTCGCCGGTCAGCCGTACGCACACGGCGACACCCGAGGACACCGGATGCTCGCCCACCGCACAGGCGCCGACGATGACGTATCCGTGGTCGGTGCGCTGGGCGAGCTGCGCGACCACGGCGTCCACCAGGGGGCCTTCGCCGATGACCAGCACGCGGTGCAGTACGCGGGCGTCCCTGCGTGCGGCCCGCAGCCGGCGGCGGATCACCTTCTGGCAGGTCGCGGTGAGCACCAGCGCGGGCAGCAGTGCGGTGAAGGCCTCGAGGGGGCCGTTGTCCGGTCCGCACAGCACCCGCAGCACGGCCAGGGCGCCGACCAGGATCAGCCAGTCCCTCAGGACGGCCCGCAGATCGGCCGCGTCGGCCCCGACCCCGGACGCGTAGCGCTTGCTCGCCACCCCGATCAGCGGCCACAACGCGGCGGTGGCAGCGGCCAGGAGCAGCGCACGCGGCTCGCGGCCCTGGAGGATCGCCGCCGGCACGGGCAGTGCCGCCCCGACGAGATCCACACAGACGGAGAGCGCGCCGTACCCATGAACCCGTGTGCCTTCGCGGTGAAGCGTCTTGTACGGCGTGGAGAAGGGCGCCTGCCCAGACACCGCGTTGGTGGACCGCCCCATGGCTCTCCTTCAGAAGCCCCCAGTCGCTCTCATCGGCCACTACTTATATCAGGCATTCTTCACAAAACAATGTCATTCGGTACGAGGTTGTGGTCGGTGACGGAGGTGCGCGAGAGGCGTGTGTGAGGACAGTGTGAGAAGCGGATCATATGTGTACGATCAGGACATTGAGGAACCATCAGCCGCATCTGAGGGGCGCTTATGTGGAACAGAGTGCTGGCGGTCGGAGCTCACCCGGACGACATCGAGTTCGGCTGTGGAGGTGCCCTCCTGCGGCACGCGGCGCATGGCGCCTCGATCACCCTGGTCGTCGTCAGTGACGGAGCCCTCGCCGGGAACGCCGTGGTGCGCGCCGCCGAACAGGACCACGCCGCACAGCTCCTGGGCGCCAAGGCGGTGATGCTGCACCGGCCCGACGGCGAACTCGGGCCGTTGCGCGAGCTGGTGAGCCGCCTCGAGGAGGAGATCGCGAACGCGGCCCCCGACCTGGTCTACGCGCATCTGCCGGAGGACATCCACCAGGACCACGTCAGGACGCACCAGGCCCTCAGGATCGCCGCTCGGCGCCTGGACAACGTACTGCTGTACGAGTCTCCCCGGTCCCCCCTGCTGTCGTCGGGCATCAGTGTGGACATCAGCCCGGTGATCGAGCGGAAGACCGCCCTCCTCGCAGCGCACGCCTCCCAGGTCGACAGCCGTACCGAGCTGGGGGCCGAGGCGGTCCGTGCGCGGGCCGTCCTGCACGGCAGCAGGGTCGGCTGCGCCCACGCCGAGATGTTCCAGCCCCTGCGCTTCACCATGCCGCTCGGCCACGCCGTGTGACGACGTCGGGGGTCCTCCCTCGCCGGCTTCACCGGGCGGCGCCGGTGCGGCCTTCGGCGACGCGCCATTCGGGGGACATCCCCTCCGCGCGCCAGCGAGCCCGCACCGCGTCCCATGGCCTCGCGATCACCGTGGGGGAGAAGCCGGTGGACCGAGGGAGGAGAGAACGATGCCGGTATTTGCCGTGCTCGCCCACACCGAGCCGCAGCTGTTCGCGCGGCTGGCCGAGCGGCTGGCGCCGTACCCGGTGGTCGTCCACGTGGACGCACGGTCGCGCGCCGCCGACTTCGCGGGGGTGCCGCGCACCACGTACGTCCGTGACCGCGTCGCCGTCCGGTGGGGAGGTTTCTCGGTGGTCCGCGCGACGCTCGCCCTGTACCGCACGGCACTGGAGCTCGCGCAGCCCTGCGACCACATCGTTCTGCTGTCCGGGCAGTGCTACCCCGCCCGGCCGGTGCACGCGTTCGCCGCACACCTCGCCTCGGCGCCGTTCCGGCAGCACTGCCGGGCGGCCGCGGTGCTCGACGACAGGACCACCGCGGGCCGTGTCCTCAAGCGCTGGTGTCTCGACGCCGTGCCGACCGGACCGGGGCTCACCTATCTCCCCCGCGCCCTGCTGCGCAGGGGGATCTCGGAGCTGACCCCCCGGCGCAGGCCCTCCGTGTTCGGTGACATCGAGCCGGTGGCGGGCAGCCAGTGGACGGCGTTGACCGCCGACTGCGTCGCGGACCTGCTCGGCAAGGCGGAGGACCCCCGCTGGGAGAACCTGTTCCGTACGACGCACGCGCCCGACGAGATGTTCTTCCACACGCTCGTCTGGAACAGTGGCTGGCGCGAGGAGGTGGAGGACCCGGTCCTGCGGCCGAGGGCCGGGCGCGGCACCGCCGACTTCACCAACTTCCACCACCTGGACCGGCTGCTCAAGGGCACGCGGACCCTCGCCGATCTCCCGGCGATCGAAGCCTCCCGGATGTTCTTCACCCGCAAGGTCGCGTCACCCCGGTCGGCGGAGCTGCTCGACGCCCTCGACGGACGAGCGTGAGCCGAGGCCCACCGGCAGGCTCGTCCGTCCGCCGCGCTCCCCGACCGGGCGGCGCAGCGGACGGAAGTGCAGCCGGCGGGTCCGGGCACGGGTGCCGGGCACGAGGTGTCCGGCACCCGGTGCGCTACCGACGGGCCGCGGCCCGGCCTCGCCGGTACAGGACGGTTCCGGCGGCCAGCAGCGCACCGCTGGCGGCCATGGCTCCGGAGGTGGTCTCCGTACCGGTCTTGGCCAGCTCCGGGGGCGGCGGAGTCCGCTTCACGGGCGGCGCCTTCACCGGGACGGGCTTGGGGGCCGGGGTGTGCTTGCGGGGTGGTGGCGGGACCGCCTTGGTGGGGGGAGGCGTGGGCGTGTCCTCGCCGTAGCAGGCGCACGAGGACCCGTACCCCGGCTCGTCGTCGCCGTATCCGGAGTTGGAGCCGGCGCTGTTGGAGCCGGCGGCGGTGGAGCCGGCGGCGGTGGAGCCGGCGGCGGTGGAGCCGGCGGCGGTGGAGCCGGCACTGGAGTCGTCGTCGGAGCCGTAGCCCTGGTCGCTCGCCTTCGTCGTGGGGCTGTCGGAGGCCGGGGCCGTGTACCCCGCCTCCCTGTGCGTCTGCCGCAGGGCGGCCTGTGCGCGAGCGATCGCCCTCAGGGCACTTGACTCACCGGGGATGGCCTGCTGGGGAGCCGTATCGCCCGACAGCACCGTGTGTGAGTCTGCCCCTGTCGCCTGCGGACCGGAGTCCGCGAACGCCCATGTGCCGGACAGAGTCAGGGCGCTTGTCGCGGCGGCGGCCACGACCAATCCCTTGGTCAGGGTCTGTCGCACTCTCGTTGTCTTTCTCTCAGGCGGGAAGGGGAAGCCGGCGTCGGCCGCTGATCCGGCCTTCTTCGATTGCCGGGTTCCGCAGGTCGCCGCAGGGGACCGTGATGCCGCACGTTCACACTCGCCACGACCTGCGAACTGTGAACGAGATATGAAGGCCCGAAGATACCGAGAGGCGTGGAATGCCGGAGAATTCACCCGATTGCCCGCCCCTGCCCGTCCCTGCCCGCCCTTCCCGACCGTGAGCGGCCTCGGCCGTCGTGCGGACGCCGTGCCCCGAACGGACGGGGCGTTCACCGGAATGAGCCCGACCGGTTGCCGAAGCCGACGGGTGATCTCACGGTGGGCTCAGGAACCGACGCATCAGCGATCCGACGCACCGGTGAAAGGAAGGTCCATGGGCGGCCCACCCGCACGACCGGCAACGGCCTGCTCCCCACCGATCAGGCCACCACCCGCGTCCGGCCCGCCGGGGACACCGTCGCCAAGGTGATCTGCCGGCCTGCTGACGAGGCACCGACCTGGGCCGTACCGCAGCGGCGGCCCAGGGGCGAGGGTCGAGGGGCGCCCCCCGATACCAGGGTCGAGGGGCGCCCCTGCGACGCCCGGTCGGGAGAGGCCCGCACGTCCCTCGATCGTGTGGAGCGCGGGCCGCCGTCCTCCGACCGGGTGAGCGCGCACCGGGCCGTCCCGTCCGGTGCGGATAAGGTCGCGCGGTGACTTCGGCCGCCGCCGACACGCGCCTGTTGTGCCGCGCCGCCCTGGGCCGTCCCGCCCGGCCGGTCCCGCCGACGGCGGTTCTCCGCGGCCCTGCGGCAAGGCCCCCGCGGCAGGCCCGGCCCGGCGCCCGGGTCACCGGTCCGGCCGCACGTCGGTGACCGGCCGGGCCGTCCGTCGGTTACGGCATCGACAACCGAACCGGACGAGGAGTGAACGATGGTTCTTGGCGTCGGCGGAGTGCCGGGGGGCGGGCAGCGCGGGACGCCGGTCGCGGGCGGAGCGCGGCCCCGGGACAGAACGCGGCGGGACGTGACGCGGAGGCTGCTCGCCTCGGCCGTCGGCGTGGCGCTCGCCCCCGTGGTCACGGCCTGCGGACGGCCCGCGCACACCCCGGACGACGGCCGGCAGGCCGGCGCCTTCGACGAGACCTACCGGGGGCGCCACATCCGCGGCGCCGAGGTCCGCGCCCCCGGCCGGGCCGCCGGCGCCCAGTGGACGGTCACGATCGACGGCCGCCCCCTGCACCTGATGCGCCGTGCCGACGGCAGCTGGCTGAGCATGGTCGACCACTACCGCTCGTACGCGACCCCGCTCGCCGCGGCCCGGGGAGCGGTCGACGAGCTGGGCCCCGACGAGCAGGTGCGCGACCTGGCACCGGGACCGATGGGCGGCGGACCGGAGCACGGGGGAGGCGGGCATGGTGTACACGCGTAAGAACATCAGCGCGCTGACCCGCAGCGAGCGGCGCCGGTTCGTGGAAGCCCTGCTGGAGGTCAAACGGCGCGGTGAGTACGACGAGTTCGTACGGATGCACATCAAGTACAACACCCCCGACGGTGAACGCGGGCTGCGCACCGCCCACATGACGCCCTCCTTCCTGCCCTGGCACCGCAAGCTCGTGCTGGAACTGGAGCGGGCGCTGCGCCGGGTGGACGCGTCGGTGACGGTGCCGTACTGGGACTGGACCCGCGACCGCACGGCCATGTCGCTGCCGTGGACCGACGACCTGATGGGCGGCAACGGGCGGCGCTCGGACCGGCAGGTGATGACCGGTCCGTTCGCCTACCGGGCGGGCCACTGGAAGATCACCGAGGGGGTGACCGACCGGCAGTACCTCACCCGCGACCTCGGCCGCGCCCGCAACCCGATCCAGCTGCCGACCGCCCGTGACCTGGAGTCGGCGCTGGCCGACCCGGTCTACGACACGGCGCCCTGGGACTCGACGGTCACCAGGGGGTTCCGCAACAGGCTGGAGGGGTGGGGGCAGGGCCGGGGCAGCGTCTCCTGGCACAACCACAACCGGGTGCACCGCTGGGTGGGCGGAGTGATGGTCGGCGGCGCCTCCGTCAACGACCCCGTCTTCTGGCTGCACCACTCCTTCGTCGACCTGCAGTGGACCCGCTGGCAGCAGCGGCACCGCGAGCACCGCTACCTCCCGGCCGAGCCGCCCGGCGCGCGCGACGCCCAGCACGGCCGGATCGTGGCCCGGCATGAGCGGCTGCCGCCGTGGGACGTGACGCCGGACCAGCTGGAGGACTTGAGCGGGATCTACCGGTACGAGTGAGGCCGCGTTCCGGTGGACGTCACACGGGAGGAGCGCCGGTGCCTGAGTCACCGGTGCTCCTCTCCGGACTTCCGGGAGTCTGCCAACTCGCCGCGCACGAGCATGCGTTCGCTTTGCCGTTCGAGGTGTCACACGTCCCGCTGAAAAGCCGACGACACGGCAACCCACCCCCCGATCCCGGCTGCCCTTGATCAAGTCTGTGTCTTCTGCGAAGGAGACGCTCCCGTGCGAATTTCTGACATTCAGCGCTGCGAAGTCCGGCCCGGCCGGCTCGTCGAGTGGACGTTCAGCCCGGCGACCGTCGCCGCCGCGGCAGCGCTGCCGCCGGATCCGCGGCCGCCGGCGTACATCCAGGAGTCACACATCAGAACCGCCCGGTCGGTGCGCGAGGACGGACTGTTCGTGCCGACCTGGATCGGCGCGGCGTTCGATCTGCCGGGCCGAGCCGAACTCGGCGCGCTGGAAGGGGCGTTGCGCGGCTGGACGCTGCGGCACGAGACGCTGCGCAGCGGCTTCCGATGGGCCGGCGACGACATGCACCGGTTCACGCTCGACGAGGACGACGTGTCGCTGCGCCGCGAGGTGGTGGGCGACTTCGCCGACGCGGCCACCCTGGCCCGGTATCTGCAGGACCGGTTCGATGCCGAGGCGGACGCGCTCGGCTGGCCGAACCTCATCTACGCGGCGGTCGTCCGGGACGATTCCACCAGTGTGTACCTGGCCTTCGACCACACCAACGTCGACGCCTACTCCGTCCAGCGCATCCCGGACGAGATCAGCGAGTTGTACCTGGCGGGCCTCGCGGGCCGGCCGGTGGCCGATCATGCCGTGAGCAGTTACGTCGACTTCTGCGAGCAGGAGCGGGCGAACGCGGACGGCATCGACGACACCCACACGATCGTCGCCCGCTGGCGGGAGTTCATCGCCCGGTGCGGCGGACGACTCCCGGCCCTGCCCGTCGGCCTGGGGCTGCGGCCCGGTGGCGCACTGCCCGCCCAGCAACTGCTGCGTGAGCCGCTCGTCGACGCGGACACCGCCGCCGCGTTCGAGGCGTACTGCCGGCCCTACGGCGGCACCATGGTGGGCGTACTCGCCGCGACCAGCCTCATCGTGCACCAGCTCGGCGGGCAGCCGGTCTACCGCACGGTCATGCCGTTCCACACCCGGGCGAAATCCGCGTGGTCCGACTCCGTGGGCTGGTACGTCGGCGGCGCGCCCATCGAGGTGCCCGCGGCACGGGACTTCGACACCGCGCTCGCCACGGTCCGCGCCGAACTGCAGGCCAATCGTTCGCTGGCGCGGATTCCGCTGGCCCGGGTACTGCGCCTGCTCGGCACGGACTTCCGCCCGACCTCGCCCGACCTGTACTCGATCGTCTCGTACGTCGACGCCCGCGTCGTCCCGGGCTCGGCCCGCTGGACCGAGCAGAAGGCATACGGGCTGATCCGGGTGTCGTACGGCGACCAGGTGTGCGTCTGGGTCAACCGGCTGCACGAAGGCCTGTGGCTCGCCTGCCGTTACCCCGACACCGACCTCGCGTACAAGAACATCCGGCGGTACACCGAGGCGCTGCGGGAGCTCGTCGTGTCCGTGCCCGCACCCGATCGCGTCCGGGCCGCGGAGCCGACCTTCTCGTAATACAACTGCCTTTTCCTGCATTCGTGTTGGTGTATTCGGCGGCAATCCGCCGTAGTGCGGCGGTAGTTGTCATCACCGGGGAATGCATTCGCGCTCATGTCCCCTTTTGGACACGGATATCCGCCAAAGTGGAATACCGAGTATCGCTACTGCTAGTGTTCAGCCAGTCACGGTAGGCAATCAGCCTCGACGTACAAGCAAGAAGAGCCGAGGGTTCCATGCGCAAGCTTCAGCAGGTCGTGATCGCAGCAGTGGCGGCCGGCGGTCTGTCCGCCGTCGGCGGTGTCGCCGGTACCGCCTACGCTCACGGCGGCGGCGGGCTGGAGGTGAACGACCTCTACCGCCCCTACCAGGAGTGCAGCCCGCAGACGGTGGCCGACGGCAACCTCCCGGTCGGCGTTCTGGGTTTCGCCCAGACCCTGGACACCACCTGCGGTCAGTTCAACAACGCTTTCACTGGCTGAGGTCGACGGCGTCATCGCGTGCGACGCCTTCCGCGGAACCCTTCGGGTCGCCCCCCGAAGGGTTCCGTGCACGCCGGGCCGGTTGCCTGGATCTCGAGACGAAGACAGAGCCCGGCGTGGCCGGTTCGCGGCACACGGCGCCCGGGCACCCCTCACAAAGGAAACGCATCACATGCTCAGTAGAAAGAAGATCGCGGCCGTTTCGGGGCTTGTCGGCGGCCTCGCGGTGACCTGCGCCGGTCTCGCCCAGCCCTACGCCATGGCCGGCCCGGGCGTCTGCACGCGCGACCTCCAGGGCAACGTCAGCTGCATCCAGCGGATCCAGGGCGAACTGCCCGAGGGTGCGACCATCCCCCACCAGGAGAACTGCATGCCGATGCAGCCCCTGCTGCTGCCGGCGGCCCTCGGCAACGGGACGATGCGGATCGGACCCGAGGTGACCTGTAAGGGTGTGACGCCCGACAGGGGTGACAAGCCGGAGGTGTCCGACCTGTTGGGCTGAGGCTGCTGCGGGCGGAACCTTCCGGCGGCATTCTCCCCGTAATCCGACACGACGAATGGAAAGATCCCAAATTGCTACCGACGGTGTGTATATGCTCACACTAAGTAGTCAAGCCAGGGCTTCCTGCCCGGGTAAGAAAGGGTCAAACCATGCGTAAGTTTCAGCGCGCCGCAGTCGTAGCCGCGGCGGTTGCGGGACTGTCCACCCTCGGCGTCGGCGTCAGCTTCGCCGGCGGCTACGACGACACCCCTCCGCAGATCAACGCGGTGGCCAACTCGTCGGCCAACGCCGTGGCCACGTGGGGCGGTTACTTCACTCCCCAGCCGGGTGACGGTGGCCACAAGGACGCCCCCGCGCCCGAGGAAGGTTACGGCCAGTACTCCGCTCCGGCCGACGGTGGCCAGCAGCAGCAGTAAAGGAGACCCCCAAGGTCTCGATGCGCACGTTGAGCGCGCTGCGGTCGTAGCGCATCGACGCCCCTTTGGAGCACGACATGCACATCGCACGAACAGAACGTCCCTGTCCTGGATCAACTCGGACTGTTCGCCGGTGTGCTGAGTAATACCCCATGGCGAAGGCAGCCCGGACGCGCGGCAGACACCTCAGGGTGCGCGTCCGGGCTGCGGCCGTGTCGTCGCCGGACGCGCCCGACAAGGCGTCAAGGCGCTGGGTCCCACGTTCGGCTTTCTCCAAGGCCCGGGTGCGCGCCGTTCCATGGCGTCGGCGCCCGGGCCTCCAGTGCAAAGGAACACGAGCCATGTTCACTCGGCAGAAGATCGCGACCGTCTCGGGACTCGTCGGAAGTCTCGCCGTGATCTGCGTCGGCGCCGCGCACGCGCACGCCGATGAACCCAAGAGCGAGTGCCGGAACACCGTTCTGGGCGACACCATCTGCATGCGCAAGAGCGAGACCCAGGACGACAAGCGCGGCACCCACGCCGTCAAGCAGACGCGGGACTGCTCGGTCAACGACCGGCCGCGCGTGCTGTTCACTGACGACGACCTGCTGGGCGGCGGAACCAAGAACGTCGGGCCGGCTGTGGACTGCTCCAACAACATGGAGCTGCCCAAGGGCTTCAAGAAGCCTCAGGTCAGGAAGCCCCAGGCTCCGAAGCTGAAGTTCAAGAAGCCGCACATCAGGTTCTGATGGGCGATCAGGAAATGCCGGTCCGGGAGCACTCCCGGACCGGCATTTCGGCTTTATGGACCGCACGGGCCTTCTGCTGACATGGAATTCCCCGGCGCCCACGGCCTGCGGCCGGGACACCGGGGAATATCCCTACGGGCTTTTCTGCTTACTTTCCGACTTTTCTACTTACTTTCCGACGGCGTTGTTGCAGCCCATGCTCGAGCCGAGGGACGACTGCTGCGCCCCCGCGTTGCCCTCGCCGTTCAGCAGGTTGCCGCCCAGACCGTTGGCGATGCCGACCTCGCCGAGGACGTCGACGTTGCCGTCGTGCGACCTGCAGGTGGTGCTCTGCAGAACGCTGAAGCGGTCGCCGTCGCCGCCCTTGCGCCAGCCCTGGTCGGCATGGGCGGCGCCGGCGCTCAGGAGCCCGATGCTCCCGAGGGCGGCGACCAGGACGGCAGCCTTGCGGAGCTTGTGCATGTCATCTCCGGTGGGGTGATGAAGTGGATGCGATCCGTGACAGATCGACTTCGTACGGTTATGGAGGCTAATACGAAATAACCAAGGCCAATCGGCGACGCGCCGAATTCAGAATTCCTGTCACTCTGAATGCCCATACATGCACAAAAAGGAACCGGCCCCGAGCCTGAGGCTCGGGGCCGGTATTATTTCCCGCTTTTAGTCGCCCGTGCGACCGTGCGCTCAGAAGGCGCTGTTGTTGCAGCCCATGGTCGAGCCGATGTGGGTCGACTGGGCACCCGGGTCGCCCTCGCCGTTGAGCGCGTTGCCCAGGAGGCCGTTGAGGATGCCGACCTCGCCGAGGACGTCCAGGTTCAGGTCGTGGGACTTGCAGTTGGAGCTCTGCAGGACGCTGAACTTGTCGCTGCGTTCCCCGCCGCCCTTGCCTCCCCAGCCGTCCTGGCCGGCGTGGGCGGTGCCGCTCATGAGGGCGATGCTGCCGACGGCCGCGACCAGGACGGCAGCCTTGCGAAGCTTGTGCATGTCATCTCCGGTGGAGTGAAGTGGGTTGCGATCTGTGCTAGATCGACTTCTTACAGTTACGGGAGGTTAATCAGAAATATCTCAAAACGGACAGCGACGCGCCGATTTGATGATCTCTGGGCAAAAGCACCCGAAAGCCGCAATGCATGCGAACGGGCCCCTCGGGGCGATTCCCGAAGGGCCCGTGCTGGGCGTCGGCGTGCGGAACGACCGGTGTTTCCCGGCCTGTTGGCCTGGTGCGCGGAGCCGGTCCGAGGGCGGAAGGGTCCTAGTGCGCGGTCGCGTGGGCGAGGGCGTTCGACTGCATGTTGGACTGGCCGCAGTCGATGCCGTGAGTGTCGGCGGCGGCGAGCACGGCGACCGGCACGGCCGCGTTGAGCAGGGACTGCGGGCTGCACTCCTGGGACGGGCGGAAGAGGTTGCTCTGCAGGGACGAGGAGTCGCCCTGCCCCGGGGTGGCCTGCGGGCTGATCTGCGGGCTGATCGACGGGCTCAGCGTCGGGTTGACCTGCGGCGTGACCTCGGCGCCACGCTGCGGGGCCTGCGGGGCTCCGTAGGACTGCGTGCTGGCCTGGGCGGAAGTGGCCGAGTCGGCCTGGGCGTCCAGCTGCGAAACGGGGGGCGGAGCGGCACCGTTGTAGCCGTTGTAGGCGGGAGCCGCGGCGGAGCTGGGGCCGGCGCCGACGGCGGACAGACCCCCGGCTGCTGCGACGACGAGCGCGACTTGCTGAAGCTTGCGCATGGAACCCTCGGCCCTTCATTGACCTGTGCACGGAACGTGTCGGAATACTGATGTCTCAATGCAGCTGTTGCTGTTCTCGCTGCCCTGGGCGGCGGCGATGGACCATCGCTCTGTCCCCGTGGGGAACGACACAAGTGCGCAGCCGGATACGGGTGTCGGGCCCTGGTCACCCATTTGCCCCAGGGGTGTGCGCGCCTCGGTGTCGCGTTTTGAACTCCCCTGCAATCCTGACCTGAAGCGTCCGTCCGTCAATGGCAAACGGGTGACGGAGTTCTGGGTCCCGTGACCGGGGCGGGGGAAATGTCGTTGCCAGCTGGGAGAGGGCAGCGATCATGGATCACGGAGGGGTAAAGGGAGTTCGCTGCCAGCTCTGGCGTAAGTCCGTGTGCAGCCCGGGAGTTACCCCCGTAACGGTGCAGTACGACGATACGAACATCGGGCTGAGTGCAACACGAGACCGCACCGAATACAACGGATTTCCCTGTTCAGGTATTGAAGGGCCGAGGGTTCCATGCGCAAGATTCACAAGGCCGCGCTCGTCGTAGCGGCGGCCGGCGGCTTGTCCGCCATCGGCGCCGGCGTCAGCCATGCCGACACTCCCGTCGGATACGGCGGTGGTGCCGCTCCAGCGCCGGCTCCCGAGTACCCCGCACCGTACGCGGCTCCCCAGTACGCGCCACCGCAGTACGCGCCGCCCCAGTACGCACCCCCGCAGTACGCCGTGCCCCAGTACGCACCCCCGCAGTACGCGGTTCCTCAGTACCCACCGCCTCCGCCGAGCGGTCCGCAGGCCGCGGCGACGGCCAACTCGCGGGGCGTGGCACAGGTCGCCGCTCCGCAGCCGTACGTCCAGCCGGTGATGCCGCCTCCGCCCGCGCCGCCCGCACCACCCGCGCCGCCGCAGCAGACCGGTTACGCCTCCGCGACGGCCACGTCGGGCGGCTCCGCGCAGGCCTCCAATGCGCCGTACGCCCCGCAGGCAGCTCCCCAGCAGGTCGCCGCGCCGCAGCCGGCGGCGCAGGTCATGCCCCAGGTCAGCCCACAGTCCGCGCCGGAGGTCATGCCGCGGGTCGCCCCGCAGGTCTCCGTACCCCAGACGTTCGGCGCGACGGAGGCCCCGCCGCGGGTCGCCCCTCAGGTGAACCCTCAGGTGAACCCCCAGGTGAACCCGCTCGTCAACCCGCTGGTCGCAGGGGCCGGCACGCCGCAGGTTCCCGGGCTCGGCCTCGGACAGGTCGCGGCGCCGCCCGTCGGCCAGCTGGGTCTTCCCCGCCTCGGCTGATCGCCCAGCCGCGCTCCGCCGCCCCCTCTCGATCTGCCGCAGATCGCATCAGTCAGACCATCGGAGAAGTAATGCGCACGTTTCACAAGGCCGTCCTCGTGGGCGCCGTCCTCGGCAGCGTCGGCACCTTCGGCGTCAACCCCGCCTCCGCGCACGGTGAGCCGGGCCACGACCTGGATGTCACCCAGGGCATCGAGTGCCGCTCGCACGACATGAACATCGATGTGCTCGGCAGCGTCGGCGCCGTCAACGGCCTGGCGGGCAACCTGCTGAACGGCGAAGGCAACCCGGGCGCGCAGCAGAGCCACCTCGGCTCGGACATGGGCTGCAACAGCAAGGCGCTCTGACTCAGCCGTACAGCGCCGGACCCTCCCCGCGAACGCCGGGAGGGTCCGGCGCTTTTCTGTGTGCGGCCGTGTCGCCGCTGTGTGCGGCGTGTGGCCTCTGTGCGGCCGTGTCGCCTTGATGCGGCCCTGAACGGATGTCGCCCTGAACGACGAGAACGCCCTCCCGGAGGGGAGGGCGGAAAACGGCGCCCCCGGCAGGACTCGAACCTGCGGCCAAGCGCTTAGAAGGCGCCTGCTCTATCCACTGAGCTACGGGGGCCTGGTGTGGTGGCCTCGTGCCGGGTGCCCCGAGGAGCTGATCCCTGACGTTGCCCGGGACAAGGATAGGGCTCCCGGTTCCCTGACCCTGCCGCTTCCCCTCCGTGGCTCGATGTGGAGGTTCGGTGAAGCGGTCCTGATAATCGCAGGCAGGTGCGATTCGTGCATCGCTTTTGGCCTCCGACGCACCGGGTGTTGTGCACTCGTTATGCCTCGACTGTGCCCGTGTCCCAATGGTTCCGTCCGTCCGTTCCGTCCTCTCGGCGCGCAGACATGTCTATATGCTTCAGAATTCCCCTAAAATTGGGCATTCTTCGCATGTGGTGACCTTGGACGTACGGCCTCAGCTGCTCGACACACTCTCCGCTCTGCGCGACAGTGTCGCCGCCACACGCTTTCCGCTGCCCCTGCCCGGGGCCGCACGCGCGCGTGCCAACCGCGACGAACTCCTCGCGCAGCTCGACGACTATCTCGTACCCCGCCTGCGCGAGCCCGAGGCGCCGTTGCTCGCCGTCGTCGGCGGATCCACCGGCGCGGGCAAGTCGACGCTCGTCAACTCCCTCGTCGGGCGCCGCGTCAGCGAGGCGGGAGTGCTGCGGCCGACGACCCGGACGCCGGTCCTCGTCTGCCACCCGGACGATCATCACTGGTTCAGCGGGATGCGGGTGCTCCCCGAGCTCACGCGCGTGTGGGCGCACCAGCAGGACCCCGTCGACGAGCTGCTGCTGCCCGATCGCGAGACCCCCGCGCGCCAGCTGCGCATCGAGACCACCGAAACCGTCCCGCGCGGGCTCGCCCTCCTCGACGCCCCCGACATCGACTCGCTGATCGCCGACAACCGGGTCCTCGCCGCCGAGCTGATCTGCGCCGCCGACGTCTGGATCATGGTCACGACGGCGACCCGCTACGCCGACGCCGTCCCCTGGCACCTGCTGCGCACGGCCAAGGAGTACGACGCCACCCTCGTCACCGTCCTGGACCGGGTGCCCCACCAGGTGGTCTCCGAGGTCTCCCGGCAGTACGGCGCCCTGCTCACCAAGGCCGGGCTCGGCGACGTACCCCGCTTCACCGTGCCCGAGCTGCCCGAGTCGGCGTGGGGCGCCGGGCTGCTGCCCGCCACCGCCGTCGCGCCCCTGAGGACCTGGCTGGTGCACCACGCCCAGGACCCCGCCTCCCGGCAGCAGGTGATCGCCCGTACGGTGCACGGCCTCCTCGACTCGCTCAAGTCGCGCATGCCGGAGCTGGCCAGTGCCGTCGCCGCCCAGTACGCGGCCACCCTGCGGCTCACCGCCGCTGTGGAGACCGCCTACGACGGCGAGCACGCGCGCGTGCGCGGCCGTCTGCAGGCCGGCGCCGTACTCGCCGGGGACGCGCTCAAGCGCTGGCGGGCCTTCCCCCTGGACTGCACCCCCGGGGAACTGCTCGACGCGCTCGTAGAGAGCCTGGCCGCCCTGCTGCTGTGCTCCGTCACCGCCGCCGACGAGCGGGTCGACGAGGCCTGGCGGCACGAGCCCGCGGCGGGCGCCCCGGGCCTCGTCGGCCGTGACCACTCCCCGGAGAGCGCCGAGCACCGCATCGGCATCGCCGTACGGCGCTGGCGGCGGGAGCTGGAGGAGTACGCGGAGGACGAGGTGCGGGTACTGGAGCGCACCTCCGCACCCGACCCCGAGGTCGTCGCCGCCGTCGTCGCCACCTCGCTGCTGGGCGGGCGCCGGACGCGCAACGTGGGCGAGGGACTCGCCGACAAGCTCGGCGCCCATGGCGCCCTGCGGCTGCGTGACCGGGCGGCGCGCCTGCTGGCCGACTACGTGGACCGGGTCATGCACGCCGAACGCGAGCGGCGCCTTGCGCCGCTGGACGCCCTCGGCGTCAACCCCGGTCCCCAGGCCGAACTCATCGCCGCGCTGTCCGTACTGCAGAAGGAGAGGTGACCGGTGACGGCCGCCACTGATCAGGACCACAGGGAGCACACCGACCGCACGGCGCGTACCGAGCACAGCGGTCACATGGACGCCGAGGTCAGGAGACCAATGGAGCGTGGCGACCTGCTCGGGGAGCTTCCGCCCCCGAGCCCGGGCGTGCCCGGCGACGCCGGCGCCGGGCCGGAGAACGGCACCCCTGAGCATCGGCCCGAGAGCGCGGGCGGGGATTCCGAACCGCCCGCCTCGACGGCGGACGCGGACGCGGCGCAGAACCCGGCCGAGGCCGACGACCGGGGCGGCGACGCGGACGCGGCCCAGACCGAGGGCGAGAACCGCGAGCGGGGGCCGCACGCACGCGTGAGGGGGGCGGACGCGGGCCCCGACCCACAGATCCACCCGACGCCGACGGAACCGGCCCCCGATCGCGACGCCCGCCCGACGGACCAGAGCGCGGGCAGGCCTGGGCTGGGGCAGGAGGCGGACGCGCGCGTGCCGGACGGGCCGCCGGGCAGGTCTGTGTTGGGCAAGGGTGCGGATGCGGGGTTGGGGGAGCGGGGCGCGGGGCGGGACGGGGCTGTGTCGGGGAAGGGCGCGGACGCGCGCGTGGGGGACGGGGGGCCGGGCAGGTCTGTGTTGGGCAAGGGTGCGGATGCGGGGTTGGGGGAGCGGGGCGCGGGGCGGGACGGGGCTGTGTCGGGGAAGGGCGCGGACGCGCGCGTGGGGGACAGGGGGCCGGGCAGGCCTGGGCTCGGCAAGGGGGCCGAGGCGGAGGGCCCGGGGCGGGACAGGGCTGTGCTCGGGAAGGGGGCCGAGGCGCGGGTGGCGGACCAGGGTGTGGGCCGGGACAGGGCCGCCCTTGGCCAGAGTGCCGACGCGGGTGGCGGTCAGCGCTCCCGCCCGCCGCACCGTACGCCCCGGCAGCCCGGCCCCAGCGACGAGGCGGCCCCCCGACGCACACCCGGCACCGGCACCGACGCCGACCCCGGCACCCACGCCGATCCCGGCATCCACGCCGAAGCCGGTGCCGGCGCCGGCACCGACTCCACGGAGACGTGGGACGACGGCCTCATCGCCCGGCGTGTCACGGACGCCGCGGCCGCCGCCCTCGCCGCCGAACGCGAGACCACCACCCGGGTCCTGGGCAGCAACCCGCCGGCCCCACTGGCGTACGACGGCCCGCTGCGCTCCCGACTCGACGCCCTGCGTGAACTCGTCGGCCTGTCCCGCGCCCGGCTGGACAAGCGCACCCTCGCCGAGGCCGGCCGGGTCCTGGACGAGGCGGCCGCCCGCCGCAAGCTCTCCGGCCGGCACACCGTCATCGCCATCGCGGGCGCCACGGGCAGCGGCAAGTCGCAGCTGTTCAACGCCCTCGCCGGCGTGGCCATCTCGGAGACCGGCGTACGGCGCCCGACCACGGCCGCCCCCATCGCGTGCAGCTGGAGCGACGGCGCGGCGGGCCTGATCGACCGGCTGGGCATCCCGGGCCGGCTGCGCCGCCGCCCCGTGCACAACCCGGAAACCGAGGCTGAGCTGCGCGGCCTGGTCCTGGTCGACCTGCCCGACCACGACTCCGCCGCGGTACAGCACCGCGAACAGGTCGACCGGATCCTGAAGCTGGTCGACGCGGTGATCTGGGTGGTCGACCCGGAGAAGTACGCCGACGCCATCCTGCACGAGCGCTATCTGCGGCCCATGGCCGGCCACGCCGAGGTCATGTTCGTCGTCCTCAACCAGGTGGACCGGCTGCCCGGGGAGGCCGCCGACCAGGTCCTGGACGACATGCGGCGGCTGCTGGACGAGGACGGCGTCGCGCTCGGCGAGCACGGCGAGCCGGGCGCGACCGTGCTCGCGCTGTCCGCGCTCACCGGCGAGGGCGTCGGTGAACTGCGCGAGGCGCTCGGCCAGTTCGTCGCGGAGCGTGGCGCGGCGGCGCGCCGGGTCGCGGCCGACGTGGACGCCGCCGCGACCGAACTACGGTCCGTCTACGCCGCCGAACGGCGGGTCGGCCTCAGCGAGGAGGCACGCGAGGAGTTCGGGGCGCGGCTCGCGGACGCGGTGGGCGCCACCGCGGCGGGCGAGGCCGCCGAGCGGGCCTGGCTGCGCAACGCCAACCGTGCCTGCGGCACGCCCTGGCTGCGGCTGTGGCGCTGGTACCAGGGTCGCGGCGACGCCACGACGGGCCGCCACGCGGTGCGCGCGCAGGCCGACGAGGAGGCCACGGCACGGCAGCGTGTCGAGCAGGCGGTCCGTACGGTGGCCGACCGCGCCTCGGCCGGGTTGCCGGGGCCGTGGGCGCAGGCGGTGCGCGAGGCGGCCGTACGCGGCTCACAGGGGCTCTCGGAGGCGCTGGACGAGCTGGCGGCGCGGGCCGGGCTGCCGCCGGGCCGCCCGCCGCGGCCGGGCTGGTGGCCGGCCGCGGTGCTGGTCCAGGCGGCCATGACCCTGCTGCAGATCGTGGGCGGCCTGTGGCTAGCGGGCCAGATCGCCGGCGTCATGGCACCCAACCTCGGGGTCCCGGTGCTGCTGATGCTGTGCGGGATCATCGGCGGGCCGCTGGTGGAGTGGGGCTGCCGGATGGCGGCCAGAGGACCGGCCCGGCGCTACGGCCAGGAGGCGGAACGGCGCCTGCGGGAGGCGGCCGCCGGCTGCGGCCGGGCCCGGGTGCTCGACCCCGTGGCGGCGGAACTGCTGCGTTACCGGGAGGTGCGGGAGCAGTACGCACGGGTCGCGCGCACCGGCTCGGGGGTGCGGGTCGGCTGAAGGGCCGGCTGTCGGGCCGATTGACGGGCTGATCGAAGAGCGGATGCGGTCACGGGGGGAAGGTGGTGGCGGGGGACGGGGGGTCACCCGTGCGGGTGGCGGGGTTTTCCACAGGTGGATGGTCGTCCACAGCGCTCAGCGGGCCCGGCCCGGCGGAGGCAGTCTGGGGTCGCGGCGATCGCACGGCGGGTCCGGCCGGAAGGGACGGCGGACGCGGTGCGCGATCGGCGGGACGTGCGGGCACGTACGGCAGTCGTACGTGCCGGCGCGGCAGACGCAGCCGTACGGGACGGGCCCGTACGTGTGTCCGCCCGGCCGGGCCGGGCGGGGGAGGGGAGCGAGGACATGAACGAGACGATCGTCTGTGTGGTGGGCAACGTGGCGACCGCGCCGGCGTACCGGGAGACGCCGGCGGGTCAGTCGGCCCGGTTCCGGCTGGCGGTGACCGCGCGGTACTGGGACCGGGAGAAGAGCGTCTGGACGGACGGGCACACCAACTTCTTCACGGTGTGGGCCAACCGCCAGCTCGCGGTCAACGTGGCGGCGTGCGTGGAGGTGGGCCAGCCGGTCGTCGTACAGGGCCGGCTGAAGGTGCGCACGGAGGTGCGCGACGGGCAGCAGCAGTGGGCCTCCGCCGACATCGACGCCGTGGCGATCGGCCACGACCTCTCCCGCGGTACGGCCGTCTTCCAGCGCGCGGCCAGGCCGGACGCACCGGCGACGGCGAACCGGCCGGAGCCGAACTGGGAGACACCACCCGGGGCCGCCGGTGCACCGGACGGGAGTACGGCCCAAAGGGCGCCCGAGCCCTTGGCGGTGACATGACGTCAGCAGCCGCGCAGGTGACCGCCGCCCGTTCACCGCCTCCCGGTTGCCCAACGCCCGGTGCGAACCGGTTGATTTGTCGATATGCCCAGCTCATGGACGGTCCCGGCGATAACGATTACGGATCGGATCGCCCATCGGATCATCCGACCGGCCGGAGAGGCTCCGCCTGATCCATAGGATGCCGGGCGTGCCCCTAGGGGCTGCCGATTCTGCTGGTGGGACCCGTCCCCCACGTCCAACGGGTCCTGCTCGAAGGGGAATTCTGTGCTTGCTGCGTTCTCTGGGTTCCGCCGTTCCGCCCAGACGGCCCGCGTGGCCGCCGCCGCGTCGGCGTCCGGTCTGGTGGCGGCCGGTGTGCTGTCCGGGGCCGGTACGGCCGCGGCCGACGAGACACCGCAGACCCAGGGCGGGGCGACGGCCACGATCAACGGTCTGAAGACCTACGGCGAGGCCGTGATCCACGAGGACGGCGGCGACCAGCGCGTGGAGGCCGGTCTGTTCGAGATGTCCGTCGACGGCGGCGGCACCCTGCAGACGTACTGTGTCGACCTCCACAACCCCACCCAGCGTGACGCCCACTACCAGGAGACGCCCTGGAACGGCACCTCGCTGGGCGCCAACAAGGACGCCGGCCGGATCCGCTGGATCCTGCAGCACTCCTATCCCCAGGTCAACGACCTCGCCGCGCTCGCCCGTCAGGCGGGCGCCGGCACCCTGACCGAGCAGGACGCGGCGGCCGGCACCCAGGTGGCCATCTGGCGTTACTCCGACGGCGCGAAGGCCGACGCCGTCGACCCGCAGGCCGAGAAGCTCGCCGACTACCTGCAGAAGAGCGCCCGCGACCTCGGCGAACCGCAGGCCTCGCTCACCCTGGACCCGCCCGCGGTCTCCGGCCGGCCGGGCGGCCTGCTCGGACCGGTGACCGTGCACACCAACGCGGGCACGGTCGCGGTGAGCCCGCCGGCGGACGCGACCACCAGCGGGGTGCGGATCACCGACAAGACCGGCAAGGCGATCACCTCCGCGAAGGACGGCAGCCGGCTGTACTTCGACATCCCCGAGGACGCCTCCGCCGGCACGGCCCAGCTGACCGTACAGGCGTCGACCACCGTGCCGGTGGGCCGTGCCTTCGCCTCCGACAGCCGCAGCCAGACCCAGATCCTGGCCGGCTCCAGCGAGTCCACGGTCTCCGCGAACGCGACCGCCACCTGGGCGGCCGAGGGCGCCATACCGGAGGTGTCGGCCCACAAGGACTGCGCCAGGAGCGGCGTCGACATCGTCGCGGCCAACAAGGGCGACAGACCCTTCACCTTCGAGCTGATGGGCGCCGAGCACACCATCCCCGCGGGCACCTCCCGCACGGTGACCGTCCCGCTCCAGGAGGACCAGGCCTACGACTTCACGATCACCGGGCCGCACGGCTTCAGCCACCGCTTCACCGGCGTCCTCGACTGCAGGACGCAGGGCGCGATCACGACACAGACGGCCAAGGGCCCCAATGAGCCCAGCCCCGCCACCGTGGGAGGCGGCACCACGGCACCCGACACCGACCTCGCCGCGACGGGCGGCTCCGCGATCACCCCGCTGATCGCCGGCGTGGCCATCGGGTTCGTGGTGATCGGCGGGGCGGTACTGGTGGTGCTGCGCAAGCGCGAGCAGCCGGGCGACTGAGCGAGCACGGCGACAGCGGCTTCGAACAACACCGGAACAGGTCTTCTGGCACGCCCACAACCATCAGGTGAGAGTCCGCGGCTCGATGAGTGGCTGACAGCTGACGAGTGATCGCTCCCGGCCGTCCCCGGGCCGTGCGAGGGTGCCCGAGGCCACCCAACGGCGACCGACAGTGACAGACGAGCCACCGCCGTCACCAGCGAAACCCCAGGTCAGAGCCCCCGTACCAAACGGGTTAACACCCAAGGCTGGCGTTCAGGCAAGATGGGGTGTATCTGCCCACTGCCAGATTTCAAGCTGCCGGACGGTTTCTCTTGGCTGAGTTCATTTACACCATGCGCAAGGCGCGCAAAGCGCACGGCGACAAGGTGATCCTCGACGACGTCACCCTGAACTTCCTGCCGGGGGCGAAGATCGGCGTCGTCGGTCCGAACGGTGCCGGTAAGTCGACCGTGCTGAAGATCATGGCGGGGATCGAGCAGCCGTCGAACGGCGACGCGTTCCTGTCCCCGGGCTACACCGTCGGCATCCTGCTGCAGGAGCCCCCGCTGAACGAGGAGAAGACCGTCCTGGAGAACGTCCAGGAGGGTGTCGCCGAGGTCAAGGGCAAGCTCGACCGGTTCAACGAGATCGCCGAGCTGATGGCGACCGACTACTCCGACGCGCTGCTCGACGAGATGGGCAAGCTGCAGGAGGAGCTGGACCACGCCGAGGCCTGGGACCTGGACGCTCAGCTGGAGCAGGCCATGGACGCTCTGGGCTGCCCGCCCGGCGACTGGCCCGTCACCAACCTCTCCGGTGGTGAGAAGCGCCGGGTCGCGCTCTGCAAGCTGCTGCTGGAGCAGCCCGACCTGCTGCTCCTCGACGAGCCCACCAACCACCTCGACGCCGAGTCGGTGAACTGGCTGGAGCAGCACCTGGCCAAGTACCCGGGGACCGTCGTGGCCGTCACCCACGACCGGTACTTCCTCGACAACGTGGCCGGGTGGATCTGTGAGGTCGACCGAGGCCGCCTGCACGGCTACGAGGGCAACTACTCCAAGTACCTGGAGACCAAGGCCGCCCGTCTGAAGGTCGAGGGCCAGAAGGACGCCAAGCGGCAGAAGCGGCTCAAGGAAGAGCTGGAGTGGGTGCGGTCGAACGCCAAGGGGCGGCAGGCCAAGTCCAAGGCGCGTCTGGCCCGGTACGAGGAGATGGCCGCCGAGGCCGACAAGATGCGGAAGCTGGACTTCGAGGAGATCCAGATCCCGCCGGGCCCGCGGCTGGGCAACGTGGTCGTCGAGGTGAACGCGCTCAACAAGGCCTTCGGAGAGAAGGTGCTCGTCGAGGACCTCAGCTTCACGCTGCCGCGCAACGGCATCGTGGGTGTGATCGGTCCGAACGGCGCCGGCAAGACGACCCTCTTCAAGATGATCCAGGGGCTCGAGACGCCGGACACCGGTGACATCAAGGTCGGCGAGACCGTCAAGATCTCCTACGTCGACCAGAGCCGCGAGAACCTCGACCCGAAGAAGACGCTGTGGGAGGTCGTGTCCGACGGGCTCGACTACATCAACGTCGGCCAGGTCGAGATGCCGAGCCGGGCGTACGTGTCGGCATTCGGCTTCAAGGGCCCGGACCAGCAGAAGCCGACCGGCGTCCTGTCCGGCGGTGAGCGCAACCGCCTCAACCTGGCGCTGACCCTCAAGCAGGGCGGCAACCTGCTGCTCCTCGACGAGCCCACCAACGACCTGGACGTCGAGACCCTCTCCAGCCTGGAGAACGCGCTGCTGGAGTTCCCCGGCTGCGCCGTGGTCGTCTCCCACGACCGGTGGTTCCTCGACCGCGTCGCCACGCACATCCTCGCCTACGAGGGTGAGTCGAAGTGGTTCTGGTTCGAGGGCAACTTCGAGTCGTACGAGAAGAACAAGATCGAGCGGCTCGGGCCGGACGCCGCGCGTCCGCACCGCGCCACCTACAAGAAGCTGACCCGGGGCTGATCGATCTTGCGCCACATCTACCGCTGCCCGCTGCGCTGGTCCGACATGGACGCGTACGGACATGTCAACAACGCGATTTTCCTCCGCTATCTGGAGGAGGCTCGTATCGACTTCCTGTCCCGCCGCGGCAAGGAGTCCAAGCAGGGGTCCGTGGTGGCGCGCCATGAGATCGACTACAAGCGGCAGCTCGTCCACCGGCCCACGCCCGTGGACATCGAGCTGTGGGTCACGGAGATCAAGGCCGCGTCCTTCACCGTCTCCTACGAGGTGAAGGACGAGGAGGCCGTGTACGTGCGCGCCCGCACCGTCGTGGTGCCGTTCGACTTCGAGGGGCAGCGGCCGCGCCGGATCACCGCCGAGGAGCGGGAGTTCCTCCAGGAGTACCAGGACGACGCCGACGAGGAGGCCGTCGCCGCATGACGGTGCTGCACCTGGCCGACGAGACGGAGGCGGCCGACCTCGCCGCCTTCCTCTCCCGGCTGCTCCACTACGACCGTGGAGCCGCGGTGCGCCTGCAGGCGGCCGGCACGGCGCTCGCCGTCTTCGGCCGCCCGCCGTCCTTCGAGGTGCTGGCTGTACGCGCGGTACGGCTGGCGAAGCCGTACGAGAACGGGCTCGACGTCACCCTCGACGTGACCGTCTCCGCCGGTGAGTTCCTGGAGTCCGTGGACGAGCACGCGGCCACGGCCGCCGTACCGGCCGCGGTCACCGGTCCGCCGTGGGCCGGGGTACTGCCGCCACGCGGCGGCTGGCAGGCCGAGCCGGGGCTGCCCGCCCCGGACGCGCTGCGGGCGACCGTCGCCGCGGCGGTCGCCGAGTTCCGGTCCCGTACGGAGGAACTGGCACCGGACGACCGTACGCGTGCGGAGCTGGACCGGATCGGGCGGGACATCTGGTCCCGCGAGGTGGCGCGGACCGGGCTTCCGGTGCGCGCCGTGCACGCCGCCCAGTCCCTGGGCTTCCTGCGGCCGGGCGCCGATCCGGCCGACACCGGGCTGTTCTCCTCGGGGCCGTGGCTTCGGCTGCGCACTCCCTACGGGTCCGTCGCGGTACGGCGGGCCGGGCTGGGGTCCCTCGGCGTCAGCGTGCGCTGAACCACCCGGTGATCCGCACCCCTACCGGCGGGCCGTCCAGCCGGTCGGCCACGGTGAGCCGGTCACCGCGTGCCGGCCGCAGCGCCCGGGCGGCGGTCTGCGGGAACGCCACCTGGACCGTGCCCCCGGTACGGCGCGGCCGGCGGCTGCAGCGAGCGGGGGAGGGCCGAGCCCCGTGTGTCCGGAAGTCCAGACCCTGACCTTCGGCCGATGCTGACAGAGCGGACCGGGTGCGGGTAAGCGGCTGTTCGTCATTCCAGTGTGTTGATCATCGACGCGGCGGCGTATGTCAGGTAGTTCCACAGCGTCGTCTCATGCTCCTCGGACAGGCCGAGTTCGGCGACGGCCACCCGCATGTGCCGCAACCAGGCGTCGTGCGCCGCCCGGTCCACGGTGAAGGGGGCGTGCCGCATGCGGAGCCGGGGGTGGCCGCGGTTGTCGCTGTAGGTGGTGGGGCCGCCCCAGTACTGCATCAGGAACAGGGCGAGGCGCTCCTCGGCCGGGCCCAGGTCCTCCTCCGGGTACATCGGCCGCAGGAACGGGTCCTCGGCGACTCCCTCGTAGAAACGGTGGACCAGCCGACGGAAGGTCTCCTCCCCACCGACCTGCTCGTAGAAGGTCTGCTCCTGAAGCGTGCCGCGCCGAATCTCATTCACCCGTCCATCGTCTCAGACCGGGTGACCCAGGACTCAAGGCCTAGGACCCAGGGGCCCGGCTCGCCCCTACTGTGGAGCCATGGGCGCCTACGACACCGAGACCGACCGTCTGGCCGCCGTCGCGCGGGCCGCGCTGGTGCGGGAGATCGACGCCGACGGGGCCTTCGCCGGGGACCCGGTGTGGCGGGAGACGTTCGCGGCGGTGCCCCGGCACCTGTTCGTGCCGTACTACTACGTCGCCGGTGCCCGCGGCTATGAGCGCCGCTGGGGCGAGAGCCCCGATCCCGAGGCCCGCGCCCGCTGGGTGCGCGGCGCCTATGCGGACGTACCGCTCGCGACCCGGCTGCGCGACGGCGAGCTGCTCTCCTCCAGCAGCCAGCCCTCCCTGATGGCCCGGATGCTGGTCGCGCTGGAGGTCGAGGACGGCGACCGGGTCCTGGAGGTGGGCGCCGGCACCGGCTACAACGCCGCCCTGCTCGCCCACCGGCTCGGCGACGACGACCTCGTGACCACCATCGACCTGGAACCGGAGATCACCGAGTCGGCCCGCCGGCACCTGGCCGCGGCCGGACACCGCCCGGCCGTCGTCACCGGCGACGGCGCGCGCGGAGTGCCCGAACGTGCCCCCTTCGACCGGATCATCGCCACCTGCGAGCTGTCCACGGTCCCGCGCGCCTGGCTCGCCCAGTGCCGCCCCGGCGGCCGGATCCTGACCCCGCTGGCCACCGGTCTGCTCGCGCTCACGGTGCGGGACGCGGCACACGCCGAGGGCCGTTTCCTGCCCTCGGCCGCCTACTTCGTACCGCTGCGCGGCCAGGGCAGGGCACAGCCGGAGGGGGTGTCGCTCGCCGGGCTGCCGGCCCGGGCCCGCGAGCAGGAGACGTTCCGCTTCCTGCTCGCCCTGACCGGGGGCACCCTCGATCCGCAGGAGGCCTACGCGCTGTGGGAGCGCGAGGGCATGCCGGAGCGCGAACGGTACGGCGTCACGGTCGCCGGCGAGCACACCTGGGCGTGGCTGGACGAGCCGGAGGGGCCGTACGCCTGGCCCCTGCCCTGACTCCCGCCGGCCCCTGGTGCCCGCTGGGGCCTAACCGCGGCGGATGGTGATCGTCGTCCAGGCGCCCACGTGCACCCGGTCGCCGTCCTGCAGCGGGACCGGCACGAACGGCTGGATCGGTTCCTCGGACATGTTGACCGTGGTGCCGTTGGTCGAGTTCTGGTCGACGACCGCCCAGGTGCCGTCCGGCTGCTGCACCAGCACCGCGTGCTGGTGCGAGACGCCCGGGTCCTCCGGCGGCACCGCCAGGTCGACGTCGGGGGTGTCGCCGGTGGAGTGCCGGCGCCGGCCGATGGTGATCTGGTTGCCGCTGAGCGTGCGCTGCTGCTCGGGCGAGTACGCGGGCAGGTTCAGACCCGCGGCCTCGGGGCCCGAGCGCTGCATCATCGCCATGAAGTACGCGCGGTCCGGGCCGATGGTCGCCGTCCAGGTGGCCGGTCCCGCGGGCTGGTGCGGGAAGCCGGGGCCGCCGGGCGGTGCCTGCGTGGCGCCGGGCTGCGGGTAGCCGTACCCGCCGGCCGGACCGCCGCCGGGACCCTGCGGCTGCCCCGGCCCCGCAGGGCCGGCGGACGACGGCGGGGAGATCACCCAGTCGTCCTCACGGCCGCCGAAGGACGGGCCGCCGGGGGGCGGACCGCCGGCCGGGGGCCGGCCGGTCTGGTGCGGGAACGCGGGCGGCGCGGGCGGACCGGACTGCTGGTACGCCTGCGGGGCGCCGCCGGGACCGGGGCCGGCGGGCGGGGTGGGGCCGGGCGGCGGGGGCATCGGACGCGAGGGGTCGCCGCCGAAGCCGGAGGGGCCGGGCGCGCCGGGGCCGCCCTGGGTCGGCGCGGGGCCACCGGGGCCGGAGGGCGCACCGCCGAACGGGCCGCCCGGACCGGACGGCTCACGGCCGAAGGACGGCGGACCGGCGGGACCGCCGGGTCCCGGGCCCTGCCCTTGTCCCTGGCCGGGACCCCGGCCCTGACCACCGCCGAAGCCGGAGGGACCACCGAAGCCACCGGGCCCACCGTGTCCACCGTGTCCACCGGGACCCTGACCCTGACTCTGCCCCGGGCCGCCGCCGAAACCGGCGGGACCGGACGGGCCGGGCGGGGCCGGCGGTGCCGACGGGCCGCGGTCGCCGGCGAACGGCGTCGGGCCCGACGGCTCGCTGCCGAAGGACGGGATCGGCTCGGCGGGCCGGTTGATCTGCGAGGGCCGCGAGCCCTGGTACTCGTACCCGTCACCGCCGCCGTACGTCGCGCTCGGCGGCTGGAACCGCGGCTGCGGCGAGTGCGGCGCTGCCGGGGTATACGAGGTGGCCGTGTTGGTCAGGAAGTTCCACCGGCACTCCTCGCAGAACGGCGCGCCGCCCTCGCGGGGCGTACGGCACTGCGGGCACAGCTCCGGCTCCGGGGCCGACGCGCCCGGCGGGCGTCCGCCGGCCGGGCCGCCCTGCGGGGGCGGGAAGCCGTAACCGCCCGCGGGCGGGGGCGGCGGAGGGGGCGGAGGTACGGCACCGGCCATGCGGTGACCGCAGACCTCGCACCAGTCGTCGGAACCCGACTGGTGTCCGTTCGGGCAGGTCGGCATGTCGGCGCTTCCCCTTCTCCGGATGTCCTACTGGATCACTTCTTTACACGAACAGTCTTTGTGGACCGGGTCTCCAGAGTCATCGCATCCGCCTCCGCGACCTTCGTCTTCAACCGCACAGTACCTGTCGCGGCGTCGACCACGTCCACCACCTTCGCAAGCAGTTTCGCAGTATCTGCGTTCCCGGAGGCGCTGGCGAGCTGAACAGCGCGCCCCAGTTTGGCGGTTGCTCCATCGAAATCGCCCGCTTTGCGAAGGTCCAGCCCTTGTTGGATGGCCTGTGCCAGTTCGGCCTGCCCGGTGTAGTGGGCGACCTGGGGGTTGATCGAGGTCGAGGCCGTCATGTCGTCGGTCCATACCGCGCGTACCAGACCTTGTGTGCCCAGGTTCTGTGCCGATCCGTCCGGTTGTGGCACGACCAGGGAGACCCGGGCGGCGAGCATCTCCTGGCCGAGTCCGGCCGGCGGGACCTGAACGCACAGGTGGTAGTCGCGTGACTCGTCGCCCCAGGACCCCGTCGGGTAGTCCCCGGCGCGCGGCCCGGCCTCGGTGCGGCGGGCGGTCAAGTCCGTGACGGTGGGCGCCACTTGCTTGACGAACCGGATGGTCGTGCCGACCGGCGTCCACACCCTGAGCGAGACGTCGGCGACCTCCTTGCCCATCGCGGTCTCCATCATCCGCGTGAAGTCGGCGGCGAGGCCGGCCGGGTCGGCGACGATGTCGGCCGTGCCGAGCAGCGCCGAGGCGATCCCTGTGACTTCTTTCACTTCCCAGTCGGTGCCCACGCCCCGCGCGTCACAGGTGAACCGTCCGGCACAGGCCTCCAGCGCGGCCCTCAGATCCTCCGGCGACTCGTGCTCGTTGCGGCCGTCGGTGAGCAGGATGCCGTGCCGGATGGTGACGTCCGCCGAGTTCAGCAGCCGGTCCGCCAGGCGCAGCCAGGTGCCGATGGCCGTACCGCCGCCCGCGCTGAGCCGTCGTAGCGCCTGCTTGGCCTGCTCGCGGGTGGTGGCGTCGGCGACCGCGAGCCGTCCGCCGCCCGGATAGACCTCCTTGGCCACATGCGTGCCGCCGATCACCGAGAAGTGCGTGCCGTCCCGCAGGGCGTCGATCGCGGCGGCCGTGGCGTCCCGGGCGCCCCGCATCTTGGTCGGCGGGTAGTCCATGGAGCCGGAGCAGTCCACCATGACCGCCACCGCGGCGGCCGGGCCGTGGCCCTGCGGGTACACCGGAGCCACGGTGCTGCCGACGGTGCCGCCGCCGGTCGCCGTCACGGTGACGATGGCGTTGACCTCGCGGCCGCCCTCGGGCAGGTACTCGTTCTGGTAGACGTCCATCGAGAACTGCGGCACCTGCGACTTCGCGAAATTGGCCATGCGTACTCACATCCCCCTCGACCGCCCCGCCGGCGCAGGGCGATGACTGTGAACGGACCGGTCCCCTCCGGTCCTTTGAGGCTTCCCCGCGTCCGCGGCCTCAGGCCGATCCTGCCCCCTGGGGCGATGCCGGGAACGGCACGACGGCCACTGTTACGTTGTCGTGGCCCCCGCCGTCCAGGGCATGGCCGACCAGCACCCGGGCGCTGTGCAGCGGGCGCGTGGCCGCGTCCGGGGGGACGACCTCGGACATCTCCTCGGCCGTCTCGGCGTAGTTCCACAGGCCGTCGGTGCACACCACCACGACACCTGACCGGTCCGGCTTGAAGGACGCGGTGTGCGGCTCCAGTTCGTAGGCGTCCGCGCCGAGCCAGCCGGTGATCGCGTGGGCGCGCTCGTCGGCGTACGCCTCGGCCTCGCTCATCAGGCCGGCGGCGACCATCTGCGCGGCCCAGGAGTCGTCCTCGGTCAGCCGGGCGGCCGGTGCGCCGCGGTCGTCCGGCACCCAGTAGACGCGGCTGTCGCCGACCCAGCCGACGACCAGCAGCCCGGCGGTGACCACCGCGCCGACGATCGTGCAGGCCGGGGCGTTCTGGTGCGGGGCGTGCTCGCGGGCCGTGGCGGGTTCCTCGGCGAGCTCGTTGACGGCCTGCGCGGCGGCGACGATCGCCTCGTGCATGGCCGTCTGCGGATGCGTGCCGCGCGGCAGCGCGGCCAGCAGGGTGTCACCGGCCGCCCGGGACGCGGCGGTTGACGCGTCGTCGGGGCGGGTCGCGGAGGACACGCCGTCGCAGACGATCGCGAGGACGGCCGGGGTGCCGTCGGGCAGCGTGGTCCGGCCGACGGTGAAGGCGTCCTCGTTGCGGTGGTGGCGCAGGCCCCGGTCGCTGACGGCGGCCACCGGACCGGACTCGCGCTCGACGTGGTCGCGTTCACGGGGCTGGGCGTGCCCGCAGTTCTCGCAGTAGCCGTCGCTGTCCACCCGGCCCGCCCGGCAGGCCACGCACACCTGCGCGGGCTCCTCGGGTGCGGCGGTGTTCTCGGGGATCTCGGCCACGCGCGGGTCGGGCGCCTGCAGCGGGTACTCCTCGGGCTCGGCGGGCCGGTCGAAGCTCACCCCGGAACCGGCTTGCTGCCCCGCGCCCCCCTGAGGGCCGGCCTCGTGCTCGGACAGCGGTGAGCCGCCGGAGTCGGTGCCGGGCAGATCGGCCGGCAGATGCGCCGCCGGCGGGGTGCCGGAGCCCTCCGGCTCGGGGGCGGGCCAGCCCACGCCGTCCCCGGCGGAACCGGTCGCGGAACCGGTCGCGGAGCTGGTCATGGTGAGCGTCGGATGGTCCTGCGGCGGCGCGGGTACGACGGACAGGTCGTATCCGCACGCTCCGCAGAAGAGGTCACCCGACTCGACGGGCTCCGCGCAGCTCGGGCACTTCGACAGTGCGGCCTGCTGGGGCATCTGCGACATCAACTACACCCACGTCCGGGGGCGGTAACGGTTCGCCCGTTCCACCAGTTCGATCCTCTCCTCGCCGCCGGGCGCCAGCCGGGCCAGCGTGCGGTAGGCGCGCTCCAGGCCGAAGCGGAGGCCCCGCTCGTCCAGACCGCTGCCCAGCAGCACCCGTCCGCCGGCGGCCAGCCGGGTGCCCTGGCCCCCGGAGAGTATCCAGTCCAGCGCCGAGCCGAGCACTTCCGCGGCCAACTGTTCGCGCCGCGCCGGGTCCAGGCCGTACGCGTCCAGCGCCTCGACCTGCCCGGCGGCGGCCGTCAGGTCGTCCAGGAACGGTACGTCACCGGCGACCGCGGTGCGCTGTCTGAGCCGCGCCCGGACGGCGGCGACCCGGGCGGCCGTGTAGTGGATGGAGGACTCCGGCACCGACTCCAGGGTCCGCACGGCGCCCTGCCGGTTCCCGGCCGCGAACTGCACCCGGGCCAGCCCGAAGGCGGCGCTCACATAACTCGGGTCGGTCGCCCACACCAGGTGGTAGTACTCGGCCGCGTTGTCCAACTGGCCCAGCACCTCCGCGCACAGGCCGAGCGCGAGCTTGGGCGCGGCCTCGCCGGGGAAGGCGTCGTAGACCGCGTCGAAGGCGAGCGCGGCGCCCTCGAAGTCGCCGGTGACCAGGGCGGCCACGCCCCGGCACCACACCACCCGCCAGTCGTCGGGCCGTTCCTCGTCCAGTGTGGCCAGGCTCATCAGCGCGGCCTGGTGGTCGCCGCTCTCCAGCCGGGCGCGGATCTGCCGGAGCCGGGTCTCCACGGTCCGCGCGGGCGCGGCGTCGAGCGCGCTGATCAGCTCGGCCGGCGCGGAGGCCAGCAGACCGGCCAGGAAACCCGCGTTGGGGTCACCCGGGTCGACCAGCGGGACCGGCAGGGCGAGTGCGGTGGCGGGGGTGTCGACGGGCTTGACGGGAGCCGCCGGGAGCGGGGCCGGGACGCCGGGCGACACGGACGCCGCGACGGCTCCGCCGACTCCGGGACCGGGTGCGCCGGCCGTGGGACCGGCTGGGCCGAGCGTGGCTGCGGCGGCGCCGGAACCGGCCGTCCCCGGCGCGGGCAGGCTTCCGTGGCCGGCCGCCCCTGGCGCGAGCCCAGCGGCGCCGGGGCCGGGCGTCCCCGGCGCGGGCGCACCGGTACCGGCGGCCGTGCCCAGGCCGGCGGGAGGGGCGCCGGCCGTCGACCCCCGCGCGCCCGCGGCCCTCCGCTTCCGGCCCCGCACCTCGCGCGCCCCCAGCCGGGACACGTCCCCGTCCAGCCGGGGGAACACCTCCCGGTCCATGACCTTGACCTCGGGACCGAACAGGGTGGAGAGAGCGGGCCGCGCGTGCCCGGTCTGCAGCGAGACCACCTCGCGCAGCACACCGGTCAGCTGCTCGGCCATCTCCTGCGCGGAGGCGAACCGGCGGGCGGGGTCGGGGTCGGTGGCGCGGACCAGGAGCCGGTAGAAGGACTCGTAGCGGCGGAAGACGTCGATGGTGTCGGGATCGGGCAGGGAGTCGACGTAGACGTTGGTGTAGCCCTGGAAGTCGAAGGTGAGCACCGCGAGCGTACGGCCCACCGTGTACAGGTCGCTCGCCACCGACGGGCCCACCTCGGCGACCTCCGGCCCCTGGTAGCCGACCGTGCCGTAGATCGCCGACTCCTCGTCGTCCATGCGGCGCACCGCGCCCATGTCGATCAGCTTGAGCTGGTCCTCGGTCTGGATGGCGTTGTCGACCTTGAAGTCGCAGTAGAGGAGGTTACGGCTGTGCAGGTGGCCGAGGGCCTCCAGCGCCTCGATGCCGTACGCGCAGGCCTGCTCCACCGGCAGCGGATCGCGCCGGCCGTCCGGGCTGCGGCGGGCGTTGGCGATCTCCTTCAGGGACTTGCCGCCGACGTACTCCATGACGATGTAGCCGTCGAGGGAGCCGGTGCGCTGGTCGAGGTGCTCGACGAAGTTGTAGATCCGCACGATGTTGGCGTGCTCGATCTCCGCGAGGAAGCGCCGCTCGGAGATCGCCGCCGCCATCGCGTCCTGGTCACCGGTGTCCAGCAGACCCTTGAGCACCACCCACCGGTCGGAGACGGCCCGGTCCACGGCGAGATAGACCCAGCCGAGCCCGCCGTGCGCGAGACAGCCGGCGACCTCGTACTGCCCGTGCACCACGTCCCCGGCCTTCAGCTTCGGCACGAAGGAGTACGGGTGCCCGCACTTGGTGCAGAACCCCTCCGTGCGCCCCGGCCGGTCGCCCCGGGCCCGGCCCACCGGCGCCCCGCAGGCCGAGCGCGAGCAGAACCGCTTCCGCTCGGGCACCTCCGGGTTCTCCAGCACCATCGCGCGCGGGTCGGGCCGGGGCACCTGCGGCACGTTCACCAGCCCGGCGCCGAGCCGCCCGCGCGTGGACGTGCCGGAGGAGGAGCCGGAGCTGCGCACCGACACCGAGCGCCCGGTGGACCGGCCCGACAGGGACCGGGAGAGCCGGCCGGACACCGAGCGGCGCGACTTCGACGACTGCGAGGACGTACGCGAGCTGCTGCGGGAACTGCCGCTGTCCGCCGCGCTCCTGGTCAGTCCGGTGGGCGGCGAGCCGACCATGCCTCCCCCGGAGGGGGAACCCCCAGCCGACACCACCGGTGCCAGTCCGCAGGTGCCGCAGTACAGCTCACCGCCGCCGACGTCCTCGTACGCCCCCTCGCAGCCCGGCCGCTGACAGGACTGCCCCGGCTGACTCATGACTGCTCCCCCTTACGGTCCTCGGGCGCGCCGGCGCCGCCGAGCAGCTCGGCCACCAGCTGCTGGTAGCGCAGCACGGCCTGCTCGGCCACCCGCAGGTCGCAGGGCGCGCTCCACAGCATCCGCCGGGCCGCGTCGTACCGCTCGACCAGGAACGGGTCCTCGGCGAGCCCGTGCCGGGCCACCTTCGCCCTGTACGCGTCGAGCCGGCCGCGCAGCTCGGCGCGGACCGCGAGCGGTGCGGTGACCGCGGTCAACGACTCGCGGGCGCGCAGCAGTTCGTCCTCGGCTTTCTGCTCCAGGGATTCGAGGAGCGGGGAGAGCCGGTGCCACTGGGCCTGCCGCCGGTACTCGGCCGCCGTCGCCAGCTGCTCCTGCAGCACCGTCGGCGGGCCGCTGACCACCGGCACCTCGGTCGCCGCGATCTTCGCCAGCACCTCGCCGCGCGCGGTGCGGGCCTCGGCGAGGGTGCGGTCCGCGCGCGAGAGCACGTCCCGCAGCCGGATCAGCCGCGCCTCCGCGTCCTGCCGGACCGTCAGCACGGCGTCGATCTCCCGGCGCACGTCCTCCAGGGCGCGCGCCTCACGGTCGTACACCAGGGTGTCCGGACGGCCGCCGCCCGGTGCCGAACTGCCCTCGGCCGGCACCCAGAAGGCGAGCGGGTCCGAGACGACGTCCTCCCGCAGCCTGGTCAGGGTGCGTGTGATCCGCTCCAGGTCGTCACCCGCCGGGTGCTCGCCGGGGCGTACGCCGACGGAGTGCGCGAGCGCGCGGGTGCGCTGGAGTTCCGCGGCGAGCAGATCGATCCGTGCGGGCAGCGCCGACCACACCGCGTCGGCGGCGACGACCAGGTCCAGGCTCGTCGCGTACAGCTCGTTCATCCGGTCCACCAGCGCGGCCAGCGAGAAGGACTCGCTGAGCCGGCCGTTCCCGGCGACGGTGACGGACGGCCCGCGCAGCAGCTCGGTCAGCTCCTGCAGGTCCTCACGGCTGGACCAGCGGCGCCGGGCGCGGATCTCGCGGGCGGCGCGCAGCGCGTCCGCGTAGGCGTCGAAGTACCCCCACAGCAGGGTGATCCGCGCCTCCGTGACCTGCCAGCGTTCCTTGGTCACGCCGGCCAGTTCGGCGCCTTCGAGGAGTCTGCGGCCCGCGTGGTCCTGCAGCGCCAGCAGCGAGGTCTCGATCGCCTCGTGCTCCTGGCCGAGCCGCGCCAGCGCACGGTCCACCTCGTCCCGGTCCATCACCGGCCCGGCGGGGTCCGTGACGCCCATCGATCACCTCTCGCTGCGTTTCAGTGTTCCGGTCTCCCGGTCGGATGTGGCTCAACTCGTCCGCAGATACCGCGGCGCGGGCGGCTTGGACGCGTTCGGGTCCTTCCCCAGTGTCGCCGACAGCCATGTGTCGTACGACGCCTGCCAGCCGCTGGCGCGGTAGTCCACCAGAACCCGGTTGACCCGGCGTACCAGATCGGAGGCGTCCTTCTTCATCGCCACGCCGTAGTACTCGGTGGTGAACGCCCCGCCCTTCAGTTCGACGGTCGGGTCCTGCGCGGCCTGGCTGGCGGCGAGCGCGCCGTCGGTCACCACCGCGTCCACTTCGCCGAGTTGCAGCCGGACCAGGCAGTCCAGCTGGTTCGGGACGGTGGTGGAGATGTCCGTGGAGGCGGGCAGGGTGCCGCTCTTCCGGTCGGCCTCCAGCTTGGTGTACGCCGTCGAACCGGCCGCCGTGCAGACCCGCTTGTGCGCCAGGGTGTCGTTGTAGCCGGTGATGGACGACGACTTGGGCGCCAGTACCTGCTGGCCGGTCCTGAAGTACGGCGCGGAGAACGCCACTTGCTGGAGGCGTTCACAGGTGATCGTCATGGTCCGTACGACCATGTCCACCCGCCCGTCCTGGATCGCGGAGATCCGCTGGCTGGTCGGTATCGCCTTGAACTGCACCGCGTCCGGGTCGCCGAGGAGGTCCTGCGCGATCCGGTGCACCAGGTCGATGTCGAAGCCCTCCAGCTCCGCGCCCTCGGTGTTCGGGTTGCGGTAGCCCCAGTGGTAGCTGTTCTGGTCGACACCGACGATCAGCTTGCGCCTGGCGCCCGTACGGGCCTTGATCGCGTCGATGGTGGGCCCGTCCGCGCCGGACGGCGACAGTGTCTGGTTCTGCGCCTCGGAGGGGTTGCAGTCCCCGGCGCGGGCCTGGATGCCGGCGGCCACCCGCTGCCCGGCGGCCCTGCCCTCGGCCGGTGCCTTCTGGGTGCACGGCAGCAGCAGGGCGAACGCGAGGGCGAGCGCGCACAGCACTGCCATCGCGCCGACCCCTCCCCAGCCCCGCAGGGAGGCCCGTACACGTGCCGCGTACATCGTCATGCCCCCTGTCACCGGTACTCCGAGAGTCTGCGGCCGATGCCGGCCAGCGCGACGGCCGCGCCGAGCACCGCGAGCACGGCCGCGCCCACCGGCAGCCCCGCCATCGCGTCCCGTCCGTCACCGGCGGCCCGCTGGAACTCGCCCTGCTCATGGTCGATGGCCTGGGCGAGATTGCGGTCGACGCTGTCGAAGCACTCACCGGTGGCGCCCTTGGCGCCGATGACCTTGTCCAGCGCCTGCTGGTAGTTGCCGTCCTCGTCCTCGGCGCGGGCGGAGGCGTGGCGCTGCTTCCACACCGCCATGTTCCCCTCGGCCGCCTTCACCGGCGTACGTCCGCCCTGGTCGTCGGCGAGGTTCTCCGCCCCGGTCAGGCCCTTGCCGAGCACGGCCATGTCCTTGTCGAAGTCGTGGTAGTAGGCGTCGTACGTCTTTCCGCCCACCGTGACCGTCTCGGCGCCGCGCGCGACCAGGCTCAGGTTCTCGTTCCCACGCGCCTTCAGGGAGGCGATCCGGGCGTCGTGCAGCACGGTCAGCGAGCGGACGCCGTGGTCGTAGGAGCCGTTCAGCTCCGAGCGGGCCACCGCATGACCGACGACCAGCCACAGCAGGGCGACCGCGGTGGCGGCGCCGGCGGCGACCAGACCGTGGTTGAGCACGCGGTTCGTCCGCCGGTACGAGCGGTGCTGGGCCCAGCCGAGCGCGGCCAGCGCGAGCACGCCGAGCGCGATGGCGATCCACGGATACGGCGTCGCGTCCGCGTAGTCGGCGTCGAGCCGGGCGTTCTCCTTGGTGTAGAGATCCTCCGCCGCCGGGAGCATCTCCTTCTGCATCTTCTCGTTGGCGTAGCGCAGATAGGCGCCGCCGACCGGATACCCCTGCCGGTTGTACGTCCGGGCGCGCTCGACGAGCCCCTTGTACACGGGCAGCAGCGTGTTCAGCTTGGCGATCGTCGCCTCGGAGGCCGAGCCCGGCTCGGCGTTGGCGGCGGCGGTCACCAGGCCCGCGGCGGCGGTCCGGATGTCCTTCTCGTACCGGTCCCGGGAGGCGGCCGGCTCCTGGCCGCCCGCGAGGAAGCCGCTGGAGGCGGCCGTGTTGGCGTCGGCCAGCGACCGGTAGATGTCAGCGGCACCCGAACTGAGCGGCTGGCTGCGGTGCAGCACGTCGTCGGCGGCGGCCGCCCGCTCACTGGCCTGCCAGGCGGTGACCGCGCCGAACGTCACGACCAGCAGCGCGAGGACGGCTCCGATGATCCGCAGCCGCCCCGGCTCGGTGGTCGCCGCGGCCCGCAGCCGGTCGACACCCTCGGCGAACGCGGTCCGCCGGGCGGGCGGCAGGGAGCCCACGGGGGCCGGCCGGGCGGGCTGCGCGGGGATGCCGGGGGTGGCGGGCACGCCGGGGCCCGTCACCGGCGGTGCCGCGCTCTTCGGCGGGTGTGTCACTTGACCTCCCCCATGGTCATCCGTTCGCCGCCAAGTATCACCGCACGGACTGACATCCGCACCGGCCTTCACTGGATCTTGATCGGATCGCAGTGTGTCCGACGGCGCGCAGTGCCCGGCGCACCACCCCCTGCGAATGAACACGCCGGTCGTGGTGGATCGGTTCCCCGGTCCGCGGTCGCGTGCCGGACCGGGGCACCGTTTCGCCGTGCCGGTGGTTCAGCCGGCGCCGGCGCAGCTGGTGAAGTGCTCCCAGTACCCCCGCGCCCGCTCCCGCGCCGCCGCCCCCGCGCCCAGCCGGTCCAGGCCCAGCAGGGCCGCGCCCAGGACCGGGCGCGCCGTCACCACGCGGACGCCGGCCTTCGGGGCGCGGGCCGTCAGCAGGGCGTGGATGCCGTCGTCGAGCAGGGCGTGGCCGGCCGTCAGGACGCTGCCGCCGAGCAGGACCGGCGTCTCCTCGTCGAGCAGCTCCAGACGGGTCAGCGCCACCGTGGCCATCACCGCCACCTCCTGCGCGAGCCGGTCGACGATCGCGCGGGCCACCGCATCGCCCCCGGCGGCCGTCGCGAACAGCACCGGAGTCAGCTCGTGCCGCCGGCCGTGGTCGATGTGCTCCAGGTGCAGCGCCTCGATCAGCGCGTACATCGTCGGCAGGCCGAAGTGCGCGGGCAGGGTGCGGGCCAGGGCCGTCGGGCCGCCCCGGCCGTCCGCCGCGCGGGCCGCGTGCCACAGCGCCTCCTCGGTCAGCGCCCAGCCTCCGCCCCAGTCACCGGAGATACGGCCGAGGGCGGGGAAACGCGCGGTACGGCCGTCGGGGCGCATGCCGACGCAGTTGATGCCCGCCCCGCACACCACGGCCACCCCGCGCGGCTCGGCGACGCCCGCCCGCAGGATCGCGAAGGTGTCGTTGCGGACCTCCACCGACGCACCCCAGCCGCGTTCCTCCAGCGCGGTCGCCAACCGCTCCTCCTCCACGGGCAGATCCGCGTTGGCCAGGCAGGCCGACACATGCGCCACCGATGTGACGCCCGCGTCCGCGAAGGCCCGCGCGACCGGTTCGCCCAGCGCGTCCAGCGCCGCCGGCACACCCACCGCGGGCGGGCGGAAGCCGCCGCCGCGGGCCGTGGCCAGGACCTCCCCGGCGGCGGTGACCACGGCCACGTCGGTCTTGCTGTTGCCCGCGTCCACCGCGAGTAGGGTCGAGGTCAGGCCCACGCGAGGTGCTCCCGGTTGTGTGCGATCAACTGGTCGGTCAGGGCGTCGGCGTACGCGTACTGGCCGATCAGCGGGTGGGCGAGCAGGGCGCGGAAGACACGGTCGCGGCCGCCGCGCAGCGCCGCCTGCAGCGCCAGGTCCTCGTACGCCGTCACGTTCGCGATCAGTCCGGCGCACAGCGGGTCCGGCTCCGGGACCGGCAGCGGGGCCGGACCGTTCGGGCCGACCGCCGCCTGCACCTCGATCACCGCGTCGTCGGGCAGGAAGGGCAGCGTGCCCCGGTTGAACGCGTTCACCACCTGGTACGGGCTGCCACCACCGGCGAGCAGCGCCGCCGCCAGGTCCACGGCCGCCTCCGAGTAGTAGGCGCCGCCGCGCCTGGCGAGCAGCGCCGGCTTCTCGGCCAGCGACGGGTCGCCGTACATCGTCAGCAACTCGCGTTCCATGGCGGCCACTTCGGCGGCGCGGGACGGCTTGGTGCGCAGTTCGCGGACGACCTCGTCATGGGCGTAGTAGTAGCGCAGGTAGTAGGAGGGGACCACGCCCAGGTGGTCCAGCAGGGGGCGCGGGAGGCGGAGGTCCTCGGCGATCGCGTCGCCGTGGTCGGCGAGGAGCTTCGGCAGGACGTCGTCGCCTTCGGGGCCGCCCAGGCGCACACCGGTTTCCCACGTGAGGTGGTTGAGCCCCACATGGGCGAGGTGCACATCCGCCGGGGTCACGCCGAGCAGCCCCGCGAACTTCCGCTGGAAGCCGATCGCCACGTTGCACAGCCCGACCGCCCGGTGCCCCGCCTGGAGCAGGGCGCGGGTGACGATGCCGACCGGATTGGTGAAGTCGATGATCCAGGCGCGCGGGTTGGTACGGCGGACCCGCTCGGCGATGTCCAGGACCACCGGGACCGTGCGGAGCGCCTTGGCGAGGCCGCCCGCGCCGGTGGTCTCCTGGCCGATGCAGCCGCACTCCAGCGGCCAGGTCTCGTCCTGCTGCCGGGCCGCCTGTCCGCCGACGCGCAGCTGGAGCAGCACGGCGTCGGCGCCGTCGACGCCCGCGTCGAGGTCGGCGGTGGTGACGATCCGGCCGCCGTGGCCCTGCCTGGCGAAGATGCGCCGGGCCAGGCCGCCGACCAGCTCCAGGCGTTCGGCGGCCGGGTCCACGAGGACCAGTTCCTCGATGGGCAGGGTGTCCCTGAGACGTGCGAAGCCGTCGACGAGTTCGGGGGTGTAGGTCGAGCCTCCGCCGACCACGGTGAGTTTCATATACGGGTTAACCCTTCACTCCGGTGAGCGTGACGCCTTCCACGAACGCCTTCTGGGCGAAGAAGAACACGAGGATCACGGGGGCCATGACCAGCACCGTCGCGGCCATGGTGAGGTTCCAGTCGGTGTGGTGGGCGCCCTTGAAGGACTCCAGGCCGTAGGACAGGGTCCAGGCGCCGGGGTTCTCGGACGCGTAGATCTGTGGACCGAAGTAGTCGTTCCAGGCGTAGAAGAACTGGAAGAGGGCGACGGCGGAGATGCCCGGCCTGGCCATCGGCAGCACGACCCTGAGCAGGGTCCTGAGGTCTCCGCAGCCGTCGACCTTCGCCGCGTCCAGGTACTCGTTCGGGATCGTCATCAGGAACTGGCGCAGCAGGAAGACGGAGAACGCGTCGCCGAACGCCATCGGGACGATCAGCGGCCACAGCGTTCCGGAAAGGTCCAGTTGCCTCGCCCAGAACAGGTACATCGGGATGACGACCACCTGCGGGGGCAGCATCATCATCGAGATCACCAGCATGAGCGACAGATCGCGGCCCCGGAAGCGGAACTTGGCGAGCGCGTACGCCACCGGGATCGAGGAGACGACGGTGAGCACGGTGCCGAGCCCGGCGTAGATCAGTGTGTTCTTCCACCAGGTCAGAAAGCCGGGTGTGTCGAGGACCTTCGTGTAGTTGCCCCACTCCCAGGTGTGCGGGACCAGATCGCGGCTGAGCGCCTGGGTGTCGCTCATCAGCGAGGTCAGGAAGACGAACACGAAGGGGAGGGTGAAGAACAGGGCGGCGGCGACGCCGAGGGAGTGGACCGCTATCCATTCGAGATGCGCCTTGCGGCGGGTCATACGTCAGTCACCTGCCTGGATGAGACCGCCCCGGCGCCGCATCAGCAGTGCGGTGAACACCATCGACAGTGCGAAGAGCACCAGGGCCACCACACAGGCCGAGCCGTAGTCGAAGCGCTGGAAGCCGAGGTTGTAGACGAGCTGGGGGAGGGTGAGCGTGGACTTGTCGGGGTAGCCGGGTTCGAACTGGGCGCCCGCGCCCTGGATCACGCCGGAGGCGACCTTCCCGGCGATCAGCGGCTGGGTGTAGTACTGCATGGTCTGGATCACGCCGGTGACGACCGCGAACATCACGATCGGTGAGATGTTCGGCAGCGTGACGTACCGGAACCGCTGCCACGCCGACGCCCCGTCCAACTCGGCCGCCTCGTACTGCTCGGCCGGCACGTCCAGCAGCGCGGCCATGAAGATGACCATCAGGTCGCCGATGCCCCACAACGCCAGCAGGGTGAGGGCCGGCTTGGACCAGGCGGGGTCGCTGAACCAGCCCGGCGCCGGGATGCCGGCCTTGTCCAGGACGGCGTCGACCGGTCCCGTGCCGGGGTTGAGGAGAAAGGCGAAGGCCATGGTCGCCGCGACCGGCGGGGCGAGATACGGCAGGTAGAACAGGGTGCGGAAGACACCCGTACCGGTCTTGATCCTGGTGATGAGCAGTCCGATGCCCAGCCCGAAGACGACCCGGAGGGTCACCATGACCAGGACCAGCCAGAGGGTGTTGCGCAGGGCCGGCCAGAAGAGCGGGTAGTGCGCGAAGACGTACGTCCAGTTCTTGCCCCCGCTCCACGTCGGCGGCCGGAACCCGTCGTAGTGCATGAACGAGAAATAGACCGTCGAGATCAGCGGATACGCGAAGAACACCGCGAAACCGATCAGCCAGGGCGACATGAAGGCGGCCGTGCGAAGCGCCGAGCGGCGGCGTTTCGACGCCGGAGTGACCGTACTCATCGGCTACTTCGCCTGCGCTATGTCCGTGTCGATCTGCGCGGCCGTCTTCTGCAGACCGGCCTTCAGATCCTTCACCTTGCCGCTCTCGTAGTCGTAACCGAACTGCTGGATCGTCACCAGGTACACACCGCCGTTGAGGGAGGCGGGAGTGGTGGTGGAGTTCGGGTTGGCGGCGATGTCGAGGAAGGTCTTGAAACGCGGGTCGTAGGTCAGTTTCGGCGACTTCAACGCGGCCAGGGTCGAGGGCACGTTGTGGATGTCGTTGGCGAAGCCGACCACGGCGTCGGTGTCCGTGGTGATGTACTTGACGAACTCCCAGGCCGCGTTCTGCTTGTGACTGGTGGCGGCGATGCCCGCGATGGTGCCGGTGATGTAGCCCTTGCCGTACTGGCTCACCTGGTCGTCGGGGACGGGCAGCGGGGCGACGCCGATCTCGAACTTCGGCCTGGCCTGCTCGGCCATGCCGAGCCGCCATTCGCCGTCGAGCTGCATGGCGACCTGACCGGTGTGGAAGGGGTGCCTGGGACCCCACTCGTCACCGAGCGTCGACCGGAACGTCTCCAGCTTCTGGAATCCGCCGAGTTCGTCCACGAGCCGCTTCTGCAGCTCGAAGCCCTTCTGGAACGCCGGGTCCCTGGCGAGGTTCGACTTGCCGTCCTTGTCGAAGTACGTCGGCGAGAACTGCCCGAAGTAGTGCTCGGTGGTGGTCTCCCAGCCGTGGTAGTCCGGCATGAAGCCCAGCTGCTGGTAGGAGTCACCCTGGGAGACGGTCAGCTTCTTGGCGTCGGACTCGAACTCCGACCAGGTCTTCGGAGGCGCGGCGATACCCGCCTTCTTGAACGCCGTCTTGTTGTAGTAGAGCCCGTACGCGTCACCGAGCAGCGGCGCCGTACAGCGCTTGCCGTCGAACCGGGTGTACTCGTTCATCGGCTTCGGGAAGGTCGTCTGCGGATCGATGCCCGACTTCTTGAAGAAGGGGTTGAGGTCAACCAGGGCTCCGGAGGAACAGAACCTGCCGACGTTGTTGGTCGTGAAGGAGGAGATCACATCCGGCGCTTTGTCACCCCCCGACCGCAGCGCCTGGTTGATCTTGTCGTCGGTCATGTTGCCGACGACGTTCACGTGGATGTTGGGGTGCGCCTTCTCGAAGCCGGCGACCAGCGACTTGACGGCCTGCATCTCGTTCGGCGCGCTCCAGGCGTGCCAGAAGTTGATCGTCGTGTCCTTCGAGGCGTCGTCCATGGCACCGGAGCCCGACTGCCCGGTACAGGCGGTGGCGAGCAGCGCGAGGGACGCAGTTGCGGCAAAAGCTGCTTTTCGGGCAGCGGAAGGTATGACTTCGGGCATGGCGAGGTCTCCCGGGGGGACGGGTGGGTGGAAGAGGGGACGCTCTAGCGCGAGGTGTCGAAGACCTCGTCGCGGGTGGTGACGAGCGCGGACTCCAGCGCGCCGCGCAGTACGGGGTGTTCCTGGACGTCGCCGACGACCAGCCGGGGGCGGGCCGCGGCCAGCTCCTCCAGCTCGGCCTGGACGAGGGCGCGCAGCACCTCGCCGCCGGCCGTCAGCGCGGAGCCGCTGAGGACGACGAGTTCGGGGTCGAGGACGGAGACGAGCGAGGCGAGACCGATGGCGAGCCGTGTCGCGTAGCTCTGGAGCAGCTTGCGGTAGGGGCCGCTCGCATGGTCGGCAGCGCGGGCGACGAGTGCGGCGGCGACCTCCGTGCACGGCCCCGACGGCACGTCCTCGATGCCGAGTTCGCGGGCCAGCTCCGGCACGGCCTGGGAGCCGGCCAGCTCCTGGTAGCCGCCGCTGTTGGCCTTGGCCACCTGGCGCACCAGGGGCGTGCCCGGCACCGGCAGGTAGCCGACCTCGCCGGCGCCGCCGGTCCAGCCGCGGTGCAGCCGGCCGCCGAGGACCAGGGCGGCGCCGAGCCCTTCCTCGTTCCACAGCAGCACGAAGTCACCGTGGCCCCGGGCCGCCCCGAGCCGCTGTTCGGCCAGGGCGACGAGGTTGACGTCGTTCTCGTACTCCACCGGCATCGGCAGGGCGGCGGCGAGTTCCCCGAGCAGGGTGGGGGAGTGCCAGCCCGGCAGATGGGAGGCGTAGCGCAGGCGCCCGGTGTTCGGGTCGAAGGCGCCGGGGGTGCCGATGACCAGCCGGTGCACGTCGGACCGGGCGAGCCCGGCGGCCTTCACGGCGCCGTCGAGCGCGCCGGTGACCTGCTGTACGACGGGCTGCGCCGGACGCCGCCCCGGTGTGGGCAGCTCGAACTCGCCCACCGTGCGGCCGGTGATGTCGGCGACGGCGGCGCGGATGCGGTCCGGGGTGACGTCGAGTCCGGCGGCGTGCGCGGCTGTGGGGTTGACGGCGTACAGCTGGGCGTTGGGGCCCGGCCGGCCCTCGCTGGTGCCGGTCACCCGGACCAGACCGGCCGCCTCCAGGCGGCCCAGCAACTGCGAGGCGGTGGGCTTGGACAGGCCGGTGAGCTTGCCGATCCGGGTGCGCGAGAGCGGTCCGTGCTCCAGCAGGAGGTCCAGCGCGGCACGGTCGTTCATGGCGCGCAGCACGCGCGGGGTGCCCGGCGTACCGGCGGTTCCTGCCATGGAGTTCGACACCTGCCTTTCCAGCCACCCAGCTTTTCAGTGACCCGGGCGTGGCGTCCAGCCTTGATCACCGGCCGCGGGGGGATCACTGTTAGGAAAGTTTCCTATCGCGTTGCGAGGAACGTAAGCCCAGGACGAAGGGGGCGTCAATAGACAACGGCCCCGAGGCAACGGAGTCGTTACCTCGGGGCCGGTCAGTCCTTGGGGAAGGGGGTGGTGTTGCCCCTCCCGTTCACTCGAACCTGTGTGCCGAACCGTTCCGCTACTTCGCCGGAGGCGCCGGCCGCTGGGATGCGATCGGTGCCGTCGCCGCCGACTGCGGTGAGTCCGCGTTGGCGTACACCGAAGGCGCCGCCACCGCCGCCGCCGCCGGGTCCGGGGCGTCCTCCGCGTCCTCCGTCGCCGTCGCGCCGCCCATGATGCGGATGCTCGCCCGGTCGAACGCGCGCTTGATCCGCCAGCGCAGCTCCCGCTCGACCGTCAGCGCCTTGCCCGGCATCGTCCTGGCCGAGACCCGCACCACCATGGAGTCGATCAGGACGGAGTCCAGACCGAGCACCTCGACCGGGCCCCACAGCAGCTCGTTCCAGGGCTCTTCCTTGCTCATGTGCTCGGCGACGTCGTCCAGCGTGGCCTTGACCCGGTCCAGGTCCTCGCTCGCCTTCACCGTCACGTCGACCCCGGCCGTCGCCCAGCCCTGCGAGAGGTTGCCGATCCGCTTGACCTCGCCGTTGCGGACGTACCAGATCTCGCCGTCGGACCCGCGCAGCTTGGTCACCCGCAGCCCGACCTCGATCACCTCACCGGTGGCCACCCCCGCGTCGATCACGTCACCGACGCCGTACTGGTCCTCCAGGATCATGAACACGCCGGAGAGGAAGTCCGTGACCAGGTTCCGCGCGCCGAAACCGATCGCCACACCGGCCACACCGGCCGACGCCAGCAGCGGCGCCAGGTTGATCTTGAAGGTGGACAGCACCATCAGCGCGGCCGTGCCCATGATCAGGAAGCTCGCCACCGACCGCAGTACGGAACCGATCGCCGCCGACCGCTGGCGCCGCCGCTCGGCGTTGACCAGCAGCCCGCCCAGCGCCGTGCCGTCCACGGCCTGCGCGGTGCGGCCCATCCGGTCTATCAGCTTGGTTATCGCCCGGCGCACCGCCGCGCGCAGCGCCACCGCCACGACCACGACCAGCAGGATCTGCAGTCCCATCGCGAGCCACGTCGACCAGTTCTGCTCGACCCAGCTCGCCGCGTTCGTCGCGCTGTCCTGGGCGTCCTGGAACGACGGCACGGCCGGCGTCGACCTCGACGGGGATGGGGACGGGGTCGGCGACGCACCGGCGGCCAGCAGGACGGCGGGCAAGGACGACACGGCAGGTACCTCCAAGGTGCTGCGCGGTCCGTACCGGCGGGGCGGTCACGGTCTTCAAGGTCACGAAAAGGTCACCGGACGGACAGGACCACCACACTAACGGGGCATTGTGTGTGCCCCGTGCGGATCCGCCAAGGAGGGCGCAGGAGAGACAGGGCTCACCCTGGCTTGAACCGGCCATGATCCGGGGGATGAATCGGATGTGGTCGAAAACACTCCCAGCCCGTTACCGGGACATGGTGGCGCTTCCACCAGGCCTGAGGGGAGACTGACTGCAGATCGTCCCGGCGCGAGCCACGCGCCGCCGACGCCCAAGGAGGCACCCGTGCCGCATGTCCTGGTCCTCAACGCGTCGTACGAGCCGCTCGGCGTCGTACCGCTTCGACGCGCCCTCGTCCTCGTTCTGGAGAACAAGGCCGTCTCCCTCGAGGAATCCGGCGCCTATATGCACAGCGCGACCGTCACAGTCCCCGCACCCAGCGTGGTCCGGCTCAAGCGATTCGTACGGGTTCCCTACCGGGGGCCCGTTCCTCTCACCCGGCGCGCGCTCTTCGCCCGCGACGGGGGCCGGTGCATGTACTGCGGTGGCGTCGCAACCAGCGTCGACCACGTCATCCCGCGCAGCCGCGGGGGCCAACACCGCTGGGACAACGTGGTGGCCTCCTGCCGCCGCTGCAACCATGTCAAGGCCGACCGTCACCTCGTAGAGCTGGGCTGGCGGCTGCGGCACAAACCGGCTCCGCCGACGGGACTGGCCTGGCGCATCATCGGCACCGGGCACAGGGATCCGCGCTGGCTGCCCTACTTGCAGCCGTACGGCGCGGATGACGCCTTGGCTCGGATCGACGGCATCTCCGCCTAGTCGGTCCGGGCCTTCGCGTGCGTGCCGTCGGGGCCGGTCTCACATCCGGCCCCGGAACGTCAGGCAGCGACGCCCCGACTTCCGAGCAGGGCGGTGTACGCCGCGAGTGAGACCGCCGACGGGACGAGCTGCCCGATTTGGGCTTGTTTTACCGCCTGGAATGTGCCGAGCGGCCCGTGTTGCCCTGATGCTCGATGCTCCGAATGTGACGAGTGGCATGTTGTTCCCTTCTGTACGTCTGCCGCAGCGCTCACGGGGTAGGGCTGCGGTAACCCCGTCGCCGTACACGACAAGGAGACCCCGTGGCCGCACCGGCTCGACTCTCGATCCCGGCCCAGTGGAAACCCGTGGCGGAGCCGTCCGCCACGACCGCCGAGTCATCGCTGTGCGTCTTCAGCGCGGAGAGCGCCTGCGCCCAGGCCCCGCTGACCAGCGAACCGCCCCTGCCCGACGCCGAGCCGCTGACCAGCGAGCCGCCGCTCGCCGAGACCGCCGCGCTGACCAGCGAGTCCGACCCCGTTCCGGACTCCTTCGGCCCGGGGTTGTAGATGACCGAGGCGTACGACGAGCCCGTAGAGCCGGAGCTGGCCCGGCTCGCCGAGTTGCACGGGGTCGCCACCTCCTACAGCCCCGCCCCGGGCCGCAGCGTCCCGGTCCCCGCCTCCGCCGTGGTCGCCGCGCTGGCCGCCCTCGACGTCGACGCGGCCGGACCCGACGCCGTACGCACCGCGCTCGCCGCCCGCGAACGCGCACTGCGCGAACGCCTGTTGCCGCCGACGGTCGTGCACTGGGCCGGCGACCCGCAGGGCCCCGCCGCCCTCGCCGCGCTGCCGCCCGGCACCCGTCTGCGGGTCCGGACCGAGGAGGGAGAGGAGCGGGACGTGGACGGGACCTGGAACCTCCCGCTCGGCGTGCACCGCGTCACCGCCGTCGCCCCCGACGGCCGCACCGGCCACGCCCACCTCGTCGTCGCCCCCGACCGGCTGCCCGCCCCGCCCGGCCGCTCCCACGGCCTCCTCGTCCAGCTGTACTCCCTGCTCTCCCGCCGCTCCTGGGGCATGGGCGACCTCGGTGACCTCGCCGAGCTGGCCGGCTGGGCCGGACGCACCGCCGGAGCCGGATTCGTGCAGGTCAACCCGCTGCACGCGGCCGTACCCGGTGCCCCCACCGACCCCTCCCCGTACCGCCCCTCCTCCCGCCGCTTCCCCGACCCCGTGCACCTGCGGATCGAGGACATCCCCGAGTACGCGTACGTCGCGGACCGCGAGCGGCTGAGCGGGCTGCTGGAGCGGGCCGAGCGGCTGCGTACCGCCGTCCTCGACAAGGGCGCCCTCATCGACCGCGACGCGGTGTGGGAGCTGAAGCGGGAAGCACTGGAACCGGTGCTGGCCGTCCCCCTGGGCCCCGGCCGCCGGGCCGCCTACGACGACTTCCGTGCCGCCCACGGCCAGGCCCTCGACGACCACGCCACCTGGTACGCCCTCGCCGAGACCCACGGCTCCGACTGGCACACCTGGCCCGAGGGCCTGCGCGACCCCCGCTCGGCCGCCACCGCCCGCGCCCGCGCCGAGCTCGCCGACCGGGTCGAGTTCCACGCCCGCCTCGCCTGGCTCACCGACGGCCAGCTGCGCGCCGCCCAGCGCGCCGCCCGTGAGGCCGGCATGCCGGTCGGGATCGTGCACGACCTCGCCGTCGGCGTGCACCCGGTCGGCGCCGACGCCTGGGCGCAGCAGGACGTGTTCGCCGCCGGCACGTCCGTCGGCGCCCCGCCCGACGCCTTCAACGCCCGCGGACAGGACTGGGGCCTGCCGCCCTGGCGCCCCGACCGCCTGGCCGGCTCCGGATACACCGCCTACCGCGACCTCCTGCGCGCCCTCTTCCGCTACGCCGGCGCCCTGCGCATCGACCACGTCATGGGCCTGTTCCGGCTGTGGTGGGTCCCGCAGGGCAGCCCGCCCACCCAGGGCACGTACGTCCGCTACGACGCCGACGCCATGCTCGCGATCCTCGCCCTGGAGGCCACCCGCGCCGGGGCCGTCGTCATCGGCGAGGACCTGGGCACCGTCGAGCCCGGCGTCCGCGAGACCCTGCAGCGGCGCGGGGTGCTCGGCACCTCGGTGCTGTGGTTCGAACGCGACTGGGAGGGCGACGGCCGCCCGCTGCCGCCCGACCGCTGGCGCGCCGACTGCCTGGCCACCGCCACCACCCACGATCTGCCGCCCACCGCCGCCCGGCTCACCGGCGACCACGTCGACCTGCGCGACCGCCTGGGCCTGCTCACCCGCCCGGCCGCCGAGGAACGCGCCGAGGCTGTCGCCGACGCCGCCGAGTGGCTCGCCCTGCTCGGCAGCCTCGGCCTGCTGGACCTGACGGCCGCCGGGCCGCCCGGCAGCGACGAGGAGGAGGAGATCCGTGCCGTCCACCGCTTCCTGCTGCGCACCCCGGCCCGGCTGATCGGCGTCTGGCTCCCGGACGGCGTCGGCGACCGCCGCCCGCAGAACCTGCCGGGAACCTGGGACCAGTACCCGAACTGGCGGCTGCCGATCGCGGACCGCGAGGGCCGGCCGGTGCCGCTGGAGGAACTGACGGCCGCACCCCGGCTGCGCGCCCTGCTCGCTGTGTTCACGCAGCTCAGAGACGGGTGAAGGCCCGGTACGGGACCCCGCGCGCGCGGCCTTCCGGGTGATTCGCTAACTTGAGATCGTGGACAAGAAGAACGCCCTGCGCGCCGGCGCCCTGGCCGCCGGTACGACGCTGATGATGCTGCTCATGTCGTCCCCCGCGCTCGCGCTGACCCGCGACGACGGCGACGACCCCGGCCATGGCCTGAGCGTCATCCAGACGCTGGGCCTCTACGTGCTGATCCCGCTCGCGCTCTTCGTGGGCATCGCCGGACTGGTGATGGTGCTGGACAGGTCCAAGACCAGGGTCATCGCCCCCTCGTCCAAGGCGAAGTCCGAGGCCCGCGCCAAGGCCTGACCGGACACCGGTTCTGTCGCCGGGGGCGCCCCTCCTCCCGCCGGTACGCGCCCACCGCCGTACCCGGGTGAGACGGGCGCCCCCGGCGTTTTCCGTCCGGCGGGCACGGGCCTTTACGCCGGACGCGGTGCCGACCGGGACGCGCCGGCCCGGATTCCGTGTGGGTCACGGGCTCGGTGCCGTCAGATACCGCTGGACGGTCGGCCCGAGCCAGGCGGGCAGCTCCCCGTGGGTCAGCTCCCGGGCCGGCGGCAGTCGCAGCGCAGAGCGGGTCAGGGATGGACCTCGCCGCCCTCCCCTCCCGCTTCCGCCACCTCCTCGTCCGCCGGCGGCGGCCGGCTGCACGAGGCGCCGAGCGGCGGCCGGTTCGCGCCGATCACCGCCGAGCCGTACGAGCCGGACCCCGCCCGCGCGGCCCTGCTGTCCGTGGTCCGCTGGGCGGGCGACCGCCGTACGGCCGTGCTGGTCCGCCCCGACGATACGCGGCCCGGGCCGCCGACTCGGCCACCGCCGCGGACATCGAGGCGGCGGTCGCCGCGCACATCGGCGGTCAGTGCGGGGCCTCCAGGGTCTGGGCGAGCAACTCCCTCAACAGGTCGGCCAGTTGGCCGACCTGTTCGTCGTCGAGGCGTGACAGGGCCTCCGTCTGGACCGCGAGGCCCGCGCCGACCGCGCGGTCGATGACGTCCAGCCCCTTGTCGGTCAGCGTCACCTTCAGGCCCCGGCGGTCGTGCGGGTCGGGGGAGCGGCGCAGCAGTCCGGCCTTCTCCAGCTTGTCGAGGCGACCGGTCATCCCGCCGGTGGTGAGCATGAGGGTGCCCGACAGCTGGCGCGGCGAGAGGGTGTACGGCTCGCCGGCGCGGCGCAGGGTCGCGAGGACGTCGAACTCGCCGCGGGTGATGCCGTACGGCTGGTACGCCTTCTCCATGCGGTCGCCCATGGTCCGGGAGAGGCGGTAGATCCGCCCGAAGACCTCCATCGCCCTGGAGTCGAGGTCGGGCCGCACGGCCGCCCACTGGTCGACGATCGTGTCGACGGAATCCTTGCCTGCACTCATGTGCCGAGTATCGCCTCGCGGACGGTCGCCAGCAAGAAAGTAGCTTGACGGAAAGCAGCTTGACAGAAAGTCGCTTACAACTAAGCTACTTGCCACCAAGTGACTTCGAGGGGGCAGGTATGGCGACACGAAAGAACGAACGCATCCCCGGGGAATGGGCCCTGGCGCTCACCGCCGCCGTCAACGGCGTCGGCACCGGTATGTACGTCCCGTTCACGCTGGTCTTCTTCCGTGCCGTGACCGGGCTGTCCTTCACGGTCGTCGGCGCCGTGCTCACCGTCACCGGCCTCGCGGGCATCGCCGCACTGCCGCTCGCCGGGACGGCGGTGGACCGGTACGGCGCCAAGCGCGTGCTGTACGTGCTGTACGGCGTCCGGGTCGCCGGCTTCGCCCTCTACCCCTTCGCCCACTCCCTCCCCGCCTTCGCGGCCGTCGCCCTGGTCACGGCCGCCGCCGACCGGGCCTTCCCGGCGGCCCAGCAGTCCCTGATCGGCGAGGTGGCGCGCGGGACGGACCGGGACCGGCTGCAGGCGTCGACGCGCGCGCTGCAGAACGCCGGAAACGGGGCGGGCGCGCTGCTGGCCACGCTGGTCATCTCCCTGGCGGGCAGCGCCGGTTACACGTACGCGGCCTGGGGCAACGCCCTCTCCTTCGCGCTCGCCGCGCTGCTGCTGCGGCCCCTGCGGCCGGCGCCCGCGACCGGGGAGGGCCCGGTCCGGCACCGGGCGGGCGCCGGCTACCGGCTCGTCCTCGCCGACCGGCCCTTCCTGGTCGTCACCGGCGCCAACTTCCTGAACGCCCTGAGCTATTCGGCCCTGTCGGTCCTCTTCCCGCTGTTCATGGTGGAGTGGCTGCACGGGCCCTCGGTGCTCACCGGTACCGCCTTCACCCTCAACACCGTGCTGTGCGCGGTGGCCGGGGTCGGCGTCGGCGCGCGGGTCCGCCGGGCCGGTGCCCGGCGCACCCGGGCGGCGGCGCTGGGCGGGGGCCTGTTCGCGACCGCCTTCGCCGCGCAGACCGTGCTCGGCACCGTGCGGCCGACGTCGGTCACGGTCCTGGGCGGCGCCATGGTCGCCGTGGTCCTCGTCTACACCCTCGGCGAGCTGATCCACAGCCCCGCCGCCCAGGTGCTCGCGGTCGAGGCGGCGCCCGAGGCGGTGCGCGGACGGTATCTGGCGGCGTACCAGATGTCCTGGTCGCTGGCGAAGGCGGTGGCGCCCTCCCTGTTCACGGCCCTGCTCGCGCTGGACGGCCGGGCACCGTGGGCCGTCCTCGTGCTGACCTCGGCGGTGGCCGCCACCCTCCTGATCCGCGCGGAACGCCACCTGCCGCCGGAGGCGGTACGCCCGCTGCCGGCGGAGACGGTACCGGTGCTGACGCCAGTGATCCGCACCGGCGCCCCCGCCCCGGCCCGGGTCGCCGCCCCCGTTCAGGCCGCTGCGTTCGTTCCTGCCGTCGCCGACCCCGAAGGGATCCGGTCGTGAGGCGATCCGTCACCGTCCTGCTCACCGCGCTCGCCCCGGTCTCCTGGGGAACCACCTACGCGGTCACCACTGAACTCCTGCCGCCTGGCCGCCCTTTGTTCACGGCGCTGCTGCGGGCCCTGCCCGCCGGACTCGTCCTGCTGGCGGTCACCCGGGTGCTGCCGCGCGGCGGCTGGTGGTGGAGGTCGGCGGCGCTCGGCGCGCTGAACATCGGTGCCTTCTTCCCGCTGCTGTTCGTGTCGGCGTACCGCCTGCCCGGTGGTATGGCCGCCGTCGTCGGCTCGGTGCAGCCGCTGTTCGTCGTCGGCCTCTCGGCGCTGCTGCTCGGGCAGCGACCGGCCCCGCGCACGCTCGTCACCGGCGTCGTCGCCGCGTTCGGTGTCAGCCTCGTCGTCCTCCAGGGGACCGGCACGCTCGACGCCGTCGGCGTGCTCGCGGCCGTCGCCGCCACCGCCTCGATGGCCGCCGGTACGGTCCTGACCAAGCGGTGGGGCCGGCCGGACGGGGTCGGCCCGCTGGCGCTCACCGGCTGGCAGCTCAGCGCGGGCGGTCTGCTCATCGCGCCGGTCGCCTTCCTGACCGAGGGCACACCGCCCGCCCTGGACGGCCGGGCCGTCGCCGGCTATGGCTACCTCGCGCTGGCCAACACGGCGGTGGCGTACTGGCTCTGGTTCCGCGGCATCGGCCGGCTCAGCGCCCCCCAGGTCGCCTTCCTCGGCCCGCTCTCCCCGCTGACCGCGGCCGTCGTCGGCTGGGCGGCCCTCGGCCAGACGTTCACACCCGTGCAGATGACGGGCATGGCGCTGGCGTTCGGCGCGGCGCTGGCGGGCCAGCGCGGAAACCGCCCCGAATCGTTCAGTTTCTCTGAAAAGAACGGTCGGAAACTTTCGATGGACCTGACAGATGGTCCGCTGCGACGGTAGGAGCAGCACGAAGCACGGAGCACGGAGCACCACAGCGCCGGCACCCCGTTCCTCACCGAAAGGACCCCTGTGACAGCCGTCCTGCACCGGACCAGCACCACCGTCACCCCGGCCGCCGCCCGCCGCCCCCGCGAGGCCGCCGCCCCCCTGCTCGGCCTCGCCTGCGCCGCGCTCGCCACGGTCGTCTGGTCGGGCAGCTTCGTCACCTCCCGCGGCCTGCACGACAGCGTCCCGCCCGTCCAGCACGCCTTCTGGCGCTGGGTGATCGCCCTCCTCGCGGTAGCGCCCTTCGGTGCGAGGCAGGCCTGGCGCCAGCGGGCCCTGCTGCGCCGCCACGCCCGCTACGTCCTGCTCGCCTCTCTCCTCGGGGTGGCCGTCTACAACACCCTCGTCAACCAGGCCGGACTGACCACCCCCGCCCCCATCATGGGCATGATCATGGCCGCCTCGCCGGTACTCATGGCGGTGTTCGAACGGCTGGGCGGCGTACGGCTCGGCGCGCGCCGCACCACCGGGCTGCTCATCGCCTGCGCGGGCGTGGCCCTGCTGGTCGGCGGCGGCGCGCACTTCTCGCCCGGCGACCTGTGGATGATCGCCGCGGCCTGCTGCTTCGCCGGCTACAGCGCACTGCTGCGCCGCAGGCCCGCCGAACTCTCGGGCACCGGCTTCCTGTTCACCACGTTCCTGGCCGGCACGGTCCTGCTGCTGCCCGCGCAGGCGGTGAGTGTGACCGTGCAGGGGTCCTTCCACCCCACCCCCGGCACGGTCCTGCCCCTCCTCTATGTCGGCGTGGCCTCCTCCGCGCTCGCCTTCTTCGCCTGGAACAAGGCCATCACCCTGATCGGCGCGACCCGCGCGGGCATCGTCTACTACCTCCAGCCGGTCTGCGTGGCCCTGCTGTCCTGGGCCGTACTCGGCGAGACGACGGCCCTGCCGCAGCTGCCGGCGATGGCGCTGATCCTGGGCGGGGTCGTCCTGGGCGCCGGCTCCCGGCGCTGACGGCGGAGCCGTGCCGGCGAGTCCCAGCAGGATCACGGCGAAGTGCTTGCGGCCGACGGTCCGGCTGCGCACCTCGTACCCCTGCCACGGAGTGGCGAACTCCCCGCTCCTGGCGACCGGTTCGGCGACCACCGCGGTGACGCCCGGGGCGTCCGGGGAACGGCCGGCCGCCGCGCACGGGAGACCGGCCTGTCCGCCGTGTAGCGTGCCCGCATGGCCGAGTGGGACATCCGGAAGCTGCAGATCCTGCGCACCCTGCGGGAGCGCGGGACGGTGACCGCGACGGCCGAGGCCCTGCACATGACCCCGTCCGCGGTCTCCCAGCAGCTCACCAACCTGTCCCGGCAGCTCGGCGTGCCCCTGCTGGAGGCGCGGGGCCGCAGGGTCCGGCTCACCGACGCGGCGCGTCTGGTGCTGGCCCACACAGAGCCGGTCTTCGAGCAACTGGAGCGTACGGAGGCGGCCTTGGCGGCGTACAGCCAGGGGGAGGCGGGGGAGGTGCGGGTGGGGGCCTTCTCCACTTCGGTCCCCGCCCTGGTCGTACCGGCCGTACGGGCCCTGCGGGACACCCACCCCGGGGTGACCGTCCGCATACGGGAGGCGGAGGCCGCCGAGGCCTACGACCTGCTGGCCGCCGGTGAGGTCGACCTGGCCCTGTCCCTCGCGGCGTCGGCGCCCAGCGCCGCCGACCCCCGCTTCACCCGCGTCCCCCTGCTCACCGACCCCCTCGACATCGCCCTGCCCCCCGGCCACCCCCTGGCCACGGCCTCCGCCCCCACCCTCACCGACCTGGCCGCCGAACCCTGGATCTTCGGCGGCAGCGGCCCCTGGTCCGACATCACCCGCCGCGCCTGCGAATCGGCCGGCTTCAGCCCCCACCAGGGCCACTCGGCCTCCGGCTGGACCGCGATCCTCGCCATGGTGGGAGCGGGCATGGGCGTGGCCCTGGTCCCCCGGATGGCGGCGGTCCGCCGGGACGGGGTGGTCATGCGCGACCTCGGCCCGGACGGCCCGGTCCGCCATGTGACGGCGGCGGTACGCAGGGGCGGGGAGACGGGCCGGGCGGTGACCCACGTACTCGAAGCACTGCAGAACGCGGCCAGGGCCCGGACCTGAAGGGTACGCAGTGGTGAAAGGCGGTATGCCGAGGGCCCTGCGCCGAGGAGAACGCGCACGGGAAAGGGCGCCCGGCGTGCCGCCGGGCGCCCTTGTCGGCACAAGGAGTGTTACTCCGAGGCCGCCGCGTCCGCCGCCTGGGCCTTCAGCGCGCGTTCGATGCCCGCGCGGGACTCCGAGACGAGGCGGCGCAGGGCCGCGTTCGGCTCGGCTGTGGTCAGCCAGGTGTCCGTCTTGGCCAGGGTCTCCTCGGAGACGTGGACCGACGGGTACAGGCCGATGGCGATCTGCTGGGCGATCTCGTGCGAGCGCGCGTCCCAGATGTCCTTGACGACCTCGAAGTAGCGGTCCGCGTACGGCGCGAGCAGCTCGCGCTGGTCGGTCTGGACGAAGCCGCCGATCACGGCCTCCTGCACGGCGTTCGGCAGCTTGTCCGAGTCGACGACCGAGGCCCAGGCCTCCGCCTTGGCCTCCGCCGTCGGGCGGGCCGCGCGGGCGGTGGCCGCGTGCCGCTCACCGGCCGCGGTCTTGTCCCGCTCGTACTCGGCCGCGATCTCCGCCTCGTCGAAGCGGCCGACCGCCGCCAGCCGCTCCACGAACGCCCAGCGCAGCTCGGTGTCCACGGCCAGGCCCTCAATGGTCTGGGTGCCCTCCAGCAGGGCCTCCAGCAGGTCCAGCTGCTCGGGGGTGCGGGCGGTCGCCGCGAAGGCCCGGGCCCAGGCCAGCTGATGGTCGCTCGCCGGCTCGGCCGCGCGCAGGTGGGCCAGCGTGGCGTCGGTCCAGCGGGTCAGCAGGGACTCGCGGGCGGCCGGATCGGCGTACAGGTCGATGGCGAGCTTGACCTGGCGGTGCAGCGACTGCACGACGCCGATGTCGGACTCCTTGCCGATGCCGGACAGGACGAGCGAGAGGTAGTCACGGGCGGCCAGCTCGGCGTCCCGCGTCATGTCCCAGGCCGAGGCCCAGCACAGGGCCCGCGGGAGGGAGGCCTCGAAGTCGCCGAGGTGCTCGGTGACCACCTTCAGGGAGTCCTCGTCCAGGCGGACCTTGGCGTACGACAGGTCGTCGTCGTTGAGCAGCACGACCGCCGGGCGGCGCTTGCCCGTCAGCTGCGCTACGGCCGTCAGCTCGCCGTCGACGTCCAGTTCGACGCGCTCGGTGCGCACCAGCTTGCCGGAGCCGGCGTCGAGGTCGTAGAGGCCGATCGCGATGCGGTGCGGGCGCAGGACCGGCTCGCCCTTGGCGCCGGCGGGCAGCGCCGGGGCCTCCTGGCGGACGGCGAAGGAGGTGACGACCCCGTCGGCGTCGGTGGCGACCTCCGGGCGGAGGATGTTGATGCCCGCCGTCTCCAGCCACTTCTTCGACCAGGTCTTCAGGTCACGGCCGGAGGTCTCCTCCAACGCGCCGAGCAGGTCGGACAGGCGCGTGTTGCCGAACGCGTGCGCCTTGAAATAGGCCTGCACGCCCTTGAAGAACTCGTCCTCGCCGACGTACGCGACGAGCTGCTTCAGCACGCTCGCGCCCTTGGCGTACGTGATGCCGTCGAAGTTGACGAGGACGTCGTCCAGGTCGCGGATGTCCGCCATGATCGGGTGCGTGGACGGCAGCTGGTCCTGCCGGTACGCCCAGGTCTTCATCGAGTTGGCGAACGTGGTCCACGAGTGCGGCCAGCGCGAGCCGGGCGCGGCGGCCTGGCAGGCGATGGAGGTGTAGGTGGCGAACGACTCGTTCAGCCACAGGTCGTTCCACCACTCCATGGTGACGAGGTCGCCGAACCACATGTGGGCCAGCTCGTGCAGGATCGTCTCGGCGCGGACCTCGTACGCCGCGTCGGTCACCTTGGACCGGAAGACGTACTGGTCCCGGATGGTCACCGCGCCCGCGTTCTCCATCGCGCCCGCGTTGAACTCCGGCACGAACAGCTGGTCGTACTTCGCGAACGGGTAGGCGTAGTCGAACTTCTCCTGGAACCAGTCGAAGCCCTGCCGGGTCACCTCGAAGATCGCGTCCGAGTCCAGGAACTCGGCGAGGGACGGACGGCAGTAGATGCCCAGCGGCACGCTCTGCCCGTCCTTCTCGTACACGCTGTGCACGGAGTGGTAGGGGCCGACGATCAGCGCGGTGATGTACGACGAGATGCGCGGGGTCGGCTCGAAGACCCAGACGTTGTCCTTGGGCTCGGGCGTCGGCGAGTTCGAGATCACCGTCCAGCCCTCGGGCGCCTTCACGGTGAACTGGAAGGTGGCCTTCAGGTCCGGCTGTTCGAAGGAGGCGAAGACGCGGCGGGCGTCCGGGACCTCGAACTGGGTGTAGAGGTAGGCCTGCTCGTCGACGGGGTCGACGAAGCGGTGCAGGCCCTCGCCGGTGTTGGTGTAGGCGCAGTCCGCGACGACCCGCAGGACGTTGCGCCCCTCCAGCAGCCCCGGCAGGGCGATCCGCGAGTCCTTGAAGACCTCGGAGGGGTCCAGCTGGTCGCCGTTGAGGACCACCTCGTGGACGGCCGGAGCCACCAGGTCGATGAACGACTCCGCGCCCGTACGGGCGGCGTCGAAGCGCACCGTGGTCACGGACCGGTAGCTACCGCCCTCCTGCGCACCGGAGAGGTCGAGATCGATCTCGTACGAGTCAACGGTGAGCAGCTCGGCCCGCTGCTGCGCCTCTTCGCGAGTCAGGTTTGTGCCAGGCACGCGGTCATCTCCTCGTTATGTGTCGGTTGCGCCATCCTTCCATGGGACCCACAGGGAGCGCGATGTCCGGTTCCCGCCGGTCAGCGGTGCGCCGCGGCAGGACGCTGGACCCATGACGACGACACACACCCCGCGCCCCGTCCCGCCCCGGGTTCTGAAGGAGCTGCGGACCGCCGACGACGCGGGCCGCCCCCTGGCCCCCTTCACCGACGAGGAGGGCGGCGCCCCGCTGCGCTGCTGCCTGCGCCACAGCGAGCCGGGGGAGCGGATCGCCCTGGTCTCGTACGCCCCGCTGCGCCGCTGGGCCGCCGAGACGGACGCCGACCCCGGCGCGTACGACGAGCAGGGCCCGGTCTTCATCCACGCCGGGCAGTGCCCGGGCCCGTCCGGCACCGCCGCCCTGCCCTTCACGAACGCCCACCGCGTACTGCGCCGCTACTCAGCCGACGGCCGGATCCTGGGCGGTCGCCTGGTGGAGCCCGCGGAGAGCTTCGACGAGGCCTTCGCGGACGCCTTCTCGGATGCCTTCGCGGACGCCTTCGCGGACCCGGAGGTGGCGGTGGTGCAGGTGCGGGCGGTGGAGTACGGGTGCTTCCTGTACGAGGTACGGCGGGCCTAGCCCGGGAACATCCCCCCGGTCACATCGATGAACGTGCCGGTGATGCCCGCCGCCCCGTCGGAGGCGAGGAAGACGGCCGTGGCGGTGATCTCGGCGAGGGTGGGGTTGCGGCGGGTCATGCGCAGCCCTCGGCGCGCTGACCGGCGGCCGGCTCGCAGACGGGCCGGGCCTGACCGCCGTACTGGTGACGGGGCCGCTCGCCGGGCTGGCGGCGCTCGCCCCCGGGCCGGCGTGCGGAAGGGGCGGCCACGTGACCGTGACCGCCCCTTCCGTGCGGGTGACCTACTTCGCGGACAGCTCCGCCGCCACCAGCTCCGCGATCTGGACCGCGTTCAGAGCGGCGCCCTTGCGGAGGTTGTCGTTGGAGATGAACAGGGCGAGGCCGTTGTCCACCGTCTCGTCGCGGCGGATGCGGCCGACGTACGCCGGGTCCTGGCCGGCCGCCTGCAGCGGGGTCGGGATGTCGGAGAGGGCCACGCCCGGCGCCTTCGCGAGCAGCTCGGTCGCGCGCTCCGGGGTGATCGGGCGGGCGAAACGGGCGTTGACCTGGAGGGAGTGACCGGAGAAGACCGGGACGCGCACGCAGGTGCCGGAGACCTTCAGGGCGGGGATCTCCAGGATCTTGCGGGACTCGTTGCGCAGCTTCTGCTCCTCGTCGGTCTCGTGCAGACCGTCGTCGACGATCGAGCCCGCCAGCGGCAGCACGTTGAAGGCGATGGTGCGCTGGTAGATGTTCGGCTCGGGGAAGTCGACCGCCTGGCCGTCGTGGGTGAGCTTGTCGGCCTCGGCGGCGACCTTCTGCACCTGGCCGTGCAGTTCGGCCACGCCCGCGAGACCCGAACCGGACACCGCCTGGTAGGTGGCGACGACCAGGGCTTCGAGGCCCGCCTCCTCGTGCAGCGGCTTCAGGACCGGCATCGCGGCCATCGTCGTGCAGTTCGGGTTGGCGATGATGCCCTTGGGGCGGTCGGCGACCGCGTGCGGGTTCACCTCGGAGACCACCAGGGGCACGTCCGGGTCCCGGCGCCAGGCGGAGGAGTTGTCGATCACCACGGCACCCTGGGAGGCGACCTTTTCGGCCAGCGCCCTGGAGGTCGCGCCGCCCGCGGAGAAGAGCACGATGTCCAGGCCGGAGTAGTCGGCGGTCGCCGCGTCCTCCACCGTCACGCCGTCCAGCACGGTCCCGGCCGAGCGGGCCGAGGCGAACAGGCGCAGCTGCGTCACCGGGAAGTCGCGCTCCGTGAGGATCCTGCGCATGACCGTGCCGACCTGACCGGTGGCTCCGACGATTCCGACCCTCACAGTGACTCCCTCTTTGTGTCTCATGCATGACCGGGGCTTTCCATCATGCGGCCGACCCCGGTCCACCTGTCCAATTCTTTGCGAGGCGTGCCCGAAGGGTGGGACACCATCACCCGGCGGACGGTTCCGTACGTCCGCTCCGCACCCCGCTGAGCTGGAGAAATTCCCCCAGCCTGGCACCCCGGCCGCAAGCTGTGCCGTCCCGCCCCTGCCCGTCCGGGGCACGGCCACACGGCGGTGTGACGTACGCCTCTGCGGAAGGGGGCGGGACGGCAGGTACGGCTGCGGCTGCCGGAGCGGACCGCGAGCGGCCGGGAGGGGCCCTGGGGCAGGTCGGCGTGGGCGGCGAGGGCACGCTGAAAGCGATCCGCTCCTGCACGAGCCCGCGCACGGGCCGGCCGAGGCCGGTTTCCTGCTCGACGGCGGCGCCGTCAGTTCTCCTTCGAGCGCGCGTAGTGCCGGGACGCCTTCGCGCGGTTGCCGCACACGGCCATCGAGCACCAGCGGCGGGTGCCGTTCCGGGAGGTGTCGTAGAAGTGCAGGATGCAGCCGCCGCCGGAGCAGGTCCGGATGCGCTCCGGGCCCCGGGTGATCAGGTCCAGGTAGTTCCGGGCGGCGAGCCAGGCAGGCCCCCACGACCGATCGGCGAACTCCGGCTCTTCGGCGGGGCCGTCGGGCGTCAGCCGGGCCCGGATCCGCCCGTGCGCCAGTACGGCGTCCACGAGCGGTGCCGCCTCCCGCGGCGAGCCGTGCACCGCGACCCTGATCGCCTCGCGCGCCTCACGCAGATGCTCCAGCACCTCCGCGTCGGCCGCATGGTCCCCGGCCAGCCCGTTGCCCGCGAGCCACACCGCCAGCCCCTCGGTGCCGTCGAGCAGGTCCTGGGTGACGCCTTCCCGGTTCCACCGGGTGTTGAGCAGGTCGAGGGCGAGGGGCTCACCGGTGAGGGGCCGGGGGTCGCGAGGGGCGGTCATCGGGCACTCCTTCTCTTCTAACCGCTCAATTGTATGTGAGCGGTTGACCTTCCGAGGTCTAACCCTCTAACTTTGATGACGACGGTTATACAGTTGCTCGAAGGAGAACACCATGGCTCCGCGCATCGCGCACGCAGGTCTGAACGTCACCGACCTCGACCGCTCGCTCGCCCTGTACCGCGACCTCCTCGGCTTCACCGTGCTCGCCGAGGGCAAGGAGGACGACCAGCGCTGGGCGATGCTGGGCGAGAGCGGCGGCGCCCCGCTCGTCACGCTCTGGCAGCAGGCGCAGGGGTCGTACGACAGCGGTCGCCCCGGACTGCACCACCTCGCCTTCACGGTCGACTCGATCGACCGCGTCCGGGAGTACGAGACCGCGCTGCGGGCCGCCGGGGTGGACTTCGCCCACGACGGCGTGGTCGCCCACCGCGAGGGCGGCACCTCGGGCGGGATCTTCTTCCACGACCCGGACGGCATCCGCCTGGAGATCTCCGCACCCCTCGGCCCCGACGGCGCCCCCGCCCCCCACGCCTCCGCTCCGACCTGCGGCTTCTTCTAACCATGGGCACCTATAACGCGGGTTCGCTCGCCGTGCAGGAACTGATGGGTGCACGCGACCGCGCCGACCACGTGGGCCGCTCCCTCGGCCAGGACATCAAGCCGATAGCAGCGGCCTTCCTGGAACTCCAGCCCCTGCTGGTGGTGGGAGCGGCGGATCCGGGGACGGGGAGGGTGTGGGCGGCCGCCCTCACCGGCACACCGGGCTTCGTCCGGGCCACCGGCCCCAGGCAGATGTCGGTCCTCACACGGGCAACCACCAACAACCCGCACCCGCACGACGGCCCGCACGCCCCCCTCGTGACCGCGCTGAAAACCCCCGGCACTCCCCTGGGCACCATTGCCCTGGACCCCCGCACCCGCCGCCGCATGCGCCTGAACGGCCGGCTGAGGCCGACGGACCGCGGCTTCGCCGTCACCGCGGACCAGGTCTTCTCCAACTGCCCCAAATACATCCAGCGCAGAAACGCGTACGAGACACTCCCCGAGCGCCCGCCGGCCGGCCCGCGCCGACTCACCCGACTCGGCCCCGAAGAGACGGCGTTCATCAGAACGGCCGACACCTTCTTCCTGGCCACGGTCCATCCCGGCGGAGCCGATGTGAGCCACCGCGGCGGCAACCCCGGCTTCGTCCAGGTCACGTCACCCCACGAACTGACCTGGCCGGACTACCCCGGCAACGCCATGTTCCTCACCCTCGGCAACCTGCGCACCGACCCCCGCGCAGGCCTCCTCTTCCTCGACTGGACCACGGGCACCACCCTCCAGCTCACCGGCGAGGCGCACACCGCCCTCACCCCCGGAGGCGACCGCAGCGTCCGCTTCGGGCTCACCGAGGCTCTGTGGACCCCGGCCGCCCTGCCCCTGCGCTGGTCCGCGCCCGAATATTCACCGGCCAATCCGGACGTGCCGGGCTAACGTCCAGGAATGCGACGGAACTTGAGGGTGGCGGCCTACGCCGTATGCGTCCGCGACGGACAGATCCTGCTCGCTCGTTCACCGGCCCCCGACGGAACTCCCGAGTGGGTGCTGCCCGGCGGCGGCATGGAGCACGGCGAGGATCCGTACGACACCGTCCGCCGCGAGGTCACCGAGGAGACCGGCTACCGCATCGCGGTGACCGGTCTCCTCGGCGTGGACTCGCGGCGCCATCTCTTCCCCCGCCGAGGGCTGCGGCGCCCCACCGCCCACCACGGCCTGCGTCTCCTCTACGAAGGAGAGGTCACCGGCGGCGAACTCCGCTACGAGGTCGGCGGGTCCACCGACTTCGCCGCATGGCAGGACCTTTCGGCCGTCCCGGACCTGAACCGGGTGCGCCTGGTCGACATCGCGCTGCGGCTGTGGCGGGAGCGCCCGGCGGACGGCCATCTCGCCGCCGGGCCCGTCTCCTACCCCGGGAGATGAACGAGGAGCAACCGCCCCTCGGCCACGCGCAATCCACTCCGTGACCGCGTGCCGTACCCCGTGATCCACGTACGGTGATGGGCGCTGCGCGTTGCCGCCGCGTTCACGCGCAGGTCATCCCGGGTGCCAAGCATCCAGAGTGAGCGGGGCGTTCGCACAGGCGACGGCCCGCGACCACTGCCGACGCGTTCGCACCCGGGGAGATCGCGCCATGTCGCGCATACGCTCTGTCGCCACCTCCGCTCTGGGGGTCAACCGCCGTACCGTCCTTGCCGCCGCCGGAGCGGTTTCGCTCTCCGCGGGCGTCGGCTACGCCCTGCGCCCCACCGACAGCCGGGCCGCCGCCTCCTCCTCCGCCGCCTCCTCCTCCGCCGAGGCGCCCGTCGCCGCCTCCCGGAGGGTCTCCGCCGCGGCCCCGCTCGCCCCCTACAGCAAGGGCACCACCCTCGCCTCCCTCGCCACGCCCCGGAACAGCTCCGGCTACCGGCGCCTGGCCGACGGGCCCGGCTGGAAACGGGTGGTGCGCAGCGAGCTGGCCGCCCCCAAGTCCGGCCGCGCGGGCCGCCGTACGACCCTCGCCGCGTTCGTCCAGTTCACCGACCTGCACCTGATGGACGTCCAGCACCCCCTGCGCTGGGAGTTCCTGCGCTCGGCCGACCAGCACTCCTGGCGCCCGCACGAGGCGCTCACCGTGCCCGGCGCCGTCTCGCTCGTCGAGCGGGTCAACGCACTGCGGGGCGCCCCCGTCACCGGCGCCCCGCTCCACTTCGTCATGACCACCGGCGACAACACCGACAACAACGCCCACTCCGAGCTGGAGTGGTTCATGAAGGTGATGAGCGGTGGCCGTATCAGCCCCAACTCCGGGGACCCCAGGCACTACGAGGGCGTGCAGAACAGCGGCCTGAAGCTGTACTGGCAGCCCGACTCCACCACCCGCGACGGCGACAAGGCGCTCGGCTTCCCGCACCTGCAGGGCTTCCTTGCCGCCGCGATCCGCGAGGTGCGGAGCCCCGGCCTCAATCTGCCCTGGTACTCCACCGTCGGCAACCACGACGCCCTCCCGCTCGGCGCGTACGGCTCCCACGGCGACCCCTACCTCGCCGAGGCGGCCATCGGCGGCAGGAAGCTGATGAGTGTCCCCGCCGCCGACGCCAGGAAGCTCCTGGACGCCATCAACAACGCCAAGGACCCCAAGGGCACCGGCTACCGCGACTTCCTCAAGGCCCACGCCCGCTCCATGCGCTCGGTCACCCCGGACGAGAGGCGCGCCCCGTACACCCAGGGCGACTACCTCAAGGCCCACCTGGACCCCGCCCACCAGGGCCACGGGCCGGCCGGCCACGGCTACTCCTCGGCGAACCTCGACGCGGGCACCCAGTACTACGCCTTCCGCATCTCCGAGGACGTCATCGGCATCAGCCTCGACACCACCGACCCCGGCGGCCATTACAACGGCTCGATCGGCACCGCCCAGCTCAGGTGGCTCGACCGGACGCTCAAGGACAACAAGGACTCCTACGCGGTCGTCTTCAGCCACCACACCAGCAATTCCATGAACAACACCCGCCCCGACCCGGCCCGCCCCGGCGAGCAGCGCCACACCGGCGCCGAGGTGCTCTCCGTCCTCTCGGCCCACGCCCATGTCCTGGCCTGGGTGAACGGCCACGTGCACAGGAACGTCATCACCCCGCACCAGGCCTCCGGCGGCCGGTCCTTCTGGGAGATCTCCACCGCATCCCACATCGACTACCCCCACCTGGCCCGCATCATCGAGCTGGCCGACAACAAGGACGGCACGATCTCCGTGTTCACCACCCTGATCGAGTCCGCCGCCCCGCACCGCACCGACTACGCCGACCTCTCCCAGACCGGCCTCGCCGCCCTCTACCGCGAGCTGGCCTACAACGCACCCGGCGCCAACAAGACGCTCGCGGGCGGCGCGGCGGACCGGAACACGGAGCTGGTGCTGAAGAAGGGCTGAAATTCACTCAACCGGGTTACAGCCGGGCAACCTTCGCGCACCCGGAGCAGGTTCTCTTCCCCGACCGGAACATTCCAGGTTGGGGGAAGACATGCGCGTACGCACGACGTTGGTGGGCGTCACCGCCCTGCTCGTCTCGGTGGCCCTGGCGGCACCGGCCGTGGCCGCCGCCGGCACGCACCCGCAGGGCGGCCACGCCGGCACCCGCAAGGCGATCGAGGCGGCCGTCGCGGCCGGGGTTCCCGGTGCGACCGTCACCGCGAAGGACGCCCGCGGCACCTGGTCCGCCACCGCCGGCGTGGGCGACCTGCGCACGGGTGAGCCGCGCTCCACCGCCGACCGCTACCGCGTCGGCAGCATCACCAAGACCTTCGTCGCCACCGTTCTGCTCCAGCTGGAGGCGGAGGGCCGGCTGTCCCTGGACGACACGGTGGACAGGTGGCTGCCGGGCGTCGTCCACGGCCACGGTCACGACGGCCGGCACATCACCGTCCGGCAGCTGCTGAACCACACCAGCGGCATCGCCAACTACACCGAGGACGCGGACTTCGCCCGTGACTACTTCACCGAGGCGGGCTTCGCCCGGCACCGCTACGAGACCGTCGGCCCGCGCCAACTGGTGGCGGTCGCGATGCGGCACGAGCCGTCCTTCGCGCCGGGCACGTCCTGGCGCTACTCCAACACCAACTTCGTGGTGGCGGGCATGGTGATCGAGAAGGTCACGGGACACTCGTACACGACCGAGATCGAGCGCCGCATCCTTGGCCCGCTGCATCTGAGGGCCACGTCCCTGCCCGGTACGAAGGTCACCGTGCCGCGGCCGAGCAGCCGCGCCTACTCGAAATTCACCGATCCGAACGGTCCGACGTACGACGTCACGGCCCTCAACCCCTCCTTCGCCTCCGCCGCGGGTGAAATGATCTCGGACTCCGCCGATCTCGACCGCTTCTACAGCGCCCTGCTCCGCGGAAAGCTCCTGCCGCCCGAGCAGCTGAAGGAAATGAAGACCACCGTCGAGGCCAAGGGCATCCCGGACGCGCGCTACGGCCTCGGTCTCATGGACACCCGGCTGACCTGCGGCGTTCATGTCTGGGGGCATGACGGAGGCATCCACGGCTCCGCCTCGGCGGCGGTGACGACGGCCGACGGCCGGCATTCCCTGGCGTTGAATTTCAACGGTGACTGGTCGGGGGACGCGGACGCCGTGATCGAAAAGGAATTCTGTTAGCCGCCGTTTCGCACGCGACATTCCGTGTTAACCCGTACGCAATGTCCGTACCGCCTCATATCGGCTAACCCGCTTTGGACGGGGATGGCTCGATCTTCTCGATCATTGAGGCAAGGCGGGTGGTCGCGTGCGGCAGAGGCACGGACTGCGAGTGCTGTCGGTCTACGAGGGTTTCTTCTCCGGAGGAGCCCGGATCGTGCACAGCGACGTCGTACGGGGACTGGCCGAGGGCGGCCAGTCCCACCAGGTACTCAGCATCCACGGCGAGGTCCGGCGCGAGGCCACCCGGCAGCGCATGGAGGACGACGCCTGCTACCGGGCGCTGACCGCCGACGGTATCGGCGTCACCTCGCTCGGCCGCAGCGCGGGCCTGGTGGACGGGGCTCTCGCGGCGAACGTTTTCAGCGGGCCCGAGATGGCCGAAACGGCTCGGGCGATGGCCGGGGCCGATGTGATCCTCTCCCTGAAGGAACAGCCGCTGGCCCTGCTGAACCAGGCCGGCCTGCCCCGCCGCCCGGTCGTGGTCTGCCTGCACCGCTCGGACCCCGAGAACCAGGGCCCGGCACTGGACGAGCTGAAGGCCGCCATCGCCGACGGCACGGTGGCCGCGTGCGTGTGCTGCGCCGAGTCCACCCGGGCCGCCTACGAGTCCGCCGGCATCCCGGGCCGGCTGCTGCACGTCATCCCCAACGGCGTCGACCTGCTCCGCTTCCGCCCGGACCCGGCGGCCCGGCTGGCGTTCCGCGCGTCCCTGGGCATCCCGGCCGCCGCTCCGGTGGTCGTCTTCGCGGCCCGCTACGCCCCGATGAAGAACATCCCGCTCCTCCTGCGTGCCGCCCGCGCCTGGCTCGCCCGCGAGCCCGAGGGCCAGGTCCTGATGTGCGGCGCGGGCATGAACGACACCAATCCGGCCCTGTGGGCCGACGTCGAGATCGCGTTCGGCGCGGACCGGCGGCTCGCGGAGCGGATCCGCCTGCTCGGCGTGCGCCGCGACATGGAGACCGTCTACGCCGGCGCCGATGTCGTCGCGCTGACCTCCGTCTCGGGGGAGGCGGCGCCGCTGTGCCTGATCGAGGGCATGATGTGCGGCGCCGTGCCCGTGACGACGGACGTGGGTGACAGCGCGGAGATCGTCCGGGGCCACGGTTTCGTGACCCCGCAGGACCCCGACGCCATCGCGTCGGCCTGGGCGGCGGCGGTCGCCGGCCGCCACGGCCTCGCCCCCGCCCTGGCGGCGAGCCGCGAGCGCTTCAGCCGTACGCGCATGATCACGGCGTACGCCGCGCTGCTGGACGGCGTCCACACGGGCACCGCGCAGCTGCCGACGCTGCCCGGACCGCTGTAGCGGTCAGGACACCCGGGTGAGGGCAGGGAGGTAGCCGAGGGACTGCCCCGGTGCCGTGGGGTGGTACGACTCGGTGATCGCCGGCACGTCGACGCCGTGCAGCCAGGGGCTGGCCGAGCAGATCTCGTGGCCGGCGAAGGCGGCGGTGACGTCGGCGAAGGTGAAGCCGTGGTCGGCGGCGCCCTTGGCGATCACCTCGTTGAGGTGGTCGACGGCGCCGTTGACGGCGGCGCGGTCCTTGTCCGCGAGGCCCAGACGGCAGGTGCCGCTCAGGTGGTACAGATGCGGATAGCCCAGCACCACGACGCGGGCGGCGGGCGCCCGGTCCCCGATCGCGGTGTAGAGGCGGTCGAGGTCGCGTGCGAGCGTCCCGTCCATCGAGGTGCGGGCACGGGAGACGGCGGACCGGCACCGGGTGTCGCCGCCCAGCGCGCAGGTCGCCATGACCGCGGCGAAGCCCGAGTCGCTGCCGCCGACGGTGAGGGTGACCAGGCCCGTGCGCGCGCTGAGATGGCCGAGCTGGTCGGCGAGGACGTCGGTCGTCCGGGCGCCGTTGCAGGCGGCGAAGGCGAACGACGACGGTGCATGGGCCTCGGCCCACAGGACCGGGTACGCCCGGGCGCTGCGCTTGCACTCCTTGCCGGAGGAGAGGTAGTCGCCGGCGCCGACACCGGCCGAGTAGGAGTCGCCGAGGGCCACATAGCCGGTAGGCGCGGGCGCCACTTCCGCCGTCGCGGGGTCGGCGAAGGCGCAGGCAGCCGCCAGGAGGAGGGAGCAGGCACCCGCCGCTGTTCGGGACTGTCTCATGAGTCCCCTCCTATCGCGGGCCGCCCGCCCCCGCCCGCCGTGCTCGTCCGTTGCGGTGAACCCTCACCCGGGCGGCGCAAGAGAAGTTGACGGGCGGCGGCACGCACGAGGAGGGGCCACCGGATGCGGTGGCCCCTCCTCTCCCCTCCTGGTGTCCTCCCCGGCCGTCACTACCGGGGAAGCACCACGACATAGGCGGCCGGGTCGCGGTCGGCCGACGCCATCAGAGCCGTACGGACCACCGCCGCCTGCTGTTCCATCCCGTCCCGCAGCTTCTTCGGGGTGATGTACACGACCGTGATCCCCAGGCGTTCCAGGTGCTCGCGCTTGCGGGCGTACTCCGACCACAGCGCGTCGTCGTCCTGCTGATGGCCTTGCCGGGTCGCGCGCGTGTCCAGCTCCACCGCCACCGCCTGGTCGGGCCAGTACGCGTCCAGGCCGCCGAGGTGCGGGCCGCCGGGCAGGCGCAGGTCGACGTTCCAGACCGGGTCGGGCAGCCCGTACTCGGCGACCATCCGGTACAGCCGGTCCTCGGCGATCGAGCGGCCCTCCGCCACGAGCGCGTCCACCGCGTCCACCACGTGGGGGCGGTTCAGCAGCTTGGCGTGGGTCAACTCCCTCACCACCGAGGCGGGTTCGCAGTGACCGCCGCGCACCGCCTCGGTCAGCAGCCGGCGCACCGCCTGCGCGTCCGTCAGCTCCGCCACCGCGTCCGCCAGCGCCCGCGGCACCGGCGCCACCGGCAGGCCCGTCACCATCCGGGGCCTGGGCAGGGAGGGGGTGCGCAGGACCCGGACGTAGCCCGAGGAACGCAGCCGGCGCAGCCGCGGGACCAGGACGTCGACGTGGTCCAGGGAGAGCAGCGGCGGGGTGGCCGAGAAGCCGTGGAGGGTGAGGGCGGCCAGGCCCGTGATCATCGCCTCCGCGTAGACCGGGCGGTGCGGCTCCTCCGCCGTCGGCTGGGCCGGGACGCCCGGCGTGGACTCGCGGGCCGCGTACAGCAGGGCCCCGTGCAGGCGCTCCTCGCTCGTCGGCGGTCCGGGGTGCAGCAGGACCACGTTCGGCAGCATCAGCTGCCAGGGGCCGTCGGGGCGGCACTGCTCGGTCAGTTCGGCCGTCGTCACGCCGTGGGCGCGGAGCTGAGCCGCCGTCAGGACGCGGCGGTGGACCTCGGAGAGGTGACGGAGGGGGCGGGGGGAGAGCGGGGTGTTGTGCGTCATGGCCTCGGGATTCCCGCGCCCGGTCCCCGCTTTAACCGCTGTTACACGCCCGTCGAGAAATGCGCACAAGGTGGGACTAAAGGTCAGGTGTTCGGATGCCGAGTAGGGAAGCAAAACCCCTGGTCCGATCGGGTGCGGACCAGGGGTTACGGCTATGCTTGCCCGAATTTCGTAACGGTCACCGGCCGGGAAAGCTCAGGCCAAGGCTCAACGGCCGGCGGCCGTCGCATCGCACTCCTGTGCACGCAGCGCCCGCGCCAGGTCGTCCCGGGCCTCCAGCACCAGCCGGCGCAGCGCCGGCGCCGCGTCCCGGTGCGCGTCCAGCCACGCGTCCGTCGCCCGGAGCGTCTCCGGGCGGTCCTGGAGCGCCGGGAACAGGCCCTGTACGACGTCCATGCCGATCTGGATCGACCGCTCCCGCCACAGCCGCTCGATCGCCGCGAAGTACTTCTCGGCATACGGCGCGGTCAGCTCCCGCTGCGAGGGCTGGCGGAAGCCCGCGATCGTCGCCTCCACCAGCGCGTTGGAGAGGGCGTCGGACTCCACCACCTGCGCCCACGCCTGCGCCTTCACCGCGGCCGAGGGACGTGCGGCCAGGCAGCGCACCTGGTGCCGCTTGCCGGACGCCGTGTCGTCGCGGGCCAGCTCGGCCGCGAGCACCGACTCGTCCGCCACCCCGTGCGCGGCCAGCGGCTCCAGGAACGCCCAGCGCAGCTCCTGGTCCACCGCCAGGCCCTCGACCGTCGACGTGCCGTCCAGCAGCTCCCGCAGCAGCTTCAGGTCCGGCTCCGCGGAGGCCACGGACGCGAAGAACCGGGCCCAGGCCAACTGGTGCTCGCTGCCCGCCCCGGCCGCCCGCAGCTCCCGCAGCGCTCCCTCGGCCAGCAGCTCACTGCCGGTCTCCCGCCACTCGGGCGCCGCATAGTGCACCAGCGCCGAGTTCGCCCACGTGTGCAGCATCTGCAGCACCCCGATGACGGACTCGCGGCCCGCGAACCGCAGCACCAGCTCCACGAAGTCCCGCGCCGGCAGCAGCGCGTCCCGGGTCAGGTTCCACAGCGCCGACCAGCACAGGGCACGGGCCAGCGGGTCGGTCAGCGCGCCCAGGTGCTCCTTCAGCGTGGCCAGCGAGGTGTCGTCGAAGCGGATCTTGCAGTACGTCAGGTCGTCGTCGTTGACCAGGACCAGCTCCGGGGCCTCGGCACCCACCAGGTCCGCGACGACCGTGCGCGGGCCCACCACATCCGTCTCCACGCGCGCGTACCGCTCCAGCGCGCCCTCGGGCGTGCGGCGGTACAGGCCCACCGCGACCCGGTGCGGACGCTCCTCGGGGTGCGATTCCGGCGCCTCCTGCACCACCGCCAGCTCGGCCACCCGGCCCTGCGCGTCCAGCAGCACCTGCGGCGTCAGTGCGTTGACCCCGGCCGTCTGCAGCCAGGAGCGGGCCCACGCGCTCATGTCCCGGCCGCTGGTCTCGCCCAGCACCGACAGCAGATCGCCGAGGCGCGTGTTGCCGTACGCGTGCCGCTTGAAGTAGCGGCGGGCGCCCTCCAGGAACGCGTCCTGACCGACGTACGCCACCAGCTGCTTGAGCACCGAGGCGCCCTTGGCGTAGGTGATGCCGTCGAAGTTCAGCTTGGCGTCCTCCAGGTCACGGATGTCCGCCGTGATCGGATGCGTGGACGGCAGCTGGTCCGCGCGGTACGCCCAGGCCTTGCGGCGGTTGGCGAAGGTGATCCAGGCGTCCTTGAAGCGGGTCGCGCCGACGTTCGCGAACGCGCCCATGAAGTCCGCGAAGGACTCCTTCAGCCACAGGTCGTCCCACCACTCCATCGTCACCAGGTCGCCGAACCACATGTGCGCCATCTCGTGCAGGATGACGTTGGCCCGCGCCTCGTACGACGCCTGCGTCACCTTCCCGCGGAAGATGAACTCCTCGCGGAACGTCACCAGACCCGGGTTCTCCATCGCGCCCAGGTTGTACTCGGGTACGAACGCCTGGTCGTACTTCCCGAACGGGTACGGGTAGTCGAAGTGGTCGTGGAAGAAGTCCAGGCCCTGCTTGGTGACCAGGAAGACGTCGTCGGCGTCGAAGTGCGGGGCGAGACCCTTGCGGCACATCGCGCCGAGCGGGATCTCCAGCCTGGTGCCGTCCTCGAAGGTGCGGGTGTAGGAGTCGGTGACGTAGTGGTACGGGCCCGCCACCACACATGTGATGTATGTCGAGACCGGCTTCGTCTCCGCGAACCTCCAGACGCCGTCGGTCAGTTCACCGGTGCCGTTGCTCCACACCGTCCAGCCCTCGGGCGCCCGCACCTCGAAGCGGTACGGCGCCTTGAGGTCCGGCTGCTCGAAGTTCGCGAAGACCCGGCGGGAGTCGGCCGGCTCGTACTGGGTGTAGAGGTAGACCTCGCCGTCCTCGGGGTCGACGAAGCGGTGCAGGCCCTCGCCGGTGCGGGAGTAGGCGCACCGGGCGTCCACCACCAGCTCGTTCTCGGCGGCCAGGTCCTCCAGCATGATCCGTGAGCCGTCGAAGACCTCGCTCGGGTCCAGGTCACGGCCGTTGAGCGACACGGCGGTCACGCTCGGCGCGACCAGATCGGCGAAGCTCGCCGCGCCCGGCTCGCTGCAGCGGAAGCGGATCGTGGTCACCGAGCGGAACGTGCGCGGCTCCCCGTCCCCGTCGCCGACGGCGGACCTGAGGTCCAGGGACACGTCGTACCCGTCGACGGACAGCAGAGCGGCCCGCTCCCGGGCCTCGTCGCGGGACAGATTCTCACCGGGCACGGGCGGTACTCCCTCGTGATCACATGGATGACGGCTGGACAGGACCGATCCTGTCATGTGCCCCTGACGGGCAGCACCGGGGAATGGCCGGGCGGACACGGGCGTTCCCCCGGAAAAGCGTTTCCCTTGAGGAGAGACATGTCGGACAAGACCCCCGTTGACTTCTGGTTCGACCCGGTGTGCCCCTGGGCGTGGATGACCTCCCGTTGGGTCCTGGAAGTGGAGAAGGTCCGCGACATCGAGGTCCACTGGCATGTGATGAGCCTGGCGGTGCTCAACGAGAACAGGCTGGAGGAGCTGCCCGAGGAGTACGCCGAGAACATGCGGCCCGGGGGCAAGACCTGGGGGCCGGCACGGGTGGCGACCGCGGCCCAGCAGCTGCACGGCGACGAGGCGGTCGGCAGGCTCTACACCGCGCTCGGCACCCGCTTCCACAACGAGGGCCTCGGGGTGAACCGCGACAGCATCGCCGCCGCCCTCGCCGACGCGGACCTGCCCGCCGACCTGATCGAGTTCATCGACAAGGACACCTACGACACGGAACTGCGCGCCTCCCACAAGGAGGGCATCGAGAAGGTCGGCCAGGAGGTCGGCACCCCGGTCATCGCCGTTCCGGGCCCCGACGGCGAGGAGGTCGCCTTCTTCGGGCCGGTCGTCACCCCCGCCCCGAAGGGCGAGGAGGCGGCCCGCCTGTGGGACGGCACGCTCGCGGTCGCCTCGGTGCCGGGCTTCTACGAGCTCAAGCGGACGCGGACCGCAGGCCCGGACTTCAGCAACCTGTAGCCCGTAGCACGGGCCCGGCGGCCGGCGCCGGGCCCTCTCCCGCGCCTGGGACCCGAGCCCCTTACGGCCTGCGCAGCAGCCCCCGCTCCATCGCGACGACCACCGCCCGCGTCCGGTCGTTGACGTCCAGCTTGGCGAACAGGCGCAGCAGATGCGTCTTGACGGTGGCCTCGGTGATGACGAGGCGGCGGCCGATCTCGGCGTTGGTGAGCCCGTCGGCCACCGCGCTCAGCACATCGGTCTCGCGGGCGGTGAGCGGATCGTGGGCGGGACGCCGCATCCGTGCGACCAGCTTCTCCGCCACCCGGGGCGCGAGCACGGTCTCGCCGCGGGCGGCCGAGCGGATCGCGTCGACCAGCTGTTCCCGGGTGGTGTCCTTGAGCAGGTAGCCGATGGCGCCGGCCTCGACCCCGCGCTCGATGTCGGCGTCGGTGTCGTAGGTGGTGAGGATCAGCACCCGGGTGCGCGGGTGACGGGCGGCGATCTCGGTGGTCGTCGCGACACCGTCCAGCACCGGCATACGCAGGTCGACCAGGGCCACGTCCGGGTCGTGGCGGGCGACCAGCCCGAGGGCGGCGCGGCCGTCGCCCGCCTCGCCGACGACCTCGATGTCCGCCTCCCCGTCCAGCAGGGCGATCACCCCGGCCCGCATCACGGTGTGATCGTCCACCACGACGATCCGGAGCCTGTCCTCGGTCATGCCGCTCCCTCCACCGGGATCACCGCGAGGATCCTGGTCCCGTCCCCGACCGAGCTGGTCACCGTGAGCCGCCCGCCCAGTTCGGCAAGCCGTTTGCGCATCCCGTCGAGCCCGAAGCCGGTGGAGGCCTCGACCACGAATCCGGTGCCGTCGTCCGTGACCTCCAGCTCCACGCCGTGCGGACGCCGGGCCAGCACCACCCCGACCGTCGAGGCACGGGCATGCTTGCGCACGTTCGCCAGGGATTCCTGGGTGCAGCGCAGCAGTGCGACCCGGGTCTGCTGGTCACAGTCCAGGTCGGCCAGCTCGGCGGCCACGCTCAGCCCGGTGTCCTCGGCGAACCGGTCCACGATCCGCTGCAGGGTCTGCGCCACCGAGCCGGCGTGCGCACCGCCCGGCGGCCGGCCCGAGCCGACCAGTTCCCTGGCCTCCGCCAGGTTCTCCCGGGCGGTCGTCTCGATCGACACCAGCTGCCGGGCGGTGCGCCCGGGATCCGCGGCGAGCCCGGCGCGGGCCGCCTCGGCCAGCACGACGATCGAGGCGAAGCCCTGCGCGAGCGTGTCATGGATCTCCCGCGCCATCCGCTCCCGTTCCTCCGCCGCGCCCTGCCGCAGATGCGCCTCGGCCAGCTCCGCCTGGGTGCGCTCCAACTCCTCGATCAGCCGCGCGCGTTCGCTGCTCTGCTCGACCACCGCGCGGGCCCACAGCCCGATCAGGACACCGACCGCGACCACGATCAGCGTGCCCACGGCCGTCTCGCCGAAGAACTTGCCGGACCAGCCCTGCCGGACCCAGCTACCCGCCAGGGTCGCGGCGGTGGCCAGCCCCAGGAAGGTCAGGGAGATCCTCGGGGTGCGGCCGAACATCCAGTAGTGCGGCAGCGTGACCATGAACAATGCCGCGTAACTGGTGCCCAGACAGGCCAGCCCGGCGAGGGCCAGCACCAGCACCGCGAGGTAGCCGTGCGGTCGTACGACGGGATGGGCGGGGAAGCGGACCAGCACGGCGAGGTACAGGGCCACGCTGCCCAGGAGGGTGAGGGCCGCGTACCGGGCGGCGCCGTGGCTCAGGGCCGTGATCCCGACCGCCATCGTGGCGAACAGGACCCAGCACACCGCGTGCCAGCGGCGCAGTGAGGTCGCCCACAGGGCGTCGGCGGTCGTGGTCATGGCTGTCAACCTACGTCCACCAGGGCGGAGTTCGTGGCGGTGGTGGCGGTCCGGGCGGGCCGCAGTGGCCACCAGGCGCGCTCGCCGAGCAGCAGCAGGGCCGACGGAAGGATCAGCACGCGCACCACGAAGGCGTCCAGCAGGACGGCCGCGGCGAGCACGAAACCGATCTGCTTCATCTCGATGAGGTGCAGGAAGACGAAGCTCACGAAGACGGTCGTCATGATCACGGCCGCGCTGGTCACCACGCTCGCCGAACGCCGGACGCCCTCGACGACGGCCTGCCGGGCGGGCGTGCCGGCGAGCACCGCCTCCCGGATCCGGCTGACCACGAAGACCTGGTAGTCCATCGACAGACCGAAGAGGATCACGAAGAGGAACAGCGGCACCCGGGAACCGATGGACCCCGTGGAGTGGAAGTGCAGCAGCCCTTCGGCCCAGGTGTGCTGGAAGACCAGCACGAGCAGACCGAGCGAGGCCGCCGCCGACAGCAGGTTCAGTACGACACCGAGCAGGCCGAGCACGACCGAGCGGAACGCGTACAGCGTCATCAGGAAGGTCACCAGCAGCAACGCGCCCATGACCAGGGGGAGTTTGCCGTCCTGATGGGCCGGATAGTCGGTGTAGCGGGCCACGTCGCCGCTCACCGCGTACCGTGCCCCGGCGACCTTCCCGACGGTGGCGGGCAGGTAGTCGTGCCGCAGATGCTCCAGCGAGTCGCGCGCCTGCGGGGAGTCGCCCAGGTAGGGCACCCGCAGTTCCAGGGTGCTGCTCCGGTGGTCGGCGGCGGTGCGGACGCGGGCGTAGTCGGTGAACAGCGGGTCGGCCGCGGCCCGGCGGGCGAGGGAGCGCAGTTCCCCGGTGACCTGGGCGGACCGCGCGGCAGGGGCCTGCACGACGACCTGGTGGGTGACCCGGCGCTCGGGGAACTCCGCGTTGAGGCGGTCGTACACCCGCATGGCGGGGATCGCGCGGGAGTGGGTGTCCCGGCTCATCTCGGTGATCTTCAGGCCGGTCAGCGGAAGGACGAGGGCGAGCAGGGCGAGGGTCGAGCAGCACAGGGTGGCGAGCGGATGCCGGGCGGCGGGGCGCAGCAGCGCGGACCAGAACCGGCCGTCGCCCCCGCTCCGCAGACGCCGTGAGGGCCTGCCGTGCTCCGCCTTCCGCCGCGCCCTGCGCTCGGCCCGCCTGCCCAGCACGGTCAGCAGCGCGGGCAGCGCGGTCAGCGAGCTGGCCACCGCGACCAGGACGACCACGACCGTGCCGGTGGCGAGCGAGGAGAAGATCACGTCCGAGGCCAGGTACAGCGTGGCGGTGGAGGCGACCACCGCCAGCCCGGAGACCACCACGGCCCGCCCGGACGTGGCCGCCGCCAGCTCCACCAGCGCTTCGGTGCCGAGCCGGCCACCGCAGCGGGCGCGCTCCTCGCGCTCCCGCTTGAGGTAGAAGAGCGTGTAGTCGACGCCGACCGCGAGGCCGATCATGAGGATGACGTTCTTGCCGACTCCGGCGTCGGGGGTGAGGTGCGAGGCGACCATCGCCAGCCCGATGGCCGCCGCGATCGACGACAGCGCGAGCAGCAGCGGGACGGCGGCCATGGTGAGCGAGCCGAACACGATCAGCAGGGTGACGAGGGTGACGGGCAGGCTGATCTTCTCGGACAGGGCCAGATCGTCGTCGCGCTGCTGGTCGGCCCCCTTGCTGACGGAGGCGGAGCCGGTCTCCTGCACCAGCAGCTCGGGGTGCGCCCGCTGCACCGCCCGGGTCTGCGCGACGAGTGCGCCGACCTTGTGGTCGGCGTCCAGTTCCTCGCCCTTGAGGGACACCTCGACCATGAGGACGCGTCCGTCGGAGGACCGTACCGGGGCGGCCACGTCGGCGACCTCGGGCAGCTGTCGCATGCGTGCGGTCAGCTCGTGTACGGCGGAGGCGGCGGGCCCCTCGTCCAGGGCGACGAGGGGCGTCCCGCCCGAGCGGAGCCGAGAGCGGGGGAGGGCGGAGACCAGGATCTGTTCGGTGGACGGGCGGTCCAGGTGCCCTTCGGCGGCCATGGCCTCGGCCCGCCCGGCCTCGCCCACCCGGTAGTCGGCGGTCTTCGCGCTGTCGGTGCCTACGGCGCTGCCGACGCCCAGGCACAGCGCCATGAAGAGCAGCCAGCCGACGAGCGCCCGCCAGGGGTGCCCGGCGCTCCAGCGTGCCATGCGCACAGTCAGTGAGTTCATACCCAAAAGCCTTGCTGAGCAGGGCATTCGGTGGACACGGGTGCCCGGTGGAACTTCGGGTCAGCCGTTCGGTGGACCCTCGGGGTGGGGAAGACCCCCGCAAGTCACGTCCTCGCGGGGGTCTTCTCTCATCCGCCTGCCCACGTGAAGGGTGAGAAGACGATCACGAGGCAGGACGATCCGGGGCGCCTCAGGGCGCGAGCAGCAGCACGTCCGCGCGGGACGTGGCGGCCTCGTAACGGCGGGCGACGTCCTGCCAGTTGACGACCTGCCACATGGCCTCGACGAAGTCCGCCTTCTGGTTGCGGTACTGGAGGTAGAAGGCGTGCTCCCAGGCGTCGAAGACCAGGACGGGGGTGGAGCCCTGGCCGACGTTGCCCTGGTGGTCGTAGACCTGCTCCACGATCAGCCGGCCGCTGAGCGGCTCGTACGCCAGCACGCCCCAGCCCGAACCCTGGGTGGTGGCCGCCGCCTTGGACAGCTGGGCCCTGAAGGCGGCGAAGGAGCCGAAGGACTCCTTGATCGCGTCGGCCAGCTCGCCCACGCCGTCCTGGGCGAGGGGCTCGCCGCCGCCGTCCTTCGGGCCGGTCATGTTCTGCCAGTAGATGCTGTGCAGGATGTGGCCGGACAGATGGAAGGCCAGGTTCTTCTCCAGACCGTTGACGGAGCCCCACGACTCCTTGTCCCGCGCCTCGGCCAGCTGCTCCAGCGTGTCGTTGGCGCCCTTCACATAGGCCGCGTGGTGCTTGTCGTGGTGCAGTTCGATGATCTCCGGGCTGATCACGGGGGCCAGCGCGGAGTAGTCGTAGGGCAGGTCGGGCAGCGTGTAGACGGGCATGGGTGATCCCCCTCCGAAACCTTATTGCAAGTAGCTTGCAACTACACGCTAGCAACAAGAGCGGGCGGGCACAGAAAGGCCCCCACGTCTCTCGCACGTGGGGGCCTCGCCGGTGCCGGCCGGTGTCAGCGCCGGGCGCGCGCCCGCTGCCAGGCATAGCCGACCGCCGCCAGGGCCAGGGTCATGGCGCCGGTGGAGTACAGCTGGATCCGGGTGTCCTGCTCGCGGGCCATCAGGGCGAAGATCGTGACCATGCCGGCCAGCGAGATCCAGGTCAGCCACGGGAACGCCCACATGCGCACGACCAGCTTCTCGGGAGCCTCACGCTCGATGCGGCGGCGCAGCAGCAGCTGGGAGACCGCGATGAACATCCAGACGACCAGGATGACCGCGCCGATCATGTTCAGCAGCCACTTGAAGACGTCGTCCGGCCGCCAGTAGCTGAGCAGCACACAGACGAAGCCCAGCACGCAGGAGGTCAGGACGGCGATCCGGGGGACCCCGCCGGAGAGCTTCGCCAGCACCTTCGGGCCCTGGCCGCGCGCGACCAGCGAGTAGGCGATGCGCGAGGAGCCGTAGATGTTGGCGTTCATCGCGGAGAGCAGGGCGACCAGGACGACCACGTTCATCAGCTGGCCGGCGCCGGGGATGCCGAGGTGGTCCAGCGTGGCGACGTACGGGCCCTTCGTCACGACCTCCTTGGAGTCCCACGGGACCAGGGTGACGACGACCGCCATCGAGCCGATGTAGAAGAGGGCGATGCGCCACATCGCCGTACGGACGGCGGAGGCCACGCCCTTGACCGGGTTCTCCGACTCGGCCGCCGCGATGGTGACCGTCTCCAGACCGCCGTAGGCGAAGACGGAGGCGAGCAGGCCGATGATCAGGCCGTTGCCGCCGTGCGGCAGGAAGTGGCTCAGGTGCGCGGTGCCGGGGGCGTGCGTGCCGGGCAGCACGCCCGCGATCGCCAGCACGCCGAGGATCAGGAAGAGGGAGATCGCGCCGACCTTCAGCGCGGCGAACCAGAACTCGAACTCGCCGAAGTTCTTCACGGCGGCCAGGTTCGTGCCGCAGAAGACGACCATGAACAGCGCCACCCAGAGCCACTCGGGGGTGCCGGGCAGCCAGCCGGAGACGATGTGCGCGGCGCCGATGCCCTCCAGGCCGACGGCCGTGCACAGCAGCACCCAGAACGACCAGCCGACGGCGAAGCCCGCCCAGGGGCCGATCGCCCGCTCGGCATGCGCCGAGAAGGAGCCCGACGACGGGTACGCGGCGGACATCTCACCGAGCATCCGCATCACCAGCATCACGAGGAGGCCGGAGAGCGTGTAGGCGATGACGATCGAGGGGCCGGCGGCGGCGATGCCCGCGCCGGAGCCGACGAACAGACCCGCGCCGATCACCCCGCCGAGGGCGATCATCGACAGATGGCGCTGCTTGAGGCCGTGCGAGAGGGAGCCGTCGTCCCGTTGCTGTGGCGGCGTCTCCGTGGTCGTGCTGCTACTGGGCATGGGCGCGGCTCCCCCGTGCAATGGGCGGGCAAAAACCCCGCCAGTCTGGGCGGCCCGTCCGCTCGCGCGAAGGGGCTGCCCAGTATCCGGACATCTGTCGCGCCCAGAGTAATCGAATGATTACACGATGACCGGTCTTGGGTGCGAGGCGTCGCCATGCGTTTGGCGAGACTCCACAGTCCCCACCGCGCCCCGCCGGAGTGAGCCACCCGCCCCTGTCTCAGTGACCAGTGTCACGCCCTGATCGGTGTAACCCGCACTCTTTGTCCGGAGTCCACCAAGGTCTCGTTCCGCCCTTTGTCGAGCGCTGACGGTGATCGGCCCTAGGCGGCTGGGATAGCGTCACCGTGTCCCAGCATGTCCCCGTCACCCGCGGAGTCCCCATGAGCACCGCCACCGCCACCGCTCGCCCCGGCGCAGTCCTCGCCGACCTGCTCCCCGCGTCCCGCGTCCGCGACGCGGCCCTCGTCATCGGTGGCGCCGTGCTCACCGGCCTCGCGGCCCAGGTGGCCGTTCCCGTGCCCCACTCCCCGGTGCCGGTGACCGGCCAGACCTTCGCCGCGCTGCTCGTCGGCACCGCGCTCGGCGCCCGCCGCGGCTTCCTCTCCCTCGCCGTGTACGCGCTCGCCGGTGTCGCGGGCGTGCCGTGGTTCGCGGACGGCACCTCCGGCGCGGCCTCCCTCTCCTTCGGCTACATCCTCGGCATGCTGCTCGCCTCGGCGGCCGTCGGCGCCCTGGCCCAGCGTGGCGCCGACCGCTCGCCGCTGCGCATGGTCGGCACGATGATCCTCGGCGAGGCGATCATCTACGCCGTCGGCGTGCCCTACCTGGCCCTCGCCGGCCACATGCCCCTCTCCCAGGCCGTCGCGCTCGGCCTCACCCCGTTCCTGATCGGCGACGCCCTCAAGGCCGCCCTGGCGATGGGCGCGCTGCCCACCGCCTGGAAGTTCGCGAACAAGCGCTAGGCCGACAGGGCCTGGACGCCGTAGTTCCTGCGGAAGAGGTTCGCCGGGTCATAGGTCTCCTTGACCCGGGCGAGCCTCTTGCGCGTTTCGGGGTCGTACAGCCCGGTGTTCCTGTCCCCGGCCCCGAAGGCGAAGTTGAGCGACCGGCCGAGGGTGTCCTCGGCCAGCAGCGCGAACGCCGGGTCCAGCACGGCCCGCGCCTGCTCACGCTCGCCGACCGTCAGCAGCCGTACCAGGAACCGCCCCTCGCGGTACGGCACCGCGTTCGGCGCCGGCCGGCCGAGCGCCCCGCCCAGGTGGTTGATCTGCACCACGCACATCGGCTCGGCCTGCGGCCCGGTCGCCTTGAGCAGGTCACCGGCCCGCTCGACGTCCAGGTCCCGCAGGACCGCGCTGTCCCCGTGGTAGGCGTGCGGGAAGTCCGGGTCGCTGTGGATGGTGTGGCTCTCTGCGTACGGCATCACGCGCAGCGAGTCCGACAGCAGCGGGCCGGTCTCCCGCAGCGGGGCGACGATCCGCTCCCCGCCGGCGCCGGTGTGGGCGACCCGGATCGAGACGACGTACTTCCCGCGCAGGTGCGGGGGCAGCGCGGGCAGGTCCGGGTACGGTACGGCCGCGAAGGACGAGGTCAGCCCGTCCGGCACGGTCCGCGTCCAGTCCTCGTACGCCCGTAGCACGGCCGCCGGGTCCACCACGCGCCCGTCGAAGGCGAGCGAGCCGCCGTACAGCGTCCGCACCGGTACGAGCCCGATCTCCAGCTCGGTGACGAGTGCGATGCTCTGCCCGGCACCGAGCAGCGCCCAGTACAGCTCGGGGTCGGAGTCCGGGGTGACGTGCCGCAGCTCTCCGTCGGCGGTGACGACCTCCAGCCACCGCACATGGTCGGCCGCGTACCCGAACTCCCGGGCCAGGATGCCGAGTCCGCCGCCCAGGGTGTACGAGACCGCGCCCACGCCCGGCGCCGAGCCGTTCAGCGGCGCCAGCCCGTACGGCTCGGCCGCCGCGACCACCTGGCCCCAGCGCACCCCGGCCCGGACCCGGACGGTACGGGCCCCGGGGTCGACGCCGACCTGGTCCATCCGCCGTGTGGTGACGAGCATCCCGCCGTCGTAACCGCCCGGCAGCCCGTGCCCGGTCGCCTGCACCCCGACGGGCAGCCCCTCGGCCGCCGCGTACCGTACGGCGGCCACCACGTCGGCCGCCGAGCGTGCGGGCACGACCACGTCGGGCCGCTGGGCGAAACCGAGCTGGAAGCCGGTGAGTTCGTCGTCGTAACCGGCGTCGCCGGGGCGGAGGAGAGACAGGTCCAGGTGTTCGTCCACATAGGTCATGGATGCAGCATGGCCGCACAGCCTGACACATGCCGTCAAGCTGTGCGGCCATGTTCAGCCGGGAGGGTGGATCAGCCGACGGACACCTTGTCGGCCGGGGCGTCCACGGCGGGCGCCGGGCGGTTCGCCGCGAGCCTCTCCTTCACCACGGCGATCAGCACCACGACCGCCGCCACACCCAGCGACAGCAGCACGGTCGTACGACCACTGCTCTCGCCCTTGGTGTCGGTCAGCATGTAGCCGAGGACGAAGACGATGAAGGCGGCCGTCACCCAGGTCAGGTACGGGTAGAGCCACATCTTGACGACGAGCTTCTCCGGCGCCTCCCGCTGGATGATCTTCCGCATCCGCAGCTGTGAGAAGCAGATGACCAGCCACACGAACAGGGCGACCGCGCCACTGGAGTTGACCAGGAAGAGGAAGACGGTCTTCGGGTAGGCATAGTTGAAGAAGACCGCCACGAAGCCGAAGACGACCGACGCCAGGATGGCCGCCAGCGGCACACCGCGGGAGGTGGTGCGGGCGAACGCCTTCGGGGCGTCACCGCGCTGGCCGAGCGAGAAGGCCATCCGGGAGGCCGTGTAGAGGCCGGAGTTGAGACAGGACAGCACCGAGGTCAGCACGATGACGTTCATGATCTCGCCGGCGTGCGCGATGCCGAGGGAGTCCAGCGCGGCGACGTAGGAGCCCTGCTTCTTGATGGACGGGTCGTTCCACGGCAGCAGCGAGACCACGACCAGGATCGAGCCCAGGTAGAAGACGCCGATACGCCAGATGATGCTGTTGGTGGACTTGGTGACCGCGCGCTGCGGGTCCTCCGACTCGCCGGCCGCCAGGGTCGCGATCTCGCTGCCCATGAAGGAGAAGACGACCAGCAGCACACCGGTGAGGATGGCGCCGGGGCCGTGCGGCAGGAAGCCGCCGTGGTTGGTCAGGTTGCCGAAGGACGCCTTGTCGGCGTGTGCGCCCGGCAGGACGCCGAACACGGCCAGCAGACCGATGACGATGAACGCGCCGATCGCCACGACCTTGATGCCGGCGAACCAGAACTCGAACTCGCCGTAGGAGCTGACGGAGACCAGGTTGGTCGCGGTCAGCACGGTCATCACGATGAGCGCCCAGGCCCATTGCGGCACGTCCGGGACCCAGCCGTGGAGGATTCCGGCGCCGGCGGTGGCCTCGACGGCCAGCACGACGACCCAGAAGAACCAGTAGAGCCAGCCGATGGAGAAACCGGCCCAGCGGCCGAGCGCACGGTCGGCGTGCGCGGAGAAGGAGCCGGAGGCGGGGTTGGCCGCGGACATCTCGCCGAGCATGCGCATCACGAGGACGACGAGCGTGCCGACGAGGGCGTACGACAGGAGGATGCCGGGTCCCGCGGTGGCGATGCCGGAGCTGGAACCGACGAAGAGGCCGGCCCCGATCACACCACCGATCGCGATCATCGACAGATGGCGGTTCTTCAGTCCTGCTTGAAGGCCCGAACCAGGGGTCATGGACGGATTTCCTTTGCGCCAGGAGGAGCAGCTCGTATGAGCGGTGTACGAGTCGGTCCAGTGAATCCGAGGCGAACGAATTCGGGAACCTCTGAATCCGTATCGTTACTTGAGGTTCCCTTGAGGTTCTATGGCCCCGCTCACATTTTGGGCTTGTTTGAGGGCGCCGCCACCCGAGGCTGCTGCCCTCAAACAGGCGTGTCACACTCATTGCATGCGCGTGTATCTCGGCTCCGACCATGCGGGCTACGAACTCAAGAACCACCTCGTCGACTGGCTCAAGGCGGCGGGTCATGAGCCCGTCGACTGCGGGCCGCACATCTACGACGCCCAGGACGACTACCCGCCCTTCTGTCTGCGCGCCGCGGAGAAGGCGGCCGCCGACCCCGACGCCCTCGGCATCGTGATCGGCGGCTCCGGCAACGGTGAGCAGATCGCGGCGAACAAGGTGAAGGGCGTGCGGGCCGCGCTGGCCTGGAGCGAGGAGACGGCGGCGCTGGGGCGGCAGCACAACAACGCCAACGTGGTGGCCGTGGGGGCCCGGATGCACAGCACCGAGGAGGCGACGAAGTTCGTCGAGGTGTTCCTGAACACCCCCTTCTCCGGTGACGAGCGGCACATCCGCCGGATCGACATGCTGTCGGCGTACGAGACGACGGGCGACCTCCCGCCGATCCCCGCTCACCACCCCCAGCAGTAGGCTCCGCCGGCTGGACCGCCCCTCTCGACCGACCCGGACAGCCCCGCCCTCGACTCCACCCGGCCGACCTGCCCACCCGACTCGGCCGGCTGGAAGGACGGGCGGTACGGCTCGGCGGGCTCGATGGGTGGGGGATGCGGCTCGGTCGGGCGGCGGGTGGGCTGTGCGACACGGTCGGCTCGACGGGTGGGGGGGTGCGACACGGTCGGCTCGACGGGTGGGCAGTATGCCCCGGTGGCTGGAGGCGGGCGGCAGGGCTCGGGCGTCCGGACGCCGGGCTGTGCAGGTCGGTCGGCTGGAAAGCCGGCCGCTCCGGCTGTTCGGCCGAGACGTGAGCCATCCTGAGACGGCATCCTGCCCCGAGACGTCAGTACCCCCGCCCAGACGCTCAGCCCTCAGCCGACCGAGTCGGGCGGGCGGGCGAAAAGGACCCGAAAGGACACCCCGCCTTGCCGGAAGGGCACACCATCCATCGGCTGGCCCAGGACTACGCCGCCCGCTTCCGCGGCACGGCCCCCCGCGTCACCAGCCCCCAGGGCAAGTTCTCCGACGCCGCCGCCCTCCTGGACAGTGCCGCGCTGACGGCCACCGAAGCCCACGGCAAGCACCTCTTCCTCCGCTTCCGGGACACCGACTGGGTCCACATCCACCTCGGCCTGTTCGGCAAGGTCGGCTTCGGAGACGCCCCCGCGCCCCCGCCGACCGACACCGTCCGGCTCCGGCTCGCGAACGACACCTCGTACGTCGACCTCCGCGGCCCCACCACCTGCGCGTTGATCACGGACGAGGAGAAGCACGCGATACACGCCCGCCTCGGCCCCGACCCGCTCCGCGAGGACGCCGACCCCACCGCGGCGTACCGCAGGATCTCCCGCAGCCGTACGACGATCGCCGCGCTGCTCATGGACCAGAAGATCGTCGCCGGCGTCGGCAACGTCTACCGCGCCGAGGTCCTCTTCCGGCACGGCATCGACCCGTACCGGACGGGCAGGGAGATCACACCGGCCGAGTGGGACACCCTGTGGGCCGACCTCGTCGCGCTGATGCGCGAGGGCGTGCGGAACAACCGGATCGACACCGTACGGCCCGAGCACACCCCGGAGGCCATGGGCCGGCCGCCGCGCGTGGACGACCACGGCGGCGAGGTGTACGTCTACCGACGCGCCACCCTGCCCTGCCACATCTGCGGCACGGAGATCCGCACCGCCGACCTCGCCGCCCGCAACCTCTTCTGGTGCCCCACCTGTCAGAAACGATGACCGCGACGCCCCACGAGGTGATCTAGGCCCTAGAAGCCGTGCGGCAGCCACGGGGCCATCGCCGAGCCGAACGCCACCGACGCCTCCGCCAGCGCCCCCGGCCGCAGCTCCCGCACCCGCCCGGCCCCCGCCAGCGACAGCAGGGAGACCCCGCCGAGACAGGCCGCGCCCAACTCCCGTACGGACAGCACCAGCTCGGCCGTATCGGACGTGCGCTCGCAGGACGCCCCCTCGGCGTCCCCCGTGAGCCGCCAACGCCCCGCGTTCCATGGGCAGAAGGTGTCCTCGACGTCCAGTACGACGTCCACCGGGGCGAGATACGTACGCGCCGACAGGGCCGCGCCCACGTCCACGAGACGGAGGTGCCCGGCGTCCCGCAGCCGCGGCCGGCAGCGGCGGATGTCGGAGACCAGGTGCTGCCAGGCCTCGTCGACCGGCCGTCCCCGCACCGTCAGTGTCGTCATCAGGTCGATGCCGAACAGGAAACGCCACAGCGCGGCCTCGGTCGCCGGATCGAGGGCGGCCAGGTCCTCCAGGGTCACCGTGCCGTCGTGTCCGCCCGGACCCCAGCCCTCCTTGGTGCGGAAGCGGGCGTACCCGGTGACCTCCCCGTCCTGTTCGGCGACCACACACTGCAGGGCCGACGCCCCGTTCCGCCCGCGATCCGGGTCGAGCAGACCGGCCTGCTCCCAGCCGGGCTGCCGGAGCAGCATGCCGGGGCGGCGGGGCACCAGTGCCGCGTACACCGCCTCGCACTCCTTGAGGACGTCGGCGGGCGGGGCGTAGCGCAACCGCACCTCGTCGGTGCCCGCGGGCAGTGCCAGGGTGACCCGGCCGGTGTCGATCTCGGCGTTGAGCTGGTAGGTCGCCGTGCCGTACCCGAAGCGGCCGTATATCGCGGGCTCGGAGGCGAACAGGGCCGCCAGCGGCTCGCCCCTGTCATGCGCGTCGTCCAGCAGCCGCCGCATCATCGACGTCAGGATCCCGCGCCGCCGGTGCGTCGCGGCCACGCTGACCATGGTCACACCGGCCGTGGGCACCACCGCTCCGCCCGGCACGGTCATCCGGAAGCTGAAGGCTCCGGACGTACCGACGATCGCGTCCGCGTCCCAGACGGCCAGGGAACGATCGAACTCGGTGACGGATCTGTCCAGTTCGCGCTCTTCGGGCGAGGTCGGCCCGCCCCCGAACGCACGGACCAGGTGGTCCCACCACCGGTCGAACTCCTCAGGGCGCAGCGTCCTCAGCTCGGTCCCGCGGTCAGTTCCCATGAGCCATGCCTATCAGGGCATTGCGGGACGAGCCAGTGAATTTCTCCCGGTCGGCGGCGTGATGGCCCCGGGTGCCGTTCACTGTGGGGACGAACCAGGAGACGAACCACGAGACGAACGACGAGACGAACCGCGAAGTTGGGCCTCGCACGGGGGACAAGTGGGACCTCCCGTGCCAAGCAGCCGGTCCGATGGATAGGGTCCCGAACTAATGGCAGCAGGACGAGGGCGGCGCGCGAAGGCCGAGACGTTCACGGCCCGGTGGAAGAAGCAGTGGCACCGGGCCCGCGTCGGCCTGCGCAGAAGCGCCGTGGACTACTTCCGCGGCGACGGCTCCGACTGGATCGCGTTCGCCGGGCTGCTGCTCACCATCCCCCTCCTCATGGCCATGACGCTCGTCGACTCGGTGTGGTGCTCCCCGGCCACCCTGGTGCTGCCGATCGTCGCGGGCGGCCTGCTGCTGCGTCCGGCGAGCCTGCTCGGCCTGTACGCGGCGGGGGCCACCGCGCTGATCGTGGAGTCGGTACGGCTCGGCCCCTACACCGAGGGCCCTTCCCGGGTCACCCCGGGCATCGTCCTCGTCGTGGCGGCCTGCGGCTTCTTCGGCCTGCTCACGGCCCAGTTCCGCAGCCGGGTCGGCGTGCCCTGGCGGCGCGGCGGCACCATGCTGTTCGACCTGCGCGAGCGGATCCGGGTGCAGAGCAAGCTGCCGAAGCTGCCGCAGGGCTGGCACCACGAGATGGCGCTGCGCCCGGCCGGCGGCCAGTCCTTCTCCGGGGACTTCGTCGTCGCGGCCCGTACGAACGGCGGCCGGACCCTGGAGGTCGTCCTCACGGACGTGTCCGGCAAGGGCATGGACGCGGGATCGCGCGCCCTGCTGCTCTCCGGCGCCTTCGGCGGCCTCCTCGGCTCGCTGCCCCCGCACGCCTTCCTCCCCGCCGCCAACGGCTACCTCCTCCGCCAGGACTGGGACGAGGGCTTCGCCACCTCCATCCACCTGGTCCTGGACCTGGACTCCGGCGACTACGAGCTGTACTCCGCCGGCCATCCCCCGGGCCTGCAGCTGAGCGCGGGCAGCGGACGCTGGGAGGAGAAGGCCGCCGAGGGCCCGCTGCTCGGCGTGTACGACGGCGCCCAGTTCGACTCCGTGAAGGGCTCCCTGCGCCCCGGCGACGTCCTGATGCTCTTCACGGACGGCCTGGTGGAGACCTCCGACCGGGACATCGTCGAGGGCATCGACCGCCTCACCGGTGAGGCCGACCGCTATGTCGCCGGCGGCTTCCACGGCGCCGCCTGGCACCTCATCGAGGCGGTCGCGAAGGACGTGAACGACGACAGGGCCCTCCTCCTGATCTGCCGCCAGGCGTCGACGCTCGCCCGCTGAGGCCGACCACGCACCGCTGACCACAGGCCACGCCCCCGCCCCGGGCGAGGTCGTCCTCCCGCGCGGTACGGCCCCGGTCGGCAGCCGCGTCCCCCTTGCCACGCGCGACGGCACCACCCGCTCGTACCCTGTCTCCGGCACCACCCGCTCGTACCCTGTCTCCGGCACCACCGCCCGACTGCCCCGCGGCACGGTCAACCTGGGCGGCGAGGACACGGCGAACCCGGCCCTCGGGACCGCGTTCCTGTGCATGCCGGCCGTCGCCCTGCCCGGCCCGCTGGTCGCCCGCGCCCGCGCCTGCGCCGCCCCGTCCGGGCTGCCCCTGCGCACCGCCCACGCCCCCGGGCGTGCTCGCCGCCGCCAACGCCCGCCCGAACGCCCGCCGGCCGGCCCCCGTGATCACCCGACCGTGCCGGCGATGCGTCCTGCTCCGCGCCCTGACCGCGGTCACCCTCCCGGCCCGCGCCGCCCTGCGGCCGGAGACATCGCGCGGCCGGCTTTGCGGGACACTGGGCCGATGACACAGCTCACGCTCGCCGAGGTCGAGGCTCTCGCCCGTGCCGCCCATGAAGGCCAGACCGACAAGGCGGGGCGGCCGTACGCCGAGCATCTCGCCGCCGTCGCCGCCGGCGTGCGTGCGCGGGGCGGGGACGCGGAGCAGCTCGCGGCGGCCTGGCTGCACGATTCCGTCGAGGACGACGCGCTGTCCCGGGAGTGGCTGGCACAGGCGGCGCTGACCGCGCGGACCAAGGCCATCGTGGACGCCCTCACCAAGCGGCCGGGGGAGGAGCCGGAGGCGTACGCGCAGCGGATCCTCACCACGGAGGGCGCCCGGCTGGTGAAGGAGGCCGACCTGGCGCACAACGCGGACCCGGACCGGCTCGCGGTCCTGGACGAGCCGACCCGGAAACGACTGACCGAGAAGTACGCCCGGATGCGCGCACTTCTCGGTCTCGGCCAGGGTGGGGCAGGAGCGGGCCAGGTGTCCTGACCGGCGAAGACGAGCGCAAGCAGACCGCCACCGCCGTCCGGGCCCGCGCCCGTGCCTAGCCGGCCCCCGGCCCCGCGTCCGTGACGCGCATGGCTGCGCTCAGTGGGGCCAGTACGCGCCAGCCCAAGGCCTCGTACAGCGCCCGGCCCTCCTCGGTCGCGCCCAGCACGGCCGCCCTCGCCCCCTGACGGGCGCCGGCGTCGGTGAGCGTGTCCAGGACCACGCGTCCGAGGCCCCGCCGCTGATGGGCCGGGTCGGTCTCCACCTGGTCGACGACGGCGGTCGCACCGGTGACGGCAATCTGCCCGCGCGCCGCGAAGGCCCCGTCGGCGGCCCGCACCACGACCCGGGTGACGCCGCCCCGGCGCCAGCTGCTCAGCCGGTAGCCGTCGGGGAGGCCGGGCGGGGCCTCCGTCTCGGCTTCGGCCTCGGCTTCGGCCTCGGCCTCGGCCAAGGAGGCGGCCATGAAGGCGGCGTGACCGTCCAGCAGCCCCCATCCCGGCGGCAGCCACGCCTGAAGGGCCGGCGCCGGCACGAACGCCTTCAGCGCGACACCGGCGGCGCTGTTCTCGGCCAGCTTCCGGACGGTCGCCTCGTCGGCGGCGGTCAGTACATGCCGGGCCACCTCCTTGGGCAGGCCGACCTGGACCGTGAAACCCCAGGGTTCGCGCGTCGGCTCGGCCGCCCCGCGCGACACGACCCAGCCCTCGACCCATGCGCGTACAGCTTCGGCAGTACTTCCGAAAGGCACGGCCCCTCCATGAGCAGGTAATAGGTGCTGACGGATTGCGTCTATTACATGATGCCATGCGTGGCCGGTTTCGCGAGGGCGGGCCGCCCATGAAGGCCGGACCGGCACGGCGGGGCGGCCGTACGCCGGCCCGGAAACGACGGACCGAGAAGTGCGCGCATCCGTGCGCACTTCTCGGTCCGGGGAAGCCGGGTACCAGGAGCCGGGTACTAGGCGCTGACCTTCTCGCGCTCCTTCTTCTGGCGCTCGCGGGCCAGTTCCGCCGCGTCCTGCTTGAACGCCCACTCCAGCTTCGGCTCCATCGCGAAGCGGAAAACCCGCTGCACCGGCCGGGTGCACAGCAGCGTGACGGCGGCGGCCGCGAGGACGGTGACGGCGAGCGAACCGAGCAGGCCGTACCGCTGGGCGAAGTCGAAACCGCCCGCGTAGAGACAGCCCTTCACCACGAAGCCGTGGAGCAGATAGCCGTACAGCGTGCCCGCTCCGAGTGCGGTGAACCACATCCTGCGGCGCGGCACCCAGGCGAAGAAGCATGCGGTCAGCAGCAGGGCGCAGCCGAACAGCGCCAGCGTCATGAGCGGCCCGGCCCACCAGGGTGCCCCCAGGTCCTGCGCGGCACTCTCCCGGTAGAACCAGCCGACGTCCATACGGGGTGCGCTCCACCAGCCGACGGCCAGTGCCGCTGCCACCACCGGCACCGACGCGATCCGCACCCACCTGCGGCGCAGTGCGGTGAAGTGCTCGGGCTTCAGGCACAGGCCCAGCACGAAACAGGGCAGGAACTGCAGGACGCGGCCGAGGTCAAGACCGCTTCCCGTCCCCGCGGAGACCGAGCCGAGCATGGCGATCCCCAGCGCGACGGGCACCGGCCAGCGCACCAGCTTCCACAGCGGGCTGAGCAGGCGCCAGACGAACAGCGCGCACAGGAACCAGGTCAGGTACCAGGGGGCGAAGAGGTTGAACGGCTCGTCGGTGACGTGGCCGACGTAGCGCCGGAACAGCGAGTAAGCCGCCTGGAACAGGACATACGGCACTGCGACACCGGTGATCAGGCGCTTCAGCCGGTCCGGTCGCAGGTCGAAACTCCGGGAGAAATAGCCGGAGATGATGATGAACGCCGGCATGTGGAAGGTGTACACCACGTCGTACAGGCCTTCGAGGATCCGGCTGTCGCTCTTCACCGGCGCCCAGGAGTGGCCCACCGCCACCAGCACGATCGCCAGGTACTTGACGTTGTCGAAGAACGCGTCGCGCTGTTTGCCCGGTCTGTCCGCCGGGGGCCGCCGCCCCTGCGTACCCGTCGGGGTGCGCGGACCGGCCACTCCGTCCGCCGGCGGCTGTGCCGGGGGGAGCGGCCTGCGGTTCTGGCCGGGGAGCGAGGCGGCGTCAAACATCTGAGGCACCCTAGCGTCGTCTGTGGGATCTCGTAAAACTCCCGCAGACATTCCTGGTTAGCCGCTTCGTATACCCCCGATTTACCGAACTCGACGCCTGAGCCTACGTGATGATGGGCACACGGCAGGCCGCCCGTTCATCCTTGTTGTCCTGTTCGTCCTGGCCGATCGGTGCATACCTCATGCCTGTGCGGTCAATTCGAATTACCTGCGCAGATGGTGTGTGCGCAACGAAACGAAGTCGCGCAATATCCCGGGGGGACATCCGCGGACGCTTCCTCGAATTGCTGTGCGGCGCGTCCTCCGTGCCAAGCCCGGGCCCGACGTTGCGTCATGGGCCGCATAGGCTGCCCGGGTTGGTGGCACGATGGTTCTGGCGGGGGTGCGCGGGCCGTACCTCCGGGCCGGGAGAGCGGACCGACCGAGGGCGTGATCAGTTGTGGCCATTTCACTGTCTGTGGTGCTGCTGTTGGCGATCATCCTTGTAGTGCTGCTGCGAGGGGGGAACATCAAGGCAGGACCCGCGATCGTCGCGGTCCTCTTCGGCTTCTTCCTCGCCTCGACCGGCATGGCCCCGTCCATCGACCGCTTCCTGAACTCGATAGCGGACTCCATCAGCTCGATCAAGTTCTGACCGGTGCGGGGCAGCCGGAGCGGAACGTGCTGAACAACTGAAGCAACGGGGAACCGCGGGGGACCGCGGGGAACCCACGGGTAGGGCGCTGCGCCAGACGGCCCCGGCGGAGACCGGCGACTTCCGGACCGAGGGCCGCATGGGCAGCGGCTGCATGGGTGTGGTGTACCTCGCCCGGTCCGCCTCCGGCCGCCGGCTCGCGATCAAGGTCGTCCACGGCCGGTACGCCGCCGACGACGACTAGTTCCGCATCCGGTTCAGCCGCGAGGTGGCCGTGGCACGCCAGGTCAGCGGCGCCTTCACGGCCCCCGTGCCGGACGCGGAGGCCGACGCCCGCCCCCTGGACGGCCACGCTCTGTATCCCCGACAAGGATCTCGGCAGCCCACGTCCGCTACCACGGCCCACGTCTGCTGCCACCCCGCGTCGGCCGCTACGGCCTGCCCCCGCCGCCACGGCCCGCTCTCGCCGCACCGGCAGCGCGAACTCGCCGCCGGCCTCGCCGAGGCGTCCGTCTCTGCCAGGAGAAGCACTCCAAGACCCGCCCCACCCCGACGCCCCGACGAACTCCTGCGCGGTCCTCAGCGACGGCCGGCTGCCCGACGCGCGCCCCCGACGCCGGCCTCGGCCCGACCCGGCCGCCCCGGACCCGTCCGGGGCGGCCACCGAGCCGGCTCGCCGCCGTCGCCACGCCGCCGGGTGGCCCTGCCGACGGGCTGGCACGTCCGGCACCGGCTGGCCGGGGACCCAGCGGGGAAGAATCCGAACATCGCGGTCGCCTCCGCCGCCTGGAGCGGCCCCTTCGGCGGCGTGTCACTTCTCAGACGTCCCTGGTGTGTGCCGGCAACGGCATCAAGGCCGCCCGGTTCGCCCTGGCCGACGGCCGAAGCACCTGGACGCTGCCCATGGGCCGCAGGCCCGTGTCCCTGACACGGCGGTGCCGTCGCGACCCGGCCACCGGACACGAGCTGTGGCAGCTCCACGTCCTCCCACCAGTGCATCTCTGAACAACGCCAAAGGCCCGGCTCCGCCGAAGCGGAACCGGGCCCCTGGGCCGGTCACAGTGACCGATGAGAGCGGGCGACGGGAATCGAACCCGCGTAGCTAGTTTGGAAGATCGCGTACGCGGATCCTGCCTGACCTGGCGCGACACTGACCTACCTGTTCCCGGCCCTACCCACCGACCGTTCCCCGTTGCTCCCCGTTGATTGCTGCCGGATCGGGCACGTAGGGGGCACGTGCGGCTCTCTGCCGCACGCTCAGTCCGGACCTTGATCGGCTCTCATGCGGCCTCTGAGTCGTCCCGGCGCACAGGAGGTCGATCACAGGGGACTGTCGACGTCAGCCAACCGGTTGGAGTTCTCGGCCGATAGCCCGCGCGGGTTCGGTGCTGATCGCCGCTGTCCGTGCCTGTTGGCGTCAACCGTTGGTGTCAGGCAACGGGCTCCCTCTTGACGGATCTGTCCCATCTAGCTTCACGGATACCCTCGAAGAAAACCCCTTCGTCCATCATCACGCCGATGAGTTCCTTGTCGGACAAACGGGTTACAGCCACTCCCCGGTGATCTCGACGTTTTTGATGCGCGCGAGGTCCGCGCCGAGCATCCCTTGCCGAACCACGACAGCCGGCTCCGGGGTGGCAGTGTCGCACGGCTCCGGCATCATCTCGGCGATCACGACGCGTCCTCGATGCTGGGCAGCGGCAGCCGACCCTCCCGCCTCGCCTTCACTTCGAGGGTTTCCGCGATCAGGTGGGCGGGGACCTTGCTGCGGAGGCTGAAGTGCAGGAAGGTGAGGGCGCATTGGCTTACCTTGCGGGGCTGTCGGAACCGTCATGGCGGTCACAGCGCGGCCTTCTGGTGCTTGTGCTTGGCGCGGGTGATTCCGAATCTCAGCCCGATCCGGGTCCGAGCCCGTCCGAAGGCGACACGATCCATGCCGACCCACGCCTCCCACCGGTAGGGGCCATGGCCGTGGACCTCGACATCGAAGTCGTTGTTGAGGGGCAGGGGTTCTGCGGGGCTCCAGGTGCCGCCGGAGTAGGGGCGGATGAGGCTCATCGGTTTCTTCCTTCAGGGTGTGATCGATGTTCATAGTGGGGTGGGGCTGGAGCCACCGGTCGTGGAGTGCGCGGATCCCGTCCTCGCCGACCCGCCTCCCGAGCGGCCGGGCGCAGTCACGGCGGATGCAGTCGGCGAGCGGCACGCCGCGGAGGTCGTGGATCACGAGGTGGGCGCCGAGGTGTTCCAGACGGCGGATTCCTTCAACATTGAGGTTGGTCCGGTCCGCCACGACATCCCGCCCAGCGGCCAGATGTACTGCCGCTTCCGCTTGAAACGTCGCCTGCACCGCCAGCCCCTGCCCGCGGTACGGATCCCCCGACTGCGGACAGCCCGGCCACAGGCGACGACGGTGGGCATCGAGCTCGACGTGTGCGGCGCAGTGCAGGTCGCAGCGGCGATCTTGAGGGCCGTCGTTTTCCCTGCACTTGGCAGCCCACGCACGACGTGATTGGTGGGCATCAGGCAGCCTTCGCTGTCACGGGCTGCTTGCTGTAGATGGCCATCGGGTCTCTCTCAAAAACGGGCAGGCTAGTTTGGGTTACGGCCGGTGCCGTGGTCCGGCGGCGGGCCATCGATCGGCTCACGGTTGCCGCAATGAGATCGCTGCCATTCACAACCAGTTGAGACACTGAGTCGCTTCAGACAAGCCGAGTGTGTCGACTGCCTTGGATCCGCGCGTCAGGTATCTAGGACATGAGGCCGATGTCGGAAACCAGAAGCGCAGAACACTCCCTATCACCCAAATGATGTAATCCGGTCCGCCACATCTGCGAATTCCCCTGATCCTGGTGCAGGATAGATCGATCACTCGATGGAGGAGGATTGTTATGCAAAAGGTGGAGGATTTATGCAGCCAAGATGTGCGTTACGCAGTGTGGCGCAAGAGTAGCTACAGCACCGGGACGAACAATTGCGTGGAGTTGGCCAACCTACCCAAGGGGTGGGGTGTGGCCCTGCGTGATTCTAAGAACCCAGCCCGCGGGGATCTGCGTTTCACGCATGATGAGTGGACTGCTTTCTGTGCTGGCGTACGGAACGGCGATTTGTAGTCTTCATGGTGTGCCTGCCAGATAGGCCTGGCAGGCACACGGGGGGTCGACCGCATCGCCTCAACGCGAACTACGGGGTAGCAGTGACAAGGGTGTCAGGGCGCCTCGCCGCGGAGCTTTCCCTGTATGCGGATGAATCGGAAACGCCAACGGAACATGACCCGGAAAATCCTGTACCTGCGCTAGATGGGTCACGCGCTCTTGTTTTCCGAATGAAGGGCTAGGTAGTCCTCAGTCGATGCCCCGAACGATGTGAGATTCAATTGAGTCGTCTTCATAACCAGCCAGACAAATTGCTGGCGAAGTGACCAGCTGCGCAGCATCTGTGGCTCTATTGACGAAAATGGTGTCGGGCATGCGCCTTGCCGCAGGGAGGTCGTTGGCGAGACCACCATTGGTGGTTTCCTGGGCTTCGCTGCTATCTCTGTAGACTGGGATATCCATTACTGCCGCTCCGGACTGTAGAGTGACTGTTGCTCCCTCTGTACCCAGTATTACCTGGTTGCAAAATGTCGATTAGTGAAGGCTTCGCTATGGCTAGTAATTCACCGCTGGGTTCGGAGTATTCGTTTCTACGTTCCCGCGACCACCCGCGGCCAGGCGCTAGCTCCCCAGGGCTGAACAACCCGGCCGCAGGCAGACACTCAATCAACCACGTTCCGGGTCTAACGAGTATCTGTGAGCAGTGAACCGCCCCGATCCGCACCTGTGTAGAGCGGCAGTACGGGCAATCCTGTTCACTTCGTGCAAGGTTGTGGTTTTGTGAATACCACGTACGGGTCCTGTCCTCCCTACTCCGCTTCCCTCGCCACCACTCTCCCCAGCTCCCATCCCGTACGCCGTCGACCCACACACCGTGGAGCGGGCGTGGTTCCTGGCGTCCAGGTGGAGCGCGCCACTGTACGAACGACCTGGACGCCAGGGGCCGCGTCTGCTCGGCTCTGCCTGGGTCGATGGTGTGCGGGATGGGAGCCCCCTGCATCGGCCACCACGGCCCCGCGGTCGGCGACGGCGCCCCCTCCATCCCGGTGCCGGCCGATCCCCCGCCGGAGGCACTGTTCTGACCGTCGCGTACGCGGTGATCGACTCATGGCCACCGGCCCTACCCACCAGTGGGCGCGCGTCGGCGCAGCGCGGGCGGAGCGGGCCGAAGGCAGGAGCGTCGCCCGCAGCGGAGCCGGGAAGCGCGCCCGGCGGAGCGGAGCGCAGCCGGGGCTTGATGAGGTAGAGAAATCTGTAACAGGTCGGTCTAGAGGACAGCTTGTCTTGTCTCGGTTGATGCTTGACGTTGTGGCTTCACCTGATGCTTGACACCGCTTGCCTCGGCTTGGCTGTGCGCGTCTGATCCGCGTGCAGGGAGGGCCGCCACCACTGCTGCCTCCGCCCGCCGAGCAGATTGCCGAGCGGACGGTCAGCAGCGTCGGCGGCTTCATGGTCGCCGGACAACGCGTCCAGCTCGGCCGCGGCTATGCCCACCAGGTCGTCACCGCCCACCTGAGCGAGGACGTGATCCGGGTCTTCCACAGCGGCGAGCTGATCACCACCGTCCCGCGTGTCACCAGGAAGGAGGTGGTGGTCCGCAAGTCCGGCGAACACAACCGCCGGAAGATCGTCTAGGGCAGACGTCAAGCATCACCCGACGCCAACCCGTCAACCATCAACTGAGACTCGACAGGTCTAGAGGACAGCGCTCCGCTCGGCCAAGTCACGCAGGGCTTCAGGCACCCGGGGACCGGAGAGCTGGATCAAGTCGCGGATGACCTCGCGGGCCAGATGGTGGTCTTGGATTTGCTCGGGCGCCAATGCCTCCGCCTCCAAGATCGCGGCTGTGGCCTCGCCGACGTGTCGCCGCTGCGCGTGCGCTCGCGCCACGTCAAGCAAGAAACGCGACTGCCGCTCGGGCGACAGGCCCGATGTGTCAACGTCCTGAGCCACGTCCAGGGCAAGCCCTGCGTCCCCCAGTTCAACCGCTGTGCTCACGGCGTGGACTTCCACGTTCGTCGGCCCGAACTCCGTATCGAAGTCGTTGCGGTCCTCCCCCAACCGCGCCGCGATCCCTCGTGCCCGCTCAATGTGTTCATGAGTCCGCGCTCGGTTGCCCTCCCTCGCATTGATCACCGCAAGGACCAGGTTCATGGCACCCAACAGTGAGAGCTCTTCCAGTGGGCATGCCGGCGCTTCTGCCCTCGGCGCCATGACGGCCACAGCGGACTTCGCCGCTTGCTCCGCCTGTTCCATGTGTCGCTGCCTCATGAAGGCGTGCGCCATGCGAAACAGACTCGCGACCACCTCCAACGGCTGGCCCGCCAGTTCGGCTGCCTGCAGGGCCCGGTCTGCCGCGATCCATGCTGCATCCGCCTGGTCCTGCCGCGTGAAGCTGGCTGCGGCCACCTGGTACGCCTTGGCGCGCAGGAAGTGAAGCTCGGTGCGGTTGCCCGCGGGCGCATGACGTACTGCTGTCTCGATAGAGGGCAACAGCTTGGCGAGGTGATCGCTCAGCGCCGCATACCTCGAGGCGTGCACGAGAGTCCACGCCTCCTCCACCTGCTGGCGGAAGTCGGCAAGCGATGGGCTCGCTTCGGCCGGCGGTTGCTGAAAGAGGCTGCCCAGTGCTGGGTGGCCAGTGAGGGCTACTCGTAGGCCGTCGAGGTCGTTGCTCCTCGCCTGGGCCTCTGGTTCGGATTCCTCCGCCGGGGGAGCGTCCGGCCGAAGCTCTCGCACGGACACATTGAGCGCGTCGGCCAGAGCTTGCAGGACCGATAGCCGCTCGACGGGCTGTACGCCTCTCTCGACCTGTGACACCCAGCTCTCTGAGCGCCCCATCGCGGCGGCAAGGTCACTCTGTGACATACCGGCGGCACGACGAAGCTCCTTGACTCTGGGGCCCAGGGCCTTGGTGTCGGAGATCGTCACTCCTCAGCTCCCGTGGGGTACTTGCCGGCGTACGGCTGGAGGCGGTCCACCTCGGTCTTCTCGACGTACTTGTCGCGCTCCGTCAGGAAGTGACGCGTGTGGGGCTGACGCTCGTGCTCCTCGAAGGCGGCGTGATCGGCGTACAGCTCGAAGAAGGTGCGCTGATTGGGCGCGCCCTCGACCTCATGGCACGCGTAGACCAGCGTTCCGGGCTCGTGTGCTCGGATCCCTTCGGCGGTCTCGCGGACCAGTGCGTCAAACGCCTCGGCAGCTCCCTCGCGCAGCGTGAAGCGAACAAAAAGCCCAAAATTGGCCATCTCTGTCTCCTTGTAGTCGCCCTCAGTCTCGCAGACCCGGAGTTGGGCTACTAGTCACAGTTTTTCTGTTGACTCGCAGTTTTTCTGCGAGTAGCTTCGGTGGTGTCGCAATACCAAGGCGCCCTGGGCCCCGTGCCATCCGCCGGGATGACGACGCCGGCCTAGGGCTCGTCCCACGAGGGAGAGCTAGGAATGCCGTCCTTCAAGATCGACACTTCAACCGCTGTGGTGTTCGTGGCGACCGCACCGACGCCGAAGCTGGCCAACGCGAAGACCGGTGAGCGGGCCATTGACCGAGAGACGGGCGCGGCCCTGTCGACGGTGGGCCTGCTGGTCTCGGACGAGGGGGAGGGGAACCTTTACCAGGTGACGATCCCGGAGACGGGCTACCCCGAGGGCTTGGCGCCGGGCATGCCCGTGCGGGTCGTCGGGCTGAAGGCCCGTGACTGGGAGAACGAGTTCAACGGTCAGAAGCGCCACGGCATCTCGTTCCGCGCGGTCGCGATCACCTCGGCGGCCTGACCATGACCGACGTGACGATGTGGCTGGAGGCCACGGCCGGTTTATCCGCCGCCGGTGGTGTCGGCTACGCGAAGGTGCGAGCCCCGCGCGCGTACTGGGCGCTGGTCGGACTCCCGGCCACGCTGGTGCGGTTCGGGTTCTCGTACCGGCCCACGATGGATGTGTGCGGGCTGACGGTTCGGCCGTCGGGCCTACGGGCGTTCGTGACCCGGAACCTGGCCAGGCGTGAGGTGCAGCCGATACCGCCGAAGATCCGCCGGGTGCGGGCCACCTCGACCGGGTTGCGGGTGACGCTGCGGCTTCCGGCCGGTCTGGAGCCCGCCGACGTGGCCGCCGCCTCGGAACGGCTGCGTCATGCCTGGGGCGTGCACTCGGTGACCGTGCGGGAGACCAAGCCGGGGTTCGTCGAGCTGCGGATGACCGGGTACGACGTGCTGCGCCGGGTGCGGATGCCCCGTAAGGCCGTGCCGCACGACATGATCGTGCCGGTCGCGCTGCGGGATGACGGGACCGCCTTCGAGCGGGACTACGTGAAGGCTCCGATGGCGCTGACGCTGGGCGCGAACGGGTCGGGCAAGTCCATGTACCAGCGCAACCTGATCAAGGGCCTTGCCAAGCTCCCGGTCGCCCTGGCGGGTATCGACTGCAAGCGCGGGGTGGAACAGTCCGCGTACGGGCCGCGCCTGTCGGCGCTGGTGACCACCCCGGATGATGCCGCCTCCCTCCTCGCGGTCCTGGTCGCGGAGATGGAAGACCGCTTCGACCTGCTGAGCACGTCCGGCGTCTCCGACATCTGGGAACTTGCGGAGGCTGTGCGGCCTGTGCCGGTGATCGTCCTGGTGGACGAGGTGGCGGAGCTGTTCCTGATCGCCTCACGCAAGGACGAGGAGCGCCGCGAGCAGATCGTGACCGCGTTGATTCGGCTGGCGCAGATGGCCCGCGCGGTCGGCATCTACCTGGAGATCTGCGGGCAGCGCTTCGGCTCCGACCTGGGCAAGGGCGCCACCATGCTCCGCGCCCAGCTCACCGGCCGGGTTGTCCACCGTGTCAACGACAAGCAGACCGCCGAGATGGGCCTGGCCGACGTCGCCCCCGACGCCGTACCGGCCGCCAGTTTGATCCCGATGGAACGGCCCGGGACCGCCGTTGCGGCGGACGCCTCGGGTGGCTGGTCGAAGATCCGCACCCCGGAAACCTCCCGCGACGAAGTGATCGCGGTTTGCCGGGACTTCGCCCATCTGGTCCCGGACCTTCCCTTCCTCGAACCGTTCCGTCCCAACGCGCCCATCGAGGTGCCGGCGGAAGGACCGTCGCTGGTCAAGCCGCGACCGGTCACCGAGTAACACGCCCCCTGCTCCACGGTCGGCGCGACCGCTTTCGCGCCAGGTCCCTGGCCCCGCCATGCCGAAAACCGGAAGGAACCCCGATGGGCCGTAAGCACTGGAGCGAGTACACCCCCGCCGAACGCGATGACGTCAACCGGCTGGGCTATCTGTACGAGTCCTTTGTCCACCACCTGACCCACCACCCCGAGCGGGACGCCTTGACGGCCGTGATGGCCGGTGCCTTCGGCGCCGAGTTCGCCCTCAGTGACGCCGGCGCCTATCCGCCCGCCGGACACGGCTACCCCCGCCTGGAGGCCTGATCTCCATGGCTGCCACCATCCGCCCGGACCCCGTTCTCATCCAAGCCGTGATCGCCGGTGCGCTGTCCTTCGCCCACCTGCACGACCTGGCCGAAGCAGCCGGTCAGTCGGGCTGGAAGGGCTGGGCCTATCCGGTTTCCGTCGATCTGCTGTTGGTCGCCGCCTGGCGTCGGCTGCGGACCGCCCGGCGGGAGCGCTCGGCCTGGACCTGGTTCGTCATCGCCCTGGGCGCCTCGCTCGGCGCCAACATCGCCACCGCCGGACTCCTGGACCTGCACCAGGTGCCCGCATGGCTGCGGATCCTCGTCGCTGGCTGGCCCGCCCTGGCGTTCCTCGGTGGAACCCTCCTCGTCCACTCACCCACCACCCCGATACCGGCAGAACCGGAGACCGAGGAACCGACCACGCCCGAGGTCGCGCATCGCACCGATGATGCGGCCCCGGCACCCGAGTTGGCTCCCGCGTCGGAACCGGCCCCCGTGGAGAGCGCGGCTGCTGCTCCGGTCGTCCCGGCCGCCCTGTTGGACCACGCCCGCAAGCTCGCCGAAGCCCACCAGGCCTCCACCGGCTCCCCGATGCCCGCCGACACGCTCTCGGCCCGCCTCGGCCTGCCCGCCGAGATGACCCGCGCCATCACCAGTCAACTCCAACTCGTTTGACCCGACAGGAGGTCACCGTGTCCGCTCACCGCCGCTTCCGCGACGTGATCCGCATCGGCCCCGTGCAGGTCGCTACCTCGTACAACGGCCGGGGCCGCGAGACCCACACCGCCGCCTGCACCGCGCCGGGCTGTGGCTTCGACGCCGACTACTCCACCCGGGCCGGCGCCGAACTCGCCGCCCGCACCCACCGCTGCAAGGCCTAGGGCCTGTTGCGAAAGTTGATCTTGTTCGTGATGATCACGTCCTGTGGGACGTGGGGATCTGACGAACGGGCAGTGGGCCCGTCTTGAGCCGCTGCTGCCGCGGGGCATCAAGCCGGGTCGTCCGCA